>CAYTYV010000220.1:0-2038 GCA_964441055.1 uncultured Polyangiaceae bacterium | reverse complement strand
GTCGTCATCGGCGCGACGGGTTGCGGCCGACGCGCGGCGTGCATCGCGACCGGGGTATTCCCAACCCGAGCGCACCAGGGCATGCATAACCGAATTGCTGGCGTGGTGCATGTCTTAAGTCGGAACCTCTGGTCGGTGGGCAGCATTCCAACGGGTCGACAAGGGGCACGCGAGAGCACGCGCGGGACTTCAGGTACTCTGATTGAAATCAACGGGTTACGAGGCGCGCTTCGATGCAGATCAGCTTCGTTGCCGCACTTTTCGCCCGATGGGGGCGCCCGTGGAGCGGCTCGTCGGTGGATTCGGCGGCTCTGCCGGGCTACCGGGATATCCGTGATCCGCCCATCTTTCCCTGCCGTTAGTGGCTCAGCAGCGCGCCCGCGTGGCCATGGATCTACGTTCGCCGCGAGCGTCGGGATGCTCGTTCTGCTGGGCGCGGCGGGCGCTTGCCAAGGCGCCAGCTCCTCAGCGGGCGCGCCACCACCGCTTGCCGCCCGAGCTCAGCCGACCGCGGCCTCGGCGTCGTCAGCGGCCAGTGCCGAGCCCGCGGCTGGGACGAGCCCGAGTGCGCCCGCCACGAGCGCGCAGGCCGAGCCGAACGCTCCGTCCGCGATTCCTCCCCTGCCGCCGTGGCCCGACGACGACCGGGCATCGTGGCAAGCGCCCGAGCGCTACGACCACCTGATCCTCAAGGTGAGCTTCCCCTACCAGGGCCAGTATCGCAACGTGCGCTACGAGGGGCACAACCGCCTGCTGCGCGGCGAGCTGCGCGACGGCGGGCAGGTGGCCGAGCGCTGGAGACGGCTCGCGCAGGGAACGCGCGGCGTGTTCCTGTTGCGCGACTCGCTGTGGAGCCAGCAGGACCACCCCGTTCGCGCCACGCCCCACGCCTTCATGATGCCGCCCTGCTGGGTGACGGCAGCCGTGGCCGAGGTTGCGGCTGGGCGGACCATCCAGCCGCTTGTGGCGCCCGCGCTCGACGACGAGGCCGCCTGGACGGCCATCGCCACGGCCGAGCAGATGTTCGGCAGCTTCCCGCCGAGCGACAGCTTGCACCGCGAGGCGAGCCGAGCCGCCAGCGGCGATGTCCGGAGCGGGGAGCGCACCCGCGCGGCCCGAGCCACCCTGCGCTCGCTCGCGTCCGACGTGGATGCGATGATCGGCGCGGCTTCGGGCGGCATCGAGGCCGTGGCCGCGGCAGGCGCCGAGCGCATCGCCGCAAGCGATCGGCGCTACTTCGGCGCAGCGCTGCGCTACCACCGCGTGGTTCCCATCTTCGTCGAGAACCCCAACCGCAAGGAGTTCGTCGACGAGGGCAAAGGCATGACCGTGGCAGGCCGCGACATTCCCGAGCACCTGGTCGAGCTCGCGCGCGACGCGGTCTACCTCCGCCGTCTGCGCGACGGAGATCTGGCGGTCGAGCGCTACGACCTTTCCGTGGCGGCCGAGCGCGCCCGCGCCATCAAGGTGCTCGAGGCGCTGCTGCCGCAAGGCGAGGCGTCGCCAAGCACCACCTTGTGGCTTTGGGTCACGGGCCGATTGGATCCGCATCGCAAGGCCGAGGGCGAGAACGCCACGCGCTACCTCGCCTCCTTTCGTCGTCAGCTCGAGGGAGCCGCCTTCGATCGCGGAAGACTTCGCATCGTGAGCAAGCCAGCCGCCGAGCCGCCCACGGGTCCTGGGCGAGCCCAGGCCTTTCGCCGCGAGGCCCAGTGGTACCGCCACCGCGACCTGCCCTGGGCCGTGCGGCTTACGAGCCGAGGGCTCGGCGAGCTTTCGGGGGGGCGATGATGCGGGCGCGGTGATGGGGGAGCGGGACGGGCGCGGGCGCGTGGGCGCGCTGACGAGGCCTGGATGATGGCCAGACGTCTTGATGTCATGATGTTATAGCGCTAACCTACAATGGACAGGGGAGGTGAGCCATGGCCACGTTGACGAATCGAACGACCGTCTATCTCGACCCTGCGTTGCACAAGGCCTTGCGTTTGAAATCCGTGGAAACAGCGCGCTCGATGTCCGACCTCATCAACGATGCCGT
>CAYTYV010000219.1:0-10364 GCA_964441055.1 uncultured Polyangiaceae bacterium | reverse complement strand
GTCGGTCTGGTCGGCGTTTTCGACTAGCGCGCAGTTGTCGCCGTCCGTGACCACGGTGCAGTTGCCGTCGGAGACGGGGCCGTCGCAGATGCCGTCGCCGTCGCTGTCCTCGCCGTCCGGCTCGCAGACGTTGCCCTCGCCGTCGCAGTCGGTGTCGAGCTGGCTCGGGTTGTAGTCGTCGGGGCAATTGTCGCACACGTCGCCCCAGCCGTCGTTGTCCGTGTCGGTCTGGTCGGGGTCGTTGTAGGTGCGGCAGTTGTCGTTGATGTCGAGAACACCGTCGCCGGGGTCGCCGTCGTCATCCGGATCGTCGACATCGTTGATGTCGTCGTTGTCGTCGTCCGGGTCGCAGACGTCGCCGCCTTCCGAGCCGTCGCCGTCGTACTGGTTCGGGTTGGAGGTGCCCAAGCAGTTGTCACAGGCGTCGTCCACCTGGTCGCCGTCGGTGTCCGCCGCCCAGGCCGCTCCGGGCAGGAGCACCAGCGCCAGCAGCGCGGCGACGAGCGAGACGAGCGCGCGTCCGGCCGCATGGCGAGCTCGTGCGGCGCGCCCAGGTAGGGGAAGCACTACGGTGGCAGATGGGCAAGCCTGGGGTGCTGCGGTCATGGCCGTCCTTACCTCCTCGGGGGGTCGTACAGAAGGATCTCGGTCCCAGTGTAGCGGGTTCCGAGTCCGCTGGCGTGGGCGAAATGGCCCCGATGGCCTTTGCTGCATCAGAACCCTACGGCCCTGTCGGTGGTTCTGCTAGCCTCGCGGGGACACCGCTGCGGTCCGACCACCGAGCTTCGCCGGGCTGCAGCCGAAGGGACGATCGTGCAGATTCATCATCTCGTACAGTCAACGTGGATGCGGATTTTGGGCTTGTGCGCCATGGCGGGGGCGCTGCTCGGGCCGCATGGTTGCTCCAGCGAAAGGCCCGCCCAGCCCGAGGCCGGGCCATCGCGGCCCGCGGAGGCCTCTTCGGCCGCGTCGCAGCGCGGGCCCTCTGCGTTCTCGTCGCAGGCCCGTGCGCGGCTGCAGGCGCTGCGGAGCCGGTTTTCCGGGGCCCTGCCCGCCACCGACGGTCGCCTGCGGGCGCAGGCGGGCAGCCACGGGCCCGTCTACCGATGGTCGCCCAGCCATCGCACCGTGGCCCTGACGGCCGAGGTGGCCCTGCCCGCCCAAGCCGACGGGCCGGTCGAGCTCCGCGACCGCGCTTCGGGGCTGGCGATCGCCTTTTCGCTCGTGGGCGGCTCGGCTGCGCCCGTCGGGCTGGCCGATGGCTTGGCCGTCTACCCTGGCGGCGGCCCAGGCGGCGCGGACGTGGTGCTGCGTGCGCACGCTGCTGGCCTCGAGGACTACCTGCTGTTCGAGCGCGCGCCCGCGGCCGAGCAGGCGGTTCGCTACCAGGTGGACGTCCGTGCGGTGGGCGGCCTGCGTCTAGTGAGCGGCACCCTGGAGCTGCTCGACTCGGACGGCGTGCCGCGGCTGCGCGTCGGCCGACCCTATCTCATCGACGCGGACGGCGCGCGACTTCGGGCCGAGCTCGCGGTGGAGGGCTGCGCAGTGGACACCGATCCGCGCGCCCCGTGGGGCCGTCCCGTGACCGCGCCCGGACGAACGCAGTGCACCGTGGTGGTCCGCTGGGGCTCGACGGGCGCGAGCTACCCCGTGCTACTCGACCCCGAGTGGGTCTCGACGAGCAACCGCATGGCCGAGCCGCGCACGCGGCCTGCCGTGGCGGCGCTCGCCCCTGGAGCCGACGCCTCCATCGTGCTGGTCACGGGCGGTTTCGACACCTTTGGCAACGGCTCGAGCACGGCTGAGCTCTACCATCCGCTGCATCGCAGCTTTGCCTCCACGGGCTCGATGAGCACGGCTCGCGGCGCGCACACCGCCACGACTCTAGGCGCGTTGTCGCCGCCGCCCGATATGCCCCAGCCCGTGCTGGTCGCGGGCGGTCGCAGCACGGACGACGGTGCGCCGCTCGGCAGCCTAGAGGTCTACAACCAGGACACGGGCCAGTTCGCGGTGGACCCCAACTCCGCCTCAGCGGACCAGCGCGCCAGTCACACGGCCACAGCCATCGCCGATTCCACCGTGCTGCTCGCCGGGGGCTTTGTCGTGGCTCAGACGTCCCAGACCTCGGCGGCCGTCTACGCGTTCAACGGCTTCAGCGGCGGCGTGCCCCAGAGCACCTTGACGGACACAACAGGCTCGATGGCCACGGCTCGCGCGCGCCACGCAGCCGTGCTGCTCGCCAACGGCGACGTGCTGGTGACCGGGGGGATCAACGAGCTTGGCAACACCGAGAACACGGGCGAGACCTACAACCCGGGCGTCCGGACCTTCTCGGCCATCGCCCCCCAGGACGCCAACCCCACCATGGCGGAGGCTCGCCACTTCCACACGACTACCTTGCTGCCGAGCGGCGTGGTGCTCATCACGGGCGGCACCAACGGAACCATCTTCCACAACACGGTGGACTTCTACCACGATGGCGATACCACCCCGCCGACGCGCGGCTTCCAGTACCAGTCCGGCGGGCTCATCATGGAAGAGGCGCGGGCCCGCCACACGGCCACGCCGCTTCCCACGGGCCTGGTCGTGATCGCTGGCGGACAGAACCAGAATGGCGGCGGCGCGCTGGGCAACGGCGAGCAGTACGACTCGCAGAGCGAGGAGTTCAGCTTTTTGAGCGTGCCAACGGCGATGGATCCGCGGTGGGACCACGCCGCGCTGCAGGTCAACGCGGGCGGGCAGCTGCCTGGAGGCAAGGCAGTGCTCGTGCTCGGCGGTCGTGACGACAACGTCGACGCGCTCGATACGGCCGAGCTGCTCATCAGGCCGCTGGGCGATGGCTGCAGCGCGGACGAACAGTGCGCCTCGGGCCATTGCGACGCCGACGACCAGATCTGCTGCGACGAGCCCTGCCTCGGCGTCTGTCGCTCCTGCACGGCCGCGGGCAAGGGCAGCGGCGAGGACGGCATCTGCGGCTTTGCCGCCGCAGGCACGCCCCTGCCCACCACCTGCGTCAACGAGGTGGAGGTGCACACCGAATGCGATGCGGACGGCGATCCCGTGCAGGTGCTCGCCGTCGACTGCAAGCCCAGCACCTGCAATGCTGCCCAGACCGCCTGCTCGGCCTTCTGCGATGACGACCATCCCTGCTCGGACACGGGCTGGTGCGACTACTCCGAGGGCGGCTCGGGCGGCTCGGGCGGCGCAGGCGGCGCAGGCGGCGCTGGAGGCGCGGGCGGAGCTGGAGGCGCGGGCGGAGCCGCGGCAGCAGGTGGTGGCGGCGCGGGCGGTGCGGCCGCTGGCGGCGGCGGCGCGGGCCAGGGAGGCATGGCTGGTGGCAGCGGTGGCACGGCAGGCACGGGCGGGACGGCGGGCTCGGGCGGCACGGCGGGCACCGGCCCGATGGGCCAGTGCAGGCCCAAGCGACCGGATAGCTCGCAGTGCGAGATGAGCGTGCAGTGCATATCCGGTTACTGCGTCGATGGGGTGTGCTGCAACCTGCCATGCGAGGGGCAGTGCCAGGCCTGCGACAACGAAAACAATGTCGGCGTGTGCAGCAATGTCGGTGGACCGGAAGAGGACGAGTGGGAGGCGCCGCATCCGGGCGTGAGCGGCGAAGGAGGCGAAGGAGGCGAAGGAGGCGCAGGAGGCGCAGGAGGCGCAGGAGGCGCAGGCGGGGAGGGACCCTTCCCCCGTCCGCCCTGCCTGGGCACGGGAACGGATTGCTCGGGCTTCTGCGACGGCTCCTCCGCCGATAGCTGTATGTATCCCGGCGCCGAAAAGCAGGAGGGGCTGCCCACCTGCACCTGCCCCGACCAGAGCTGCGAGGTCGGTCCTGGCACCGAGACCCGCAAGGAGTGCAACGGCGAGGGCGCCTACGTCGAGCAGCCCTACAGCTGCGGTGGGTTCCGCTGCGCCGACGAGAGCTTCTGCAAGACCTCTTGTGCCTCCGACGAGGACTGCATCCTCGACTACATCTGCGAGGGGACGCAATGCGTGGAGCTGACCGGCCCGAGCTGCGACGGCGATCACATCGTCCGACTCCCCGCGGCGGACGACGAGGACTGCACCCCCTACAAGTGCAGCGGGGCAGCCTGCCTCGCGCAGTGTAGCTCCGTGGCCGATTGCGTCTCGCCCTGGGTGTGCAATGCGGCTGGGCAATGCGTGAGCCCGCTCGAGCCGCCCGAGGTGCTGTCGTGCTCGTGCCGACTGGTCGGGCGAGCCGAGCAGCCGACCGGCCCGTCCGGCTCCGCGCCGTGGTGGCTCGCGCTCGCGGCCGCTCTAGTGGGCGTCGCGCGCCGAGCCCCTAGGCCGGGCTCACGTACGAGGCGTGGATCCAGTACCGCGCACCGTCGCTGAACTCCACCAGGTGCTGGGCCTCGCTGGTCTGGACGACGTGTCCGGGGTAGCGACTGCCGTCCGTCCAGCGGACCAGGACCTGGCTGCCCGTCTGAATGCCATCGGCGGTCGGCATGGTGGCGCTACCCGGTAGCTCCATCTCGTCATCGAGCCGTCGGCCGCCGTTTGCGGGCTGCGGTGGGCGGTGCCGAGGTGGGGGCGGCGGCCACCGCTGAGTCTTGGGCGCAGCGTCCGCGGCAGCTCTTGCCTGCGGTCGCGACGGCTGTGCAAACGGACGCGACGGCTGGGCAAACGGAGGCGATGGCTGGGCAAACGGACGCGATGGCTGGGCTGGCTGAGGCGTTTCGTGCATCGGCTGCGCAGCTCGTGGCGGCTGGTGGGCCTGGCCCGCGGGCGGCGCGGCCGCCTGGGCCGGCTGCGGCTCGGGGGGAAGCTGGATGCCGCCGCCAGGGATGTCGACCAGCGCCTGGCAGAGGCGGCAGCGCCCCATGGTCTCGCCGTTGGAGAACAGGCAGATTTCCACGTCGGCACTGCCACAGTGCGGACAGCGCAGGTCCCCAAGCGGCATGCTCGAACCCTACCACGCGGCCGAGCCCTCCCACCACTTCTGCGGCTGGGGCCGTCCAGGGCGCTTCGCCCGAGCGAAAAGGCGTCCCTGGCTCTAGAGTTGGGGCTTGAATGCCCGTGTGCAACCCGGCACCGTAGGCGCAGCGGCGGAAAGGAGGGGTGTGATGAAGGCAATGGCTGCTGCCCGTCTACCAGTCGCCGCCCGACTGGGGGGAGGTCGCTTCGCGCGCGCGCGATGGCTGCTTTCTCGACCTGGTCGGCGGCGATGGGGTGGACGACCATCTGTACCTCGCTGTCGGCGGCGACAGCGTCGAGTTCTCGCAGGACCTGCTCTACGAGATCGACACCACGAGCGGGGTCGCCTTCTACGACGCCTCCGAGAAGCTCCCGGCGGAGCTGGAGCCGCATCGTCCGAGCGGGGTGGTGGCGACCCAATCCCTGGATCCGGAAGGCAACCTCTACCTCGTCGTGGGGGGAGGCAGGTTCGGCAACAAGCACGTGTTTGCGCATCCCGATGACGCGGTGCCGGACGCGCTGCGGGTGCTCAAGTGGGAGGGAGATGTCTTCTCGGAGGTCTCGATCTTCGCGAGCCCCGCCCCCAAGGCCTACATGAGCGACGTGAAGCTCATCGACGCCTACGGCGGCGATGAGCTGCGGGACATCCTCGTGACCGTGATCAACCACGGGGACGCGCCGTACTCGGGCGCGGACTGGACGCATCCCGTGCTGCTCCGCAACGCGACCGCCTCGAAAAGGCCGTCGAGCGCCGCCGTGGCGCGCGGCCGCGACGAGGTCGAGCTCGTGGTGGACGAGGACATCTGGGCGCAGGCCGGCATCCCGGACGGGCTGAACACCGTCGGGGCCGTGGTCGGCAACTTCGACGGCGAGGGCATGGAAGACGTCATCCTGCTGCACAATGAGAGCGGGGACGGCTTGTACGACCACCCCGTCATCTACCAGAACGTGGACGAGGGGGGCGCCCACACCTTCCAGAACCCGGAGGACCCGCCGGGAGAGCTCACCCATCAGCTCCACTGGCAGCCCTATGGCGAAGGGGACCAGAGCCGCCACGTCTTCGACGGGCTGTACCTCGACCCGCCGGGCGGCGATCCCTGCCTGGTGCTCGCGGCCCAGGTGCCCTCGGTGCTGGACAACCTCTCGAGCGGCGGCACCATCAGCTTCGCCCAGCGGCCGTGGCCCTTTCCCGGCCCCTTCACCGAGCCCTATACCTCGCTGGCCTTGCTGGTAGCGGATCTGGACGGCGACGACGACCATTACCAGGAAATGCTGTTCACGGACGAGCCCGAGCAGAACCGGATGTGGCGGGGCGGGCCCGGGCTAGAGCCCATCGAGGAGGCGACCAACGACGCTTTCCCCGCCGACGGCAGCGGTGCCCCCCGGGTCATCGTCAAGGACTTCGCCGGAGACGCCATGCCGGACCTCATTGCGGTCAACATGGACCGTCCTCCGATGATCTACGTCAACGAGCCCTACGGAGCGTCCCGCCGGTTGGTTTCGCATCCGGAGATGTTCGACGCTTCCTGGTTGGTGGCCGAAGATGGCGCATGGGACGGCGAGCTGGCCGACATCGACCAGGACGGCGACGACGACCTTGTTCTGGCAAGCGGCGAATGGGCCGGCAATACCCGGGCCAACAAGCTCTATCTGTGGAACGAGGATGCCAACCGCTTCGAGTTCGAAGCCAACTTCCCCACGCCCATCTTCCAATACAACACTCGGAACGTGGCGGTGGCGGACTACAACGGCGACACGCTGCCGGATGTGGCCTTTGCCAATGACAGCTTTTGGAGCGACGCCTACGTCTGCCCCAACCAGGGCCCGCCGAGCTATTTCACCGGGTTGGGCTGCTTGAACATCCCGAACGGCGCCTCCAGCTACCACGCCGTGGCCTTCGTGGACGTAGACGACGACGGCCTCTTGGACCTGATGGGCGGGGGGCTGGCGCTTTCCGGTGGGGTCCACCTCGAGATCCACATCTACTACAACGAGCACATCCAACAGAACCATGCGCCCTCGGTCGTCATCGAGGTCTCCACGGAAGCCCATGTCGGCCGGTTCGTGCCGATGAACTTCGACGATCCGACCGCGCAGACCAAGGACGACCTTCTGGTTGCGCTCAAGGGGCCGCGGAACCTCGTCCTACAGCATATCGACGAGGCGCCCTGGTACCTGGTTCACCAACCCGAGGATTTTCACCAGCCCAAGCAGTCCTACCGAGCCCATGTGGTGGACTTCGACGACGACGGGCTGGACGACGTGCTCAGCGCCAACTTCGAAGGCGAGGGCAGGCCGGCAACCGTTCCCACCAAGGGGCTCCGCCTCTTTCTGAACCGCTACGACGGCGTCCAGGTGGACTTCGAGGAAAAGTCCGCCGAGCTCTTCGGCGAGGGCTTCCCCTCCTGGTACTACGAGGCGGTCTGGGACGTGGCCGCCGCCGAGCTGTTCCACCCGGGAAGGCTGGACACCATCGCGGTCATGGACGGCCAAAACCGGCTTCTGTCGCCGCGGGCCGCCTACGTGGACGTCGACAACGTAGTCGGCCCGTGGGAGGGCACGCAGGACCATCCCTTTCAGTACATCCAGGACGCGGTGGATGCCGCTGGCTGGGGCTGGTCGATCTACGTAGCCGCGGGCGAGTACCCCGAACGGGTGACCCTGAAGCCCGGCCTCGCGCTCTACGGCGGCTATGACGCCGAGGACTGGTCGCGGGACATCGAGGGCAACGAGACCGTCATCGTCCACGACTGGAGCGAGCCCATACCGAACAACTACACCGTGATCGCCGCCGATGAGACGCGCATCGACGGGTTCACCATCCTCGGCTTCGACGGCATCCAGTCGCACGACTGCTCTCCCACCATCGTGAACAACACCATCGAGGTGGAGAACGTCGGCCTGTACACCTCCAACGACGCGCACCCGCTGGTCGCGCGCAACCGGTTTTTCTACAACAACGCCAACAACGGCATCGAGTGCTGGCTGAATGCCCACCCCACCATCGTCAACAACCTCATCGTGGGCAATGCCGAGGACGGCATCTGCATCGGCCACGACGCCCATCCCCTGATCGCCAACAACACCATCTACCTGAACGGGGACGTGGGCATCGGTTGCTATGCACAGGCCCAGCCGCTCATCCAGAACAACATCATCGTGGCCAACGGGGCCGGCATCCGCTGCCGCGAGCTGGCCGCGCCAGAGATCCGCTACAACGACCTGTACGCCAACGGCGGCGCCAACTACGACGGCTGCGATCCCGGGGTGGGAGACCTGGCCCAGGATCCGCTCTTCGTCAGCCCCGGCTTGCCGGATGACGACTACCGCCTGCAGGCCGACTCGCCCTGCATCGACATGGGCACGGACGAGGACGCCCCGTTTCGCGACTTCGAGGGCGCGCCGCGGCGAGTGGACTTGCCTGGTGTGGGCCACGACGGGACGGACACGACGGACGTGGGCGCCTTCGAGCATCCGCTACCCTCATCGAAATTCAGTAACTGAACCTCTGAAGGCGGCTCTCTCGCGCGGCCTTCTCATTGCACGGACGACGTCGGGCGCGCTTCCGCCAAGCCCGGCCGTGCCTCGCACCGGTCGTAGTGGTCCAGCCAGCGGTACCAAGCGGGCTTGTTTGCGGGCGCGGGTAGCCGGTAGCCCGCAGCGTCCCGCCAGCGTCGCAGTCCCCAGTCCCAATAGGTGGCGTCGGTGCGTATCAATGGTGGGCGCAGCCCCCAGACCTCATGAGTGGTGCCATTGCTTATCCAGCGGTCGCCGCCGGTTTCGAAGTCGTTCATCAAGAAGTAGCAGACGAATTCTTTGGGAATGGCTCGCGTGAGCGCGAAGAAGGTATCGATGAACTCGGCCTGCTCCTCGTCGTTGCCGCCGTACTCCTCGCTGGACCACGCGACCTCGGTGAAGCCCACCTTTCTGTTCGGATAGAGCTGTCCAATCCGCTTGTAGTAGGCAGTCGGGATCTGGTCCGGGGTCTCGAAGCCGGTAACGTCGGTCATGAAGGGGTAGGAGGTGAAGACCAGCGTATCCAGCGTGTCCAGATCGAAGGCGTCCACCGCGTCGAAGTCCTCGGTGGGATGCATGATCTTGTTGTAGGTGAAGGAGGGGAACACCAGGGTCGACGGGCTCACCGCCAGGACGGCCTGCCTGGCCGCCTCGTACATGCTGACGAAATAGGAGAAGTCATCAGGATCGTTTTCAGGATCGCCGTGATGGTTCTGCCAGAAGCTGTTGACCTCGTTGCCGATCATCATGAAAGCCGGGCTGTGGTCTTGGGCGATGAGTTCGGCCTCCTCGGCGAGGGCGTCCTCGAAAGCCTGAGACCACAGGTACTTGTCGTCCTCCTCCCAATGACCGGGCACCATCTTGTGCGGGCCCGTGATGGGGGCCAAGACGATGATGGGCTCGATGCCGCCATCGCGGTAGATCTCGACCATATTGCCCAGCGGTCCCCATTCTTGGTTGAGCCAGTCGCGCATCTGCCACCAAGGGGTGGGGCCTCCCCACAGCGGCGCCACATCCGCTGCCACGGTGGCGCCGTAGATGGCGTCCAGCAACCCCTCGAGCGGAGTTGGATTGGGAATCATGCCCATCAGGAAGTCCGCGTCGTTGGAGCGGAACCCGCCGACCAGCGTTCCCGTGCCGAAGTGGCTGGTCAACGCGACGTCGCAAGGACCGCTCAGCCCGTCGAGGGCGGTCACGGTGGCCACGATGGTCCGATCGTCGACGATCTCAAACGTCGTTTCCACGCCGCAGAAGGTCACCGTGTGAACCCCGCTCAACGAGGAGCCCGTGATGGTGACCCGCTCCCCGAGCCTTTGGGGATGTACGCTGTCGAGGCGCAGCTCGGTAGGCTGGGGTTTGCAGGAGACCAGCGCCCCAGTGGACGCCGCGATGACGAAGAGCCTTCTCCACATGGCGGGTTCCCCCTTGGTCGGCGGCCGCGCACCCATGGCGCTGCCCCGCCAACGCGCGCCGTTCGCGAACGGCCCGTCAGGGCAGCAGCACCTCGCCGTAGAAGCTGAGCGAGGTGCAGGTGGCCCAGTTGTGCGGCCAGGTCTCGCTCATCCAATGGATGTCGTGTGCGGCGCCGCTGAACGCGGTCGTGGCCAGGCTGTACTCGGGCAGCTCGAGATAGACGTAGGGCACGCCGTTGTCGTCCAACTCGGATTTCATGACCTGGGTCTGGGAAAGCGGCACCAGGTTGTCGTAGGCCGCCTGAGCCATCATCACGGGGGGATCGCTCGGGTCGAGGTGGGTTCGTGGCGAGGCCAGCGCCGCCTTGTCCGGAACGGTCGTGGCTCGGGCGCCCAAGAAGCCCTGTACGATCAAGCGCGACTGCAGCCATGCATCGATGTCGGATGCGCCCAAGTCCCAAGGCCCGGAAAACGACACCGCCCCCGAGATCTCCA
>CAYTYV010000218.1:0-10369 GCA_964441055.1 uncultured Polyangiaceae bacterium | reverse complement strand
TGGGCGTGGACGGGTAGCGACAGCACTTGGTCGCACGCCTGTCGCGCGGCGCGCAGCGGCGAGGCGCACAAGGCCACCTCCCGGAGGGCGGGCTGGTCGCAGAGAAGCCGTGGGTAGTAGACGCGACTGGCCACGCCACGATCCGCCAGATGACCGCGCAGCCGCTCGCGCTCGGCCGCGCCCCGACGAACCCGCACGGTGTACAGGTGGACGACGTCCCCCGCCGCAGCCGGAGGCAAGGGCTCTAGCCAGCGCTCCAGCCCTGCCTCGCGCAAGAGCCGGTCATAGCGCTCGGCGTGGGCACGGCGACGGGCCTCGTGCTCGGCCAAGTGAGCGAGCTTGACCGCCAGCACGGCCGCCTGCAGCTCGTCCAACCGGCTGTTGTAGCCTACCGCGAGGTACTGGCCTTCCGCCGCGGCGCCGTGGATCCGAAGCGAGCGAACGCGCTCGCCGAGCTCGAGATCGTCGCTGAGCACCGCCCCGCCGTCGCCCCAGCCACCGAGGTTCTTGGTGGGGACGAAGGACAGGCAGGCCGCCTGTCGCGCGCCTTGCGACAGGCCGCTCGGTTGGCCACCCACGGCCTGGGCGGCGTCCTCGATCACGCGCAGGCCGTGCTCGGCGGCCACGGCGCTGAGCGAGGCCAGGTCGGCCATCCGACCGTAGAGATGCACGGGCATCACGGCGGCCACGGGATGTCCCGTGGTCGGGTCGAGGGGAGGCGATCCCGAGCGATGGCGGCAAGAAGCGAGGTAGGCGCGCACGCGCTCGGCGCTGAGCAGCAGCGTCTCCGCGTCGACGTCGACAAAGCAGGGCCTCGCCCCCAGCCGAACGATGGCCTCGGCCGTGGCGATAAACGACAGCGGGGTGGTGATCACCACCTGACCGGGGCCCACCCCCGAGGCGGCTAGCGCCAGGACCAAGGCGTCGGTGCCGCTGGCCACGCCCACGGCGCATCGCACCCCGCAGTAGCGCGCGAGCGCAGCCTCGAAGCCGGCCACCTCGGGCCCCAGCACAAGCTGCCCCGAGCAGACGACCCGCTCGACGGCTTGCCGCAGCGCATCGCCCAGCTCGCGATGCAGGGCTGGCAAGTCGGCAAACTCGAGGGGCTGCTCGAGCGCTCCGCCCGCGCTGGCGGTCACTCCTCCTCAGGCGCCTCGGGCGCGGCCGTCCGCTTCTTGGCCGCGGGATGGATCGGCGGCGTCAGGGCGCGAACAGGCGGCTTCGGATCCATGCCGCGCAAGGGGTGGCCGGGGCGACCAGCCTTGCCGTGCCGACGATGGCCGCTGCGGAGCTGGCGCGTGACCGCTCGGTACTGCGTCTCGCACAGCCGGGTGAAGGCGGCCGTGACGAAGTGGCGGGTCTGCAGGCTCAGCGCCCCGCCCTTGACCTCCTCCTCGGCCCGAGCGGTCATCTGCTGGTACTTGTTGAGCTGCGGCACCAGCATCCGCACGAAGGGCGAGTCCTTCTTGTCGATCGCCTTGAGCGCATCCGCCGCCTCGGTCACCTTGGCGATGGCCTCGGCCACGGCCTTGGCGTCCACCTTGGCGCCCATGAGCAGCAGGGTCAGGGCGCGGGCCTCGGCCACGGCGGTCTCGCTGAGCTTGCCGGTCTCGCCGATCTCGTCGCCCGCGGGCCCTAGCTTGGCGCGCCACGCCTCAAGCGCCTCACCCAGCGCCGTCATCTGCGGCTCGAGATCGGCAAAGCCCTTGACGATCTCCTGGTGCAGCTCCTTGCCGCGCTTGAAGCCGTCTTCCTCGTGCTTCTTGGTCTGGTAGTAGCGCTGGGCGGACTGTAGCGATTTGTTGAGCTTGCCCACCAGCGACTGGTACTTGCCGAGCTCGGCGTCGAGCTCGGGCGAGGGCGGCTCCTTGAGCGACTCGGCGATGGTGCAGGCGCGGGCATAGCGCGCAAACGGCAGCCGCTGGCCCTTGGCGAACCGCCTGGGGCGCCGCGGGTCGTGCTTGGGCGCGGGCGGCGTCGCCTTGGGTGCCGCCGGGCTTGCCGCGCCTCCGTCGACGCCGGGCTTGGGCTTGGGCTCTGGGGTAAAGACGCCGAACTCGGGCACCTTGCCCGGCCCGGGCTCGCCGCCAGCCAGGCTCTTCTCGTAGGCTTGCTTGGCGTAGAGCAGCCCCGCCGTACCGAAGTAGCAGGACTCGAGGCGATAGAGCTTGGTCGCCTGCGCGCTGACGCGCTTGCGCGCTGGCGGCCGCTGCGCCCCCGCGGTGCTGGTCGACGGCGACTCGGCCGAAGCGGTGGTCGCAGGGGGCGTGGGCTCGTCCCGACAACCGCCCAGCGTCGCGCCCGCCAAAGCCAACAGTGCAAAGACCCTTGCCATTCGATTCGCAGCCATGACCATGCTCTCCGAAGTTGATGTTATCGGCCGCGTATGTGGCATGAGCGAAGCCCACACGCAACCCGTTTTGGCCCCCAGAAGGTGCCCGCGGAGCCGGTCACGCACGGCGGCCGGCCCGTCCCTCCGTACAACCGACCAGCGGCGAATATTCCCCGGCTACCAGGGGGGGGGCTAGGCCAGGGCTCGCAGACGCATGCGCGTCGATTCACCCCGCTTCCATCTCCTGGCGGAGCTGGGCGAGCTCCTGGCGCAACGGCACGATGAAGTCCGCGCTGATGGTGTGCTTCTGGCCCTTCATGGCGCGGGCGGTGTGCCACTTGCTCAGCGCTAGCCGCGCGCCCGCGCGAATGAACTTGCGCCCGGTCATCCCGCGCCAGGAAAACAGCGCTCTGAGCCGGCCGATGGGCGAGCAGATGAGGTCGCATTCCTCGGCGGTGATGGTGCCGATGAGCACCTCGTCATGCAGGAAGCGACGAATGATGCGGCCCTTGCGCCAGACCAGGAAGCAGATGATGAGGAAGAAGGCCAGCGCGAACAGGATGCCGAAGACCAGGTTGAGCACCAGCGCGGCAGAGCCGAAGATCTGCGGCAGGCCGTTCCACCACGCGTGCAGAAACACCCCCACGCAGTAGCCCAGGAAGGGGAAGACCAGCTTGGCCCAGGTCGAGCCGTGCTCGCGCGCCAGGCCAAAGCCGATACCGGTCATGGCGGTGAACAGCGGATGCAGCCAGGGCGTCAGGATGCCCCGCAGGACGAAAATTTGCGCCATGCCCGCGCCCACCGAGCCGGCCTGCTTGGCCCCTTCGAGGCCGCCGCGGAGGTAGTAGATGATGTTCTCGGTGGCGGCGAAGCCGATGGCGACGAAGGTCGCATAGATGATGCCGTCGACCACCCCGTCGAACTCGCGGCGCAGAAACACCATCACCCCGAGGATGGCCATGCCCTTGGTCGCCTCCTCGAAGATGGGCGCGCTCATGGCCGAGCCGACGAAGCTGCCGAAGATCGCGCCGACGATGGTGTTGATCAGCGCCGAAAAGCCAGTCGCCATCAGCGCCCCCCAGACGAACACCAGTAGTAGCGCCCACCACGGCTCGGGGTCGTACCGATCGATGACCCAGGGCACGAACAGGTACAGGGCGACCGGGATGTAGGCCACCACGGCCGCCTTCATCATCGTCGACATCAGAAAGCCCGCGTGGGGCGAGGCGATCGCCGGGATGATGAAAATGATGATGTTCAGGATGAGCCCGACGAAGACCCCCAGGCCCCACAGCACGAAGCCGAGAATGCGGCGCCCGCGATCCGGATCCGGCGCGGCGGCCCTGACGGCTTGCTGGTGGACCTGCTGGACGTAGTGCTGTGGCTGGGCCGCGTGGCCGCCGAAGACGGGCTGGCCGTGCTGCGGCTGCCCGCCGCCGAAGACGGGCTGGCCGTGCTGCGGCGGCTGCCCGCCACCGTATCCGTGCGGGGGCTGCCCGCCGCCGTATCCGTGCGGGGGCTGCCCGCCACCTGGGTGTCCATAGGGAGGTGCCACAGCGGTATCTTAAACGATCGCGGGGCAAGGACGTCATGCAAACGCACGGGCCGCACGGGCGACTGCGGGGGCGGGCGCGCTCGCTGCCCGCCGCCCCTACCGACGCATGGCGCGCCAGCGCTCGAACAGCGGAGCCATCGCTTGCGGATCGTCGGTCATGATCCCGTCGGCCCCGCGCTCGAGCAGGCGCTGGGCGAGCTCTACATCGTTGATGGTCCAGTAGTCCACGCGCAGCCCGAGGGCGTGGCACTTGTCGATGAACGGCCGCCCGTCGAGCCGCAGCCGCCCCGAGCGGACGGGTACCTGCGCGGCCGCCCCCTTCCAAGGCCAAAGCGGCCGGCCAGCCCGCGGAAAGGCGAGCAGGACGGCCACTTCGGCGCGCGCCAAGCCGGTGGGGCCCGGGAAGCCGCGGCTGCGGATCTCCCGCAGCACGGCGCGCTCGAAGCTCGCCAGCCTGACCCGCGCCTCGGCCCGATGGCGGCGAACAAGCGTTAAGACCGGGCCGACCATAGACGGCTGGCGCTGCTTGATCTCGACGTTGATCGGCAGCTCGGGCAGCTCCTCGAGCACCTCGGCCAAGGTGGGCACGCGATAGTCAGCCCCGGCAAAGGGCCGCGCTCCCGAGCCGTCGACAAAGCCCCAGCCCGCGTCCCAGGACTGGACCTCGGCGAGCGTCGAGCGCCCGATGGCCTGGCCCACCCCCGCCATCCTCTGGCCCGTCGGGTCGTGCGAGATCACCACGTGGCCGTCGGCCGTCAAGTGGACATCCGTCTCGATGGCATCTGCCCCGCGCTCGATGGCGCGCCGAAACGACGGCAGGGTATTCTCCGGCAGCTCGGCCGGAGCACCGCGATGGCCGTAGAGCAGCAGCGGAGCGCTCGGCGCGCGGCGACTCACGTGCTCGGTGCAGGCTTGGGCTGGCCGAAGATGCTCGCCGCTCGGCGCTTTTCCTTGGCCTCCTTGGCCCGCTCTCGGTAGCTGGGAATGCGCCGCCGCTCGCGCGCGGGCAGCTCGCTGCCCTCCATGACCGCGTCGATCTCCTCGGTGTCGAGGGTCTCCCGCTCGAGCAGCGCCTCGGCCATGCGGTCGAGCAGCTCGCGCTGCTCGGTGAGCATGTCCTTGGCCCTGTCGTAGGCCTCGGTGACGAAGCGCTTGACCTCGGCGTCGATGAGCTGCGCGGTGGCCTCGGAGTAGTCGCGCTTGGAGGTGGTGATGTCGCGGCCGAGAAACACCATGTCGTCATCGCCGCCAAAGGCCACGGGGCCGATGGCATCGCTCATGCCGAACTCGGTGACCATGCGGCGGGCCAGCGCCGAGGCCTGCTTGATGTCGTTGGCCGCGCCCGTGGTGAAGCGATCGAAGGAGATCTCCTCGGAGGCCCGACCCCCCATCAGCACGCTGAGCTTGGCCTCGGCGTAGTCGCGCGAGAGCGATAGTCGGTCTCGCTCGGGCAGCTGCTGGGTGAGCCCCAGCGACGGGCCGCGCGGGATGATGGTGACCTTGTGGACCGGATCGGTCCTACCCCCCAGCAGCCGAGCCACCACCGTGTGCCCGGCCTCGTGCCAGGCGGTGGTGCGCTTTTCGTCCTCGTCGATGACCATGCTGCGGCGCTCGCTGCCCATGAGCACCTTGTCCTTGGCCATCTCGAAGTCGTCCATGTCGCACAGCTCTTTGTCCTGTCGGGCGGCGAGCAAGGCGGTCTCGTTGACGAGGTTCTCCAAATCGGCACCGACGAAGCCGGGCGTGCCGCGCGCGATGACGCCCAGATCCACGTTGGGACCCAGCGGCACCTTGCGCGTGTGGATCTCCAGGATGGCCTCGCGGCCCTTGACGTCGGGGCGGTTGACCGTGATGCGCCGATCGAAGCGGCCCGGCCGCAAGATGGCGGGATCGAGCACGTCGGGGCGGTTGGTGGCCGCGATGATGATCACCCCTTCGTTCGACTCGAAGCCGTCCATCTCGACCAGGAGCTGGTTCAGCGTCTGCTCGCGCTCGTCATGGCCGCCGCCCAGGCCCGCGCCGCGGTGGCGGCCCACGGCGTCGATCTCGTCGATGAAGATGATGCAGGGGGCGTGCTTCTTGCCCTGCTCGAACAGGTCGCGCACGCGGCTGGCGCCCACGCCCACGAACATCTCCACGAAGTCGGAGCCCGAGATGGAAAAGAACGGCACCGCCGCCTCGCCCGCGATGGCTCGGGCCAGCAGGGTCTTGCCCGTTCCGGGCGGGCCGACCATCAGCACGCCCTTGGGAATGCGGCCGCCAAGGCGCTGGAACTTTTTCGGATCCTTGAGGAACTCGATGATCTCCTCGACCTCGTCCTTGGCCTCGTCCACCCCGGCCACATCCTCGAAGGTGACCTTGTTGGTCGCCTCGTTGAGCATGCGGGCGCGCGACTTGCCGAAACTCATGGCCTTGCCGCCGCCCGTCTGAAGCTGCCGCATGAACAGGTAGAACATGCCCAGCAGCAGCACCATCGGCACGATGGTCAGCGCTGCGCCCGACCAAAACGGCGAGCTCTCCTCCCGCTCGAAGTCCACCTTGATGCCGCGCGCCAGCAGCTGCTTGGTGATCTGCTCGGTGTCCTCGGGCCCTTTGGCCATCTTGCGAACGCGCTTGGTGCTCTGGGGATCCTGAACCCAGAAAACGTAGGTGCCATCCTTGATCCGCACCTCGTCGACGTGCGCCTGGGTCTTCGAATCCGCCTCCACCAGCTCCACGAAGGTGCTGTAGGGCACCTCGTCCGCAGGCGGGCGATCCGGGCCGAGCATGAGCCAGATCACCAGGAAGATCATGATGAGCATGACCCAAAGCAACAATGTCTTGTGCGACTGCTTCACGGCAGAGTCTCTAGCAAACGCTGGCGCGGGCCGTGGCCCGGAAAAACGGCTACGAAACCGTCAGGATGCCGGCTTCCGATATGGTTCATCTTGCCATTGCGGCTCGGCATCGTCGACCAACAACATGATCATTTCTTCCGCTTTGCACCAGGGGCAAGGCGTCGAAAGCGAAGCTCGAGCTCCTGACCGCCTGGCAGGCGTATCGCCGTGCGGCCCTGGCGCAGCTCGAGCGCGCGCTCGAGGGCAAGCCGTTGGGCGCGGGTCAGGCTAGCCAGCGGATCGCCTTGGCCCAGGCGGCGCATCATGTCTGCCAGGGCACAAAAGTGGCCGACGATGCCCGGCGAGAGGGCCTCGAGCAGGGGCATGAGCTGGCGGCGAACCCGCACGCGCAAAAAGCGCAGATCGCGGTTGCTCGGGTCCTCGGAGTGGGGCAGCTCGCGGCGAGCGAGGTGCGCCATCACGTCGGCGCGGCGGGCGCCGACTAGCGGCCGCACCAGGTCGGCCCCAGCCCAGCCCCTGGCGGCGGCGGGCGACGAGCGCGGCGGCAGGACTCCGAGGCCCCGAGGCCCAGCCCCAGCGAGCAGCCGCATGGCCACCGTCTCGGCGCGATCGTCGGCGGTGTGGCCGATGGCGACCACCGCGGCGCCGAGCTGGCGCGCGACCCGCTGCAAGGCCCCGTGCCGCGCATCGCGCGCCCGCGCTTGCAGGTTGGCGCCCGCCTCGAGTCGCACGCGCACCTTGCGGAAGGGGACCTCGTGCCGAGCCGCCACCTCGCGCGCCACGTCCAGCTCTTGGTCGGCCTCGGCGCGCAGCCCGTGGTTCACCCCCACCGCCCAGAGCTCATGGCCTAGGCGAGCACGCAGCAGAGCCAGCACGTCGAGCAAAGCGGTGGAGTCGGGGCCCCCCGAGCAGGCGCACAGCACCCGGTCGCCTCGCCCGAAGAGCTGCTCGTCGCGGACGAGCCGATTGGCCAGCGTCAACAGAGTGGGGGGACGAGATCGCGTCACAACGACTCCGCCCAAAGTCTGCACCGTCGAGCCCGAGCCTGTCGAGCCCGAGCCTGTCGAGCCCGAGCCGTCGAGCCCGAGCCCCTAGCGTCCTTGAGGAAGGGCTTCGTTGGCAAATGAGTCAAGTTTGTCCTCCAGAGACTCCTGCGGGGGTTCGCAAAAAAGGGAACAGGCCACTTTTCGCGCGCAAAAAAAGCAGCCTGTCCCCTTTTTTCCACGCGGGGGTTTGGGGGCAGAGGGAGGAGCGTAGCGACGACCGGAGCCCCCAACGTCGAACAAATCACCAAGGGGCTGGCGAACGCCTCTAATGCATCGGCACGCGCTGGGAGGTGAGCTGCTTGGAGACCACGATGACCGAGATGATCTTGGGGCTGACCCCGGAGCGCTTGCAGGTGATTCGATGCTGCCCGGGCGAAACGGGGGCGTTGAAGATGGGCGACGGGCCCAGCGATCGGCCCGCCACGATGACCTGATCGCAGGGCGGATCGCAGACCACGGTGAGGAAGCCCGGATCGCCCTTGGTCGTGGCCGTCCCCGCAGCGGGCGTCCTGCCCGAGGGCTTGGTCGAGGCTGGGCCGCGGCCCGATGGGCGATCCGCCCTGGTAGCCGCGCTCGTGCCGACCCCGGAGGCCGCGCTGGAGGTGTCGCCCGACTGGGCATCGTCGTCGTCGAGCGCTGGGCGGAGCGGCTGATGCGTGTCCGTTGGAGCCACGGCAACCGATTCGGTCCGGCCCGATGGCGCGGGCGCGGTCACCTTGTAGGCCACCAGCACCCCCACGCCGATCACGCACAAGGTGGCGAGCAGCGCGATGGCCATGAGCACGGCCGTGCTGCGCGCCCCCTCGACCTGGATGTTCCCCTGCTCGGCCAGCCATTGCGTGACCGCGGGGGGACGGGGCAGCGAGAGCTTCGTTTCCACCGCGGCCTGCCGCACGTTGGGCGCCGCGGGCGTTGCTGCTGGCGATGCCGGAATGGCAAGCGTGGCCACGCCCGGGCTCGGGGCTTGCGATGCGACACCGGCCAGAGCTGACGGTGCGCCCGCGGGCTGCTGCCCTGCCGAAGCTGCCGCCTGGACGGGGGCGGCCGCCACGGGCGCGTAGCCCGGGCCAGGAGTCGGAGCTGGCGCCACCTCGGCTCCCGAGGGCGGTCTGGCCGGGATAGGCCCTGTTGGCCACATCGGCGATGGCGGAACGGGTGGCGGTGGCGGCACTGGAAAGGCCGACGCCGCACCAGCGCGCTGGGCCCGCTCGTAGGCCTCGAGGCCCCGCTGGATCTTCTGCGCGCCAGGGTCCTCGGGAAGGGCGATGGTGGCGGCCAAGTCCTCCCCATCGCCGTCGGCTTCGAACGGCCCGGCGTCGGTCGCGGGCTGGCTGCGCTCGGCCGGAGAGGAGTACTGCGGCAGCGGAACGGTGCGCGGCCGATCCCCGCCGATCGGGGTCCCAGCGGCAGGCAGGGGGCCCTTGCTGCCCACATCGGTGTCCTCGCGCATCACCACGATGGTGGGGATCTCGTCCTCGTCGTCGACCAGATCCATGGAGGCAGGCACCGACTCGCCCGAGCCCGACTGCGGTGGCGCCGAGGTCATGACCCCGGCCTCCGAGAGTCGACGCGGCGGAGGGGTGGGAGGCGGAAGCTCCTCGCGGCCGCGGACCCGCGACGGGGCCGCCTCGGGCTCGGAATCGGGCAGCTCGGGCGCGGGCAGCCCGGCGGCCTGCTCGTGCTCGCGCAGCTCGTCGATGTCGATGGTGCACGTCACCTCGGCGGCCCACTCCAGGTACTTCTCCCGCTTCTGCACCTGGTCCCTGAACAGCTCCTTGACGTAGGCGCCGACGTCCTCGGGACCGACGAGCTTGCCTTGCCGGATGAGGAACTGCTGCAGGGCGCGCGACAGCTCCCGCGCCGTCTGGAAGCGGGTGTCCTTGTTGGGCGACAGGGCTTGCATCACCACCTGCTCGAGCGCGGCGGGGTAGCCCGACACGATGGTGGACGGCAGCTGGACCGCGCAGGCCTGCACCTTCTCCAGGGTGTCGAGATCGGTCTCCATGCGGAACAGCCGACGCCCCGTGGTCAGCTCCCAGAGCACCACGCCCAAGGCGAAGACGTCGGTGCGGCGATCCACCTCCTCGCCGCGCACCTGCTCGGGGGACATGTACGCCAGCTTGCCCTTGAGCGTGCCCGCGCGGGTGGAGGCCAGCCGGTCGATGACCTTGGCGATGCCGAAGTCGACGACCTTGGTGTAGCCCTCGTAGGTGACGAACAGGTTGTGGGGAGTGACGTCGCGGTGAACGAGGTTCAGAAGCTGCCCGTTGCGGCCGCGGAGCTCGTGCGCGCCGTGCAGCCCCTCGGCCGCATCCGAGCAGATGCGCGCGGCGACCTCCGAAGCGATGAGCTGCCCGCGCTCCTCGTTGCGCCGCATCAGCTCGCGCAGTGGCTCGCCGTGGAGGTACTCCATAGCGATCCAGTAGGTGGTCTCGTCCTTGCCCAAGTCGAAGACCTGGGCCACGTTTGCGTGGTTGATGCCCGCGGCGATGCGCGCCTCGTCGAGGAACATGTCGACAAACTGGTCGTCCTCGACCAGGTGCGGGTGAATGCGTTTGATGGCCACCCACTTCTGGAAACCGCCCGGTCCGTCGACGCG
>CAYTYV010000217.1:0-10433 GCA_964441055.1 uncultured Polyangiaceae bacterium | reverse complement strand
GGCATGGATCGACTCTTTTTCGGCAGCGCTCTTCACGGCCGCGGCCTCGATGGGCTGAAGCGCGCGCTGGTCGAGGCGCTGAAGGCCTGCTCGATGGCGGAGCCCGAGCCCGAGCCCGAGCCGCCGCCGAGCGGCGCAGACGGCGACCGCGCCAAGGCGAGCGCGTCCGAGCCATTGGCGGTGGCGATCGTCGGCCGACCCAACGCGGGCAAGTCCTCGCTCGTCAACCGCCTGCTGGGCGAGCAGCGGCTGCTGGTCGACGCGCGCCCAGGCACCACCCGCGACCCCATCGACGCGCTGGTGGAGCGCAGGGGCAGGCGCTATCGCTTCGTGGACACGGCTGGCATTCGGCGCAAGGCGCAGGTGGCCAAGGGCCGCGACGGGGTCGAGGCGCTGAGCGTGATGCGGGCCATCCGGGCCATGGATCGAGCCCAGGTGGTGGTCGTGCTGTGCGACGCCGTCGAGGGCGTGGCCGAGCAGGACGCCAAGATCCTCGGTTTGGCGCTGGACCGCGGCCGCGCGGTGGTGGTGGCGCTCAACAAGACCGATCTGCTCAGTCGCGTGGCCCTACGGCAGGCCAAGCAGAAGGCCGCCGAGACCCTGGCCTTTGCCAGCTGGGCGCCCGTCGAGCCGCTGAGCGCGAAAACGGGCCGCGGCCTGAGCCGCTTGCTCACGACCATCCGCCGCGTGGGCGCACAGTTTGTCGAGCGCGTGCCCACCGCCGAGCTCAACCGCTTCTTCGAGGAGGTGCTCGAGTCCCATCCGCCGCCGCTTTGCCGCGGTCGGGCGCCGCGCTTTTACTACGTCACCCAAGCCCTGACCGGGCCCCCGATGTTCGTGGTGCAGACCAGCCATCCGGACAGCGTGCACTTCAGCTACCAGCGCTACGTGGTCAATGCCATTCGCAAGCGCTTCGGCTTCGACGGCGTGCCCATCCGCGTGCGCTACCGTCGGTCAGGGCGGCGCCCGAAAAAGGGACGCACGCGGTAGGCAAGCTCAGCGGCTCGGCACCAGCACGGCCGCCACCGAGGCCAGCCGCTCGACGTCGTAGATGTCGGTGGCGAAATCGGGCACCTGGACGACGAGCGGCGCCGCGCTGTCGTCGTCGCCGTCGTCGAACACCTCTTCGAGGGTGACCATGTGCAGCCGGTCGAGCTGGCCGAGGCGGGCCTCGTCGGCCGCGGTCGCGGCGATCCGCTCGGCGCTCGAGGAGGGCAAACCGAGCTCTCGGCTACTCAGGGCTTGCTCGATGGCCTCCGTCGATATCCCGTCGGGCGCCTGCCGATGGACGCGGTTGACCACGTAGGCATCCGCGCGAAGCTGCTGCTGGCGGAGCCGCTGGGCAAAGAAGAGCACCTCGCGCACGCACATGGGCTGGGGTGTGGTCACCAAGAGGTAGGCCACCTCGGGGCCTCTTAGCGCGCGCGCCACCTCGTCGGCCCGCGCGCGCCAACCGCCGAACACCTCATTGAGCTCGACGGCAAAGCCGCCCATCCGCTCGAGGAAGCCGCCACCGACGATCCGTCCGATCCCTCGCAGCACGGTGGCCGCCGTGCGCGCCAGCACGCCCAGCGACAGCGTGCCCGAGCTCTGAAAGGCCTGGAGCAGCCAGCGCAGCGCAGGGCTGTCAAAGGCGCCCACCAGCCGTTGCGGCGCGTCCAGGAAATCGAGGGCGTGCGAGGTAGGAGGCGTGTCCAGCACGACGAGGTCGTAGCGCGGGTCGTCCTTGACCGCGTACAGCTTCTCCATGGCCATGTACTCCGAGGAGCCGGCCAGCGAGGTCGAGATGTAGTGGTATATGACGTTGCCGAGAATGGCGTCGCGCTTCTCGGCCGTGGGGGCGAGCGTCTCGATGAGCGCATCGAAGGTGCGCTTGGTGTCGAGCATCATCACCGTCAGGCTGCCTGAGACGTCCAGCCCGGCATCGGCCAGCACTTGGGGATCGATCTGCTGAGCCTCGGTGTTGATGCGCTCTAGCCCCAGGCTCTGCGCCAGCCGCTGCGAGGGATCGATGGTCAGGCACAAGACGCGCTTGCCCCGCTGGGCCGCTGCCAGGCCGATGGCGGCGCAGGTGGTGGTCTTGCCCACCCCGCCGCAGCCCACGCACAGCAGCACCCGTCGGGAGTCGATCAGCTGGCCGAGATCGGGCTGCACGGCGCCGTCCAACGGCTTTTCGGGTGGTTCGGCTCGCTGGGCCACGTCGAGTCCATACCACGCGCGCTCCGAGCTGGGGGCGTCAACCGGCCACGGCGCAGCCGCGCCGAGCATCGCCTATCGCTGGCGCTTGCCAAAGGCCTCGAGGCCCTGGATGAGCTCGTCGGAGCCGAGGGAGGCAAAGCCGTGCTGCAGCTCGCCTTGCAGCGCCTCATCGAGCGGTAGCGACCACTGCTCGTAAGCCGAGAGGCGGTCCTCGCGCAGGCAGGTCTGCGGCAGCTTGGCCAGGCGACGGGCGAGCTTGCAGGCCGTATCGAGCGCCTTGCCAGGCTCGGCCAGCCGATTGGCGAGCCCCATGCGCAGCGCTTCGATGGCGCCGACCTCCCGACCGGTCAGGATCATGTCGAGCGCGTGGCTCTGGCCGATGAGCCGCGGCAGCCGGACCGTGCCGCCATCGATGAGCGGCACCCCCCAGCGCCTACAGAACACGCCGAACACCGCGTCAGAGGCCACCACCCGTAGATCGCACCACAGCGCCAGCTCCAGGCCGCCAGCCACGGCGTGGCCTTCGATAGCCGCGATGACCGGCTTGGAGAGCAGCATGCGGGTGGGACCCATGGGGCCGTCGCCGTCTGGGGCCACGCGGTTGCCGCGACCCGCGGCGATGGCCTTGAGATCGGCCCCAGCGCAGAAGGTTCCTCCCTGTCCCGCGAGCACTGCTACGCGCAAAGGCTCGGCCCCGTCGAAGCGTCGAAAGGCGTCGGCCAAAGCCTCGGCGGTCGGGCGGTCCACGGCATTGCGCACCTCGGGTCGGTTGATGCGCACGATCGCGATGGGGCCATCTTCCTCGAAACGCACGGCGTCGGACATGGCCCCACCGTGCCGCGAAGCCGCCAGGGCCGCAACGGGACGGCGCTTAGGCCTCGTCGCCCGCGCTCGGCTCTGCCCCCCGCTCCTTGAGCCAACGGGTCACGCCCTTGGCGACCTGCTGCAGATTGCCCGCGATCTGGCGAGCGAGCAGCGCCTCCACGGTGCGGTTGACCTTGGCTTGCATGAAGCGCGGCACGCCCGGGATCTTGGACGAGTCGCACCGCAGCGTTCCGCGGATCTCGAGGCGGGCCCCGTCGGCGGTGGCCACGTAGCGGTTCGTGCCGCCGCTCGTAAAGGCCTCGGTAAAGGCGTGGGTCTCGGTGCGCCAATCGCAGGTGAAGTCGTCGGCGTGCCAAGTGGCGTAGTCGGTCCAACGCAGCATCGACTCCTTGATGACGCTGCGCGCGATGGCCGGGATGTCTCCGCCTCCCACCCACTCGTTGACCAGCTCCACGTCGCCTCGGTCGAGCTCCTTTCGCTCGAGCACGCGGATGCTGCGGATGTTGGGCAAGTAGTCGGTTAGCTCGGGCAGCTGGTCGCGATAGGTCTCGAAGACCAGGGTCCGGTCAAAGGGCAAGGTGGCGTCTGCCTTGATGTCCATGCGCTCTCCCTCCTCAGGGTTGCGGCTGCGACAGGATTTTCCACACCCGCTCAACCGCCTCGTCAAGGGCGGCCTCGACCTTCTCGCTGAGCGTTTCGGAGAAGGTGCATAGGTCGGCGGCCTCGATGGCGACCACCACCACGGCGGGCATCTGCCGACCCAGCACGCCAGCGGCGATCTCCAGCGCCGTGGGAAGGTCGACGTCGTGGCCCGGGCCCAGGTGGGCGGCTCGGGCCATGTCGTTGCCGGATAGCAGGTGGATGGTGCCCGGTGGCGCGCCCGTGACGATGGCATCGACGATCACCGCGCGCTCGTAGCCCTCGAGCAGGTCCATCAGCGCCAGCCCGCCAGTGCCGAGCTCGACGGCCTCTACGCCTTGTGGCAGCCCGCGCGCCCGAAGCCGTTGCAGCACGTGTAGGCCAACGCCGTCGTCGCAGAGGATGGGGCTGCCGATGCCCACCAGAAGGGTCGTCATTGCAGCTCCAGAGCCTGCCCGTGCCTCGTCTGCAGCCGCTGCACTCACGGCCGCGTGCGCTCGAGTCGGCGCAGCGCTCGTCCGCCTTGGTAGATGGTCACCCGCAGGGGCATCTGGCCGGGCAGGGCGTGAGTCGCGCAGGCCAGGCAGGGGTCGTAGGCGCGAAAGGCCATCTCCACGCGGTCGAGCAGCTCGTCCGATACCTGGCCGCCCACGATGAGGCTCTGGGCCGCCTTTTTGACCGACATGTTCATGGCCGCGTTGTTCTGCGCGGTGGCCACGATGAGGTTGACCTCCTTGACCAAGCCCTTCGAGTCGGTCTCGTAGTGGTGATAGAGCGTACCGCGCGGCGCCTCGACCACGCCCACGCCCACGCCGGGCTTTTCCGTGGGCACCACCCGCACCTCGGGGCTAGTGACCTCGGGGTCGCAGGCCAGGGCGTGCGCTTGCTCGGCGCAGAAAAGGCACTCGATGAGCCTTGCCCAATGGTAGGCGAGGGTATGGTGCACGGGCCTTCCGCCAAAGTGCTGGGTGAGCCGCTCGAGGGCCGCCTGGGCTCGCGGCGTGGCCAGGGAGGTGGCCACGTTCAGCCGAGCGAGCGAGTTGACCCGAAAGACGCCGCTATCCGGCCCATCGGTCATGCCCTTCCAGCCCACGTTCTTGAGATAGGGGAGCTTGATGTAGGACCAGGGCACGACCCGCTCGGCAATGTGCTCGAGGTAGTCGGCGCCTTCGAAGCGGGCCACCTCGGTGCCCGTCGGTCCGACCACGCGCACTTGTCCGTCGTAGAAGTCCAGCTGGCCCTCGGCGTCCACCAATCCAGCGTAGTGGGTCTCGTGACGATAGCTATCGCTGCCGATCGCCTCGGCGTGCGCGGGATCGGCCAGCACGGTGTCCTCGAACAGCCCCACGGCCTTTTCGGCAAAGCTCACCAGGCTCTCGGCCATCGTGGCGATTTCGGCGCGCTCGGGCTCGGCGAGCGCCTTGGCCATCCCTCCGGGCAAGGCCGCGACCGGATGGATGGGGTGACCCGCGATGATCCCCTGGATCTTCTGGGCGAAGCCGCGGTTGCGGAGCACCTCGCGGCCGAGCTCGAGGCCGACGGCATCCACCAGCCCGAGCAGGTTCCGGCTCGCAGCGGGAGCGGCCGCGCCAGGGACGAAGTCGGGAGCGGCGAGCGCGAAGAAGTGCAGCAGGTGGCTGTGTACGATGTGCGCGCTGAGATAGAGCCGACGGAGCTTTTCCGCGGCAGGAGGAATGGCAAGGCCGTAGACCGCGTCGCAGGCCTTGGCCGCGGCCATGTGGTGAGCGCCCGGGCAGACGCCGCAGATCTTGGGCGTGATGCGCGGCATCTCCTCGACCGGACGACCCTGACAGAAGCGCTCGAAGCCGCGCAGCTCCACGACTTGCAGGTACGCGTCGGCGACGTTGCCGTCGTCGTCGAGCAGGATGTCGATCTTGCCGTGCCCTTCGAGGCGCGTGATGGGGTCGATGCTAATGGTGCGCGTCACGACTTATCCTCCGCGGGCTTGTCCACCACCGCGCGGCCGATCAAGGCGCTCGGCAAGCTGAAGCGATAGAAGGTGCCCACGGGATCGCGGACGGAGCGCACCGTCTTCTTCATCTGGTGCGGCGGCACGAAGTTCTCGTCAGCCGGGCCCGCGATGGAGCCGATCGCGCTGAGCGCCTCGGCCGCGGGATCGAGCATGTCGGCCGTGGGACCAAAGCAGCCGCGACAGGGCATGTTGACGCCGATGCAGCTCGCACCGCAGCCGCCGCGGGTCGCTAGCCCCATGCACAAGATGCCCTGGTCGACGAAGCAGCGCTCGGGATCGGCCAGCGCCTCGTGCGGTCGCACCACCTGGGTTATGCGCCCGCCCTCTCGGCTTTCCGCGCGCGGGCACTGGTCGCACAGCGCCTTGTCGGACGCCAGCACCGTGCCCGGTGGCGGGCTTTCGCCCGTGGCCGCATAGCGCTCGGCCGCGGCCACCAGATCGAGTATCCGCTCGGTGGGCGGCGGGCAGCCCGGCAGCAGCAGGTCGACGTCCACCACCTGGGCCAAGCTCTTGACCGTGTCGTGAAAGGCGGGCAGGCCGAGCTCGGCCCCGCCCGTCGGGGTGGCCGTCTGGGGCCGCAGCTCTTCGGGGTTTTCGGTGGAGGGCGTGCTCGAGTAGGCCACGTCGAAGATCTGCTGCCGATTGGCGAGGTTGGCGAGCCCGGGGATCCCGCCAAAGCAGGCGCAGGCGCCATAGGCCACCAGCAGCTTGCACTTTTCGCGGAACACCTCGGCGTCCTGCTGCTGCTCGCTGGTGCGTACCGCGCCGTTGAACAGGCCGATGTCGATGCTCTTGGGCTCGAGCGCGAGCAGCTCGCTGCGCTTGAAGTCCATGGCGACCGGCCAGTAGACGAAGTCGGCCATGGCTGCGAGCTCGAGGATCTTTTCCTCGGTATCGAGCAGGGACACGTCGCAGCCGCCACAGGCCGCGGCCCAGCTTACCGCCATCCGGATCTTGTCGGCCATGGTGCTCTCCTATCGGCGTTGGGGCTCGAGCCCTTGGGCCGCCGGATTGGGCCCCAACTTGCGGAGCTTTTGGTCCATCGTGCCGAGGACATCGACCAGCTTGGCCTGCATGGGCGCGCCGATGTACTCGAAGCGCAGCCGCATGGTATCCAGCCCGAGCTGCCCCATTACGGCGCGTGCTAGCTCGATGCGCTTGTCGGCCACGAAGTTGCCCCAGAGGTGATGGCAGCTTCGCTCGGGACAGCCCGCCACCAGGATGCCGTCGACGCCCATCGTGAACATGCGCATGAGCAGGGCGGTGTTGACCGAGCTCGAGCAGCGTATGCGCACCACCCGATGGTTGGCGGGCGCTTCGGCGCGCTCGATGCCCGCAAAATCGGCGGCGCTGTACGCGCACCAGTAGCAGAGCAGCGCCAGGATGCGCGGCTCGCCCGCGCCAAGCTCCGTGAACGCCGCCTCGGCCTGCGCCAGGATCTGCTCGTCGGTGAAGTTGCCGAGCTCGGCCGCGTGCACGGGGCAGGCCGCCGCGCAAAAGCCGCAGCCCTGGCAGAAGCCGGGATCGCTTGTCGCGCCCGCCTCGGTCATGCGGATGGCGCCGTGCGGGCAGACCGCCTCGCAGGTGCGGCAGCCCGTGCAGCGATCCGGGTTGACGCGGGAGGCGTAGCGCAGCGGCTCGGCCCGAGCCCGCAGTAGCGAGGGAAGCGCCCGCATGGCCGCGGCCGAGCCCTGCTCTGAGGCCTGCTGGACCACCTTGGGACCGGCCGAGGCGCCGACTACGAACACCCGGCTCACCATCGACTCGGTGGCGCGGAAGACGCGCGGCTGGTTCTCGATGGGATAGCCGTAGCGATCCACCTCGACCCCGAACATGCCGTAGAGCTCGCGCGAGCCTCGCGACGGCGTCTGCGCTGCGGCGAGCACGACCAGGTCGGCGGCAAGCTCGATGGGCTCGGGCTCGTCGTCGGCCGCATCGTCGTCGTCGTCCAGGCAGGGCTCCACCTTGACCTTGAGGCCGCCGTTTCCGTTCGACTCGATGGCCGCCCCCTGGCCGTTGACGAACTCGTTGCCCATCACGCGGAGGCGTTGATACAGCTCCTCCAGCGCGCGCTCATAGGTGCGCAGATCGCGGTAGTAGACGACCGTGGGCTCGACCATGGGATGGCCCGTCGTCAGCCGGTCGACCTGCTTGGCCGTGACCGAGCAGCAGGTCTTGGAGCAGTAGGCCACCCCTCCCTGTCCCTTGCGCTCGGGGCCGGCTCGCGATCCCGCGCACTGCACGAAGACTACCTGCTCGGGCTCCTCGCCATCCGAAGGCCGCTTGAGCCCGTGATCCATCAGCCGCTCGAACTCGATGCTGGTCACCACGTTCGGGTGGCTGCGCTTGAACTGCGCATAGCCCGATAGATCGATGGGCTCCGAGCCCGTGGCCAGGAACACCGCGCCAAAGTCCTCGGTGCGGTGGCGCGGCTTGGCCTCGAGGTCGATCGCGTCGGTCGGGCATACGGGCACGCAGTCGCCGCACAGGGTGCAGGCCTCGAGATCGATGGTGTACAGATCGGGCAGGGCCCGCTCGAACTCCTTGTCGATGGCCTTGCGCTTGCTGAAGGCCAGATCGTGGCGTCTGGGAAGCTCCTCGGGGCAGACCTTGGCGCACTCGTCGCACGAGATGCAGCGGTCGGGATCGACGAGCTGGGGCTCGCTCTGGAGGCTCACGCGAAAGCGGCCTTCCCGCCGCTCGACGGCCGTCACCTGGGTCTGCGCCAGCGCCTCGATGCCCTGGTCCAGCATGGCTCCGCGCGCCTGCACCGGACCGATGCACGAGGCGTCGCACACCGACGGCCACCCCTCGGTCTGGAAGACGCGGTGCAGCTGGCACAGCCGCCCGCCGAGCCAGGAGCCGCGCTCCGCGAGCGTGACCGCGATGCCCGCTGCCGCGAGATCCTTGGCCGCCTGCAGGCCTGCCGCGCCGCCGCCCACCACCAGCGCGCGCTGGGGGATGTCGATGGCCGCAGGGGCAGGCTCGTCGGTGCGCAGCCGCGCGTGGGCCATGCGGGTCAGATCGATGGCTTTGGCCGTGGCGGCCTCGCGGTCCGAGTGCTGCCAGGCGCACTGCTCGCGCACGTTGGCCACCTCGAAAAGCTCCGGGCAAAGGCCCATGGTCTGCATGAGCCGCGCGATCCGCTCCTCGGGGAACTTGAGCGAGGAGCGCGGCGAGCAGCCGACGAACAGCAGCCGGTCGCAGCCCTCGTCGCGCAGCCGCCGCACCGCCGAGCCGAGCTCTGCCTCGGCGCACAGAAGCTCCCTTCGATCGACGAAGCGCACGCCCTCGAGCTCGGCGGCCTGAGCGGCGAGCCGCTCGCAGTCGACGCGGTCGGACACCAGCCCCTTGCACTCGCAAACGAACACGCCGATTCGGGCTGTCACGCCAAACCTCCGCTCATGGCTGCGCGCCGCTTGTCGGGCGATGCAGCCGGGTGCTCATGGTAGATAGCAGCCCTGGTCGGATCAAGCCGCGGTCAATTGACGCTCACGCGCGGCCGACCGACGGTTGATGCCTTGGCGATGCGAGGCTTCATCGACCTTCACTGTCACTGGCTGCCCGAAGTCGACGACGGGGCGCAGAGCCTCGCCGAGAGCCTCGCCATGCTCGCGGCGCTTCGCCAGAGCGGCTTCGACGAGGTGTGGGCCACGCCGCACATGCACGCCGTGATGTTCGACAACTCGCGGGCCGAGCTCGAGGCGGCCTACCAGCGCGTTTTGCCCGCGGTCGAGCAGACCGCCAACATGCCTCGCACGGGCCTCGGCTGCGAGCACCACCTGGACGACATCGTGTTCGACAGGCTGATGTCGGGCCAGGGCTTGCCCTTTGGCGAGGCCGGGGCGGTGCTCATCGAGCTGCCCCTCGATCGCATCCCCGTGCTCCTCGACCAGCGCCTGTTCGAGCTTCGCTGCCAGAAGCTGCGTCCGCTTCTGGCGCATCCCGAGCGGCAGCGGCCGGCCTGGCAGGACATCGCCGTGCTCGAGCCCATCGTCGACGGGGGCACCTTGCTGGTGCTCGACGTGGCAGCCCTGACGGGCGCCCAAGGCCGCGCCACTCGCCGCACGGCCGAGCGGCTGCTCGAGGAAGGCTTCTACTACGCGGCCTGCTCCGATGCCCACAGCGTGCGGGACGCCGTGGCCGTGGCGAGCGCAATCGATAAGCTGTTCGACGTGGTCGGCACAGAGGAAGCGGAGTTTCTGCTTATCGAAGGGCCGCGCTCGATCCTCGAGGGGCGCGTGGAGGACTGAGCGAGCGGGCTAGCATCGGCTGCCCTGGGTTTCGCCTTTTCCAGTCGCGGTCTACGCATCGCTTTGTTCAAGCAGATTACGAGGATGCATGGTTGGCTGAACGCATGTATAGTATAGGCCGATAATGGCGGCAGCAAAGAAACCAAGAGGCAGAGCACATCGATTCGGCGGCGACTGGACGAGCGCGAAACTGGATGTGCTCGCGAAATACCTCTCCAGCTACACGACGGCCCTCAAGGACAAGCCCACGAGGGAGCAGCCCTTCCGAAAAGGCTATGTCGACGCGTTCGCAGGCACGGGCTACCGCGACGCGCGGCGCGAAGATGAGGCGGGGGAGTCCTCGCAGACGGTGTTGTTTCCCGACCTGGCAGAGAAGGAACCGCAGGCTCTCCTCGACGGATCCGCACAGCTGGCGCTCAAGACCGAGCCCCGCTTCGACCGCTACGTGTTCATCGAGCGCAGCCCAGAGCGGTGTTCCCGGCCGTCGCCGAAGAGCCCAGGGTGCTGCGGAACTCGGCGAACTG
>CAYTYV010000216.1:0-10464 GCA_964441055.1 uncultured Polyangiaceae bacterium | reverse complement strand
ACCCTGGACCACGTCTTCAACAACGTCCACGACATCGCCAAGAAGGACGAGGCGCGCGACTGGTTCGTCTCGCCGGACTGGCTCAAGAAGATGATCGAGGAAGGCGCCCTGGGCGGCAAGAGCGGCAAGGGCTTCTACCAGAAGACGAAGATCGACGGCAAAAAGGCCATCCTGGCCCGCGACATCAAGACCGGTGAGTACAAGCCGGCCCAGAAGCCGCGCTTCGACTCCATCGGCGCCGCCAAGAAGGCCGGTGACCCGGCTGGCGCCATGCGCGCCATGCTGAACGGCGACGACAAGGCGGCCCAGCTCGCCTGGCAGGTCACCGCCGACACGCTGATCTACTCGGCCAATCGCATTCCCGAGATCGCCGACGACATCGTCAACGCCGACCGGGCCATGCGCTGGGGCTTCGCCTGGGACCTCGGTCCTTTCGAGGGCTGGGATGCCATCGGCGTCAAGAAGTCGATCGAGCGCATGAAGGCCGACGGCCTGACCATCCCGGCGTGGGTGGAGCAAATGGTCGCGAGCGGACGCGAGTCCTTCTACGCCCGCGGCGACGACGGCGCCATGACCTACTGGGATCCGGCCGCAAAGAGCGCCAAGCCCGTGCCCACCTCTGAGACGTGGCTGATCCTCAAGGATCGCAAGGAGGTGACCGGAGTCGTGGCCTCCAACGACTCAGCCGACCTTATCGATCTGGGCGACGGCGTGCTTTGTCTGTCGTTCCACTCGAAGATGAACGCGCTAGATACCGACATCTTTGCCCTCTACACCCAAGCGCTGGACGAGCTGGACGCGGGCAAGTGGGAGGCCTTGGTGGTCGGCAACCAGGGCGGCAACGCCTTCTCGGCGGGCGCCAACATCTTCATGGTCGTCACCCTGGCCATGCAGATGAAGTGGGACGCCATCGGCGAGATGGTCAAGGGCATGCAGGACATCCTGGGCCGAGCCAAGTACTGCTCCAGGCCCGTCGTCACCGCACCCTGGGGCCTGACCCTGGGCGGCGGCGCCGAGGTGACCATGCGCGCCTCGGCCTGTCAGGCCGCGGCCGAGCTGTACATGGGCTTGGTCGAGGTCGGCGTGGGGCTGCTCCCGGCTGGCGGCGGCTGCACCGAGGTGTTGTGCCGTTACCTGGGCGGCATTCCCAAGGACGCCGCCTACGATCCCAACCCCTTCGTGCAGGCGGCCTTCAAGGGCATCGGCATGGCCACCGTGGCCGTCTCGGCCGAGGAGGCGCGCAACCTGGGCTACCTCAGGCCCCAGGACCGCATCACCCTCGATCCCGACGCGCTCATCCACGACGCCAAGAACCTGGCGCTCGGCTTGGCCAAGGCCGGCTACAAGCCGCCGCGCAGGCCCAAGCTCAAGCTGCCGGGGCCGAGCGGACGGGCGGCCATCGAGCTGTTCCTCTACCAGATGCAAGAGGGCGGCTACATCTCCGAGCACGACGCCAAGATCGGCAAGAAGATCGCGAATGTCGTGACCGGTGGTGACATCCCCACCAACCACGTGGTCGACGAGCAACACCTGCTCGACCTCGAGCGGGAGGCCTTCGTCTCGCTGTGCGGTGAGCCCAAGACCCAGGCGCGCATCCAACACATGCTCACCAAGGGCAAGCCACTTCGGAACTAGCTACTGCTGTGGAGTAATCGATATGAGTAAGAATCCTCGTGACGTGGTTATCGTCGCTGCGGTACGCACCGCGATCGGCAAAGCCAAGAAGGGCTCGCTCAAGGACACCCGGCCGGACGACATCTTGATGGCGGCCATCAAAGGCGCCATCGGCAAGGTGCCCAAGCTCGACCCGGCCATGATCGACGATGTGGTCATGGGCTGCGCCATGCCCGAGGGCGAGCAGGGCATGAACGTGGCTCGTATCGCCTCGCTGGGCGCTGGCATTCCCCATACCGTGCCCGCAATGACGGTGAATCGGTTCTGCTCGTCCGGGCTGCAGTCGCTCATGCAGTGCGCGGCGCACATCGCCGCCGGCTACTACGACATCGCCCTGACCGGCGGGATCGAGTCCATGACCCAAATCCCCATGGGTGGCGATCGGCCCACGCCGAACCCCACCATCATGACGGAAAACCCCGGGCTCTACACCCCCATGGGCATCACCTCCGAGAACGTGGCCAAGAAGTTCGACGTGAGCCGCGAGGCCCAGGACAAGCTGGCCATGAGGTCGCATCACAATGCGGCCAAGGCCATCGCCGAAGGCAAGTTCAAGGAGGAGATCGTCCCGGTCGAGACGCGGGTGTGGAAGGACGGCGCCTGGCACGACGTCACCTTCGTCGATGACGAAGGGGTGCGGGGCGACACCAGCGTGGAAGGCCTAGCCAAGCTCCGTCCTGCCTTCGCGCAGGACGGCACCTCCACGGCCGGCAACTCCTCGCAGATGTCGGACGGCGCAGCCGCCCACATCATCATGGCGCGGGAGAAGGCCGAGGAGCTGGGCATTCCCGTGATGGCGGTGTTCCGCGCTGGCGTGACCGTGGGCGTACCGCCCGAGATCATGGGCATCGGTCCAGCGGTGGCCATTCCCAAGGTGCTCGAAAAGGCCGAGCTGAAGAAGGAGGACATCGCGGTCTTCGAGATCAACGAGGCCTTCGCTTCTCAGGCAGCCTACTGCGTGCGCGAGCTCGGCCTGGACGAGGACAAGGTCAACGTCAATGGCGGCGCCATCGCGCTGGGCCACCCGCTCGGTTGCACTGGCGGCAAGCTGACGGCCACCTTGCTTCACGAGCTCAAGCGACGCAAGGCGCGCTACGGCGTCGTGTCCATGTGCATCGGCGCGGGCATGGGTGCCGCGGCGGTCTTCGAGAACGAGAACTAATATCCTAGGGCCCGCGCGAGCACGGCGCTTTCGCTCTCGCGTGGGCCTTTTCCGTCGCTCGGGGCGCGAGCGCGCACAGCGTTGGCGGCCCGGGCTAGCGCCGAGACCGTCGCCCGACCGCGTCAACGATCGCGGGCGGGCGATGGTCGGTTGTTTTCACGTCACAAGTGTCTTGAGCAGAGACCAGCGAGCCATGAGCAAGATTCGCGTCATCATCATGGGGGCAGCAGGGCGGGACTTTCACGACTTCAACACGCGCTTCCGCGACGATCCGACTCGCGAGGTGGTCGCCTTCACCGCCACGCAGATCCCGTACATCGTGGGCCGCACCTACCCGCCAGAGCTGGCCGGGCCGAGCTACCCTCGCGGCATCCCCATCCACGACGAGTCCGAGCTCGAGACGCTCATTCAACGCCACAAGATCGACGAGGTCTACTTCTCGTACAGCGACGTGCCCTACCACGAGGTCATGAGCCGCGCCTCGCTGGTGCAGGCCGCGGGAGCCAACTTCGTGCTGGCCGAGCCCTCGCCGTCCATGCTGCCCAGCGAAAAGCCGGTCATCTCGATTTGCGCGGTGCGTACCGGTTGCGGCAAGAGCCAGACCAGTCGCGTGGTCGCTGGGCTGCTCGAAGAGCGCGGGCTGCGCGTGTCCGTGGTGCGACACCCCATGCCGTACGGTAAGCTGCTCGAGCAGCGCTGCCAGCGCTTCGAGTCGCTGGCGGATCTCGAAAAGCATCACTGCACCATCGAGGAGATGGAAGAGTACGAGCCTCACCTGATGAGGGGCTTTTTGGTATTCGCGGGGGTGGACTACGCCGAGATCCTCGCCGCCGCGGAAAAGGAAGCCGATGTGGTCTTGTGGGACGGCGGGAACAACGATCTGCCGTTTTTCCGCACCGATCTACACATCGTGGTGGCCGACCCCCACCGGGCCGGTCACGAGCGGCTCTACTACCCGGGCGAGGTCAACGCGCGCTTGGCCGACGTGTTCGTCATCAACAAGGAGGACTCGGCCAAGGCCGACGACATCCGCAAGCTCGAGGCCTCGCTCGCCGGGCTCAATCCGCGGGCCGACATCGTCCACGCCAACTCGGCGCTCACCATCGACGATCCCGAAGCCATCCGCGGCAAGCGGGTGCTGTGCGTGGAGGACGGGCCGACCCTGACCCACGGCGAGATGACCTTCGGCGCGGCGGTGCTCGCCGCGCAGCGCCACGGCGCCGCCGAGATCCTCGATCCCCGCCCCTGGCTGCAAGGCACCATCCGGACGACCTTCGAGCTGTACCCGGAGATCGGCCCGCTCGTGCCCGCCATGGGCTACAGTGAAGAGCAGATCCGCGACCTGGGAGAGACCATCAACCGCTCCGAGGCCGAGCTGGTGCTGATCGGCACGCCGATCGATCTGACGCGCCTGGTGAAGATCGACAAGCCGGCCATGCGCGTGCGCTACGACATCGAGGAAAAGGGCGAGCCCACCCTGACCGGTCGGGTGCGGGCCTTCCTGGACGAGCGGGGGCTGCACAAGCGGTAGCGGCTTTCGCTCGCCCCTTGGGGCCCATCGGGTGGCCCCAAGACAGGTGAGGCCACCCGATGGGCCTCACGGGGCGAGATCTGCTTACCGCCCTGCCGCTTGGATGGATTTGACGATGGGGGCTCCGGGCGTCGCTCCGCTCCTTCCTCCGCCCCCAAACCCCCACGGAAAAAAAGGGGACAGGATACCTACTTAGCGCAAAAAAGTAGCCTGTCCCTTTTTAACCCCCCACAGGAGACTCCGGAGGACAAACTTGACTCATTTTCGCACGAAGCCCTTCTTCAAGAGACTCTAGCCTGGCCCGCTCGAGCGGGCGCTGAGCTCCACGCGAGGCAAGTAGCTTTGGACTCGGTCCGCCGACGGGGTACACTTGCCTGGAGGGCGTCCCCCGCACGCCTCGGCACCCCGGGGGCTCGGCCTCGTCCGGCTTCGTCGGGCTTGTTTGAAGGGGAAGGTGAAGGGCCATGCTGCTTCACGACCTCAGCGAATTCTTGAAGCTCTCGGCGGCGCTCAACTACCAGCTAAGCGCCGCCAAGGTGGGCCGGGAGCGGCTGCTGCTGACCATTACAGGCAACAAGCCCCTGCCGCACAGGCACAAGCAGATCTTGCTGGAGGTGCTCGGCTACCTGGACGTGGCCTACGGCCGCAAGCGGCGACGGCTGGGGCCCATGGCCGTGCTGCACCCGCTGCGGGCCGCCGCGCTCTTGTCGGCCGCTTCGGACGAGCTTCGCCTGCTCGATCTGCTCTCGGTGCTGCTCCACGACAAGTACGAGGACATCCTGCCGGATGACCACCAGCCCGAGGAATGGACCGATCTCGAGGAGCGCTTCCAGCACCTGCTCCGGCGCATCGACCCGACCGACAAGTGGTACCTGATGGAACGGCTGGAACTGCTCACGCGCCACGGCGGCAAGGAGACCTACTACGCCTACATCGGACGGCTGCTAGACCACTCCACCGCGACGCCCGAGCTGGTGCGGGTCAAGCTGGCCGACCGCCTGGACAACACCCTGGACATGCGGATCGACTTCCAGGACCCGCTCGACGACGTGGACTTCTTCGGCGATCTCTTCCAGGTCCTGTTCGTGCCGACCTTCCCGGGATACCGCCCCGACATCACCCACCCGCCACCCGCGCCGCTGAACGGAGCCCGTCGGTTGTACGATCTGTTCAAGACCGCGATCACGCTCTCGCTGGTACGACAAATGGAGGCGCTGGACCGCGACGACCACGCCGCCCAGAGACTATTTCGCGCCTTGTGCGTCGCCTCCATGCGCGAGGCGCAGCGCATCGTGATGCACATCTTCGGCTACCACTGCAAAAGCGTCGACAAGCAGCGCAGCTTGCTGCTCGAGACCATGAAGTACTGCCTGGGCGGCGGCGTGGTGTCGGTGACCGAGTCCAGCGAGGCCCATCGGCTGGACGGGCTGTTCCTGGAGCAGTTCGACCACCTCGATCGCCAGGTGCGCGAGCAGAAGCTCCAACAGCTCTACCAGGACAAAGAGCTCATGACCGAGGCTGCCCTGGCCTTCATCGTCATTTTCATGAGCTTCCTCAACGACCCTGAGTACTTCGTTCAAGGCGTGAGCCGCGACGGCATCTACGCCGAGCCCGCCGCGGGCCGCTGATCGGCGTTACGGCTCCCTCACTGCTCCTAGCGGCTGCGCGGGATAGATCGGTCCCTGCTGGGGCGGCATGGAGTTGTACACCCAGTCGATGTCGACCGTACCCAGCGGAACGCCGCGATGGGAGCGGATCCCGCCGTAGCGGCCCCGCACCAGCACGCTCTCCATCTCGAGGTTCAGACCGAACACCGCCACGGTCGTACCCGCCCCGATGGCGCGTAGCTCGCGGCCGAAAACCGTGGGCGACAATACCAGCCGTCCGCTGGTGGCCGCCTCGCAGGGGAGGACCGGGATGATGGCCGGGAAGCCGTCCAGGTCGCGATAGGCGAGGTACTTGAGCGTGCTGGGCTTCGACAGGTGGCTCTGGGCCCACGGCTTTAGAGCGGGCTCTGTCCCGTCCGCTTGGGCGAGCCGCCGCCCGAGCAGACGGACCAGCGCCACGCCCGCCAAAAGCCGCGGCAGCGATACCGATCCCCGATCGCTGAGCTCGACCAGATCCATGTAATGCACCGTATGAATGCCGAAGTAGGCATTGTAGCGAAACATGGGAAGCTGGTTGTAGCGGACGAAGTCCTCGCCCTCGCGCACCGCCCCGGTCCACTTGGCCTTGCCGCGCCAGAGCCGCCGCTCGGCGGTCATCACCGCAAAGGCCGTGCGGGGCTCGCGACGCACGTGCTCTTTGCTGCGCCCCTCGCAGAACTGCCCCCACATGAGCTGCGTGGCGCTCTTGGCCTGCAGCGAGGTGATCAGGCTCAGATGCGGCAAACCGCGTTCGTCCAGCGTGGCCAAGAGCCCGATCTTGGCCTCGGGCTCAAACGCCTTGATGTCTTGCTCGTCGAGCAGCGTATTGCTCATGGTGGCCCTCCATTCGAGGTGGGGCCGTCGGCGACGACGATGGCCGGGTCGACGCCCGAGGCCTTGGCGATCCACTCGAAGTCCGCCAGCTCCGCGCTCGACAGCAGCGGGCGCCCCGCGAACGGCCACTCGAGACCGAGACGGCGGTATTTATCGCCGCACAGGTTGTTGAAGGCGCACAGCTCCCAGCGGCGCACGAGCTCGCCCAGATGCTCGGCGATGTGCGCACCGATGCCGCGCACGTTGTCCTCACAAGCGGTGGCACCGGGAACCAGCGGGGTGCGGATCCAAAGCTCAATGGGACGCGCTTCGGTTCGGACGGCATCGGCCACCGCCGCCAGGTTCTCGAGGATCCGGGCATTGCTGTGGCCGGTATGGCGTCGATGCCGCTCGGGGTCGATGTCTTTCAGGTCGAACAGCACCAGATCGGCGCGCCGAGCCAGCTCGAGCAGCGCGCCCCGGTCGCATTGACCAGCGGTGTCGACAGCGGTGTGAAGCCCGGCGGTGCGACAGACCTCCAGCAAGCGACGCGCAAAGGGCGCCTGCAGCGCGGGCTCGCCGCCGGAAAGGGTCACCCCGCCGCCCGAGCTCTGGTAGTAGGCCCGGTCCTTGGAAACCTCGGCCAGCATGGCCTCGAGCTGCCAAGGCTCGCCGAGGCGCTCGATGGCCGTGGTCGGGCAGGCCTCGGCGCACTCGGCGCACGCCTGGCAGCGCTTGGCCTCGACCCGAGCGCCCGCCTCGTCGAGATGGCGGGCCTTCTGCGGGCAGGCCTCGAGGCAGAGCCGACAGCCGATGCACTTGTGCTCATGCCAGACGATCTGCGTCCGCGCCGAGATGCTCTCCGGGTTGTGGCACCAACTACAGCGAAGGCTGCAGCCCTTGAAGAATACGGTGGTCCGAATCCCGGGGCCGTCCTCGGTGGACATGCGCTGGATCTCGAACAGCTGGGCGGTGAGCTGCTCGGCCCGGCTCTCGGCTGGACGCTCGCGGGGCATCGTGGCTAGAGCTTGCGGTGTTGCTCGCGGGCGATGATCTCGTCCTGGAGCTCGCGGCCAATGGAGGCGAAGTAGGCGTTGTAGCCGGTCACGCGCACGAGCAAATGGGGATAGTCCTGCGGGTGCGCCTGCGCGTCGCGCAGCATCTCGGCGTCGAGCAGGTTGATCTGCAGGGCGGTGCCGCCATTTTCACAGTAGGCCCGCAAGAAGCCCTTGAATTTATCGCGGTGCTCGGGGTCGCGCAGCAGCGACGGGCTGAAGGTCATGGTGTGGCTGGCGCCGTTGGGCAGGTAGTTGCAGTAGTCCTGCCAGTCGCCGCGCTCGGCCGAGCGCCCCCCCAAGGCCTTGCCCACCGAGTTGGCGTTGGCCGTCGGCCCCTCGAGATCCGCGCCGTTCGACGGACAGATGGCGTTGGACAGAAACTGCCCCTTGGGGCGGCCGTCGGCGCTGGCCGCGAGCACGTGGCCGTCGGCCACCCAGTAGTTCCAGCTCAGCATGCCGGGACGGAACTGCCGCCTCGTCGAGCGGGTGCGGTGCTGCCAGGTCTGCTCGCTCCACAGCTCCATCACCTGGCGGGCCAGCTCGTCGGCCTCGTCGTCGTCGCGGCCGTACTTGGGGGCGCGGTACTTGGCCCTGGCCTGCAGCGTCTCGTGCCCCTGCCAGTTGTCGCGCAGCGCCCCGACGAGCTCCGCCATGGTGCAGTGCCGCTGGTCGAACACCAGGTACTTGATGGCCAATAGCGAGTCCACGGTGGTGGCAAAGGTCACCGCCTCGATGGTGCAAAAGCCCAGCTCAGCGCCGCCTTGCGTGACGTCTAGCCCCCGCTCCGCGCAGCCGCGCACTAGGCACGACAGATACGGCGTGGGGCAAAAGCACGCCCGCAGCGCTTCGGTCTTGTCCTGCAGATCCACGCAGGCCTTGACCAGGTAGCGGGTCTGCTCGGCGTAGGCCTCCCAGAGCTCGGACCAGCTCGTGAAGGTGGTGGCATCGCCGGTCCGCGGCCCATCCTGGGTGCTCGGGGCCTGTTTGCCCGTGATGGGATCCACCGCGGGAACCAAGTCGGTGCCCCCTGTGAGCGCCAGCTCGACCGCCTTGAGCAGGTTCAGGTTGTTGTCCACCGTGCCCGAGCGGTCGTTGCCCGCCATGGTGTTCTCGAGGCAGCCCACGCAGGCGTAGTCGTGCACGTTGCCCGGGTGAATGTGCTGCTCGACCCCGGCTCGCTCAGCCTCGCGCAGCATCCCCGCCATGGAGCGCTCGTCGAAGTTGAGCAAAAAGGGCGCCCCCTGGCTGGAGGCCACCATGTCGACCACCCGGTTGAGCAGCTGCTCGGGCGAGCCGCGATGCAAGCGCACGTTGGGCTTGGGCTCGAGGATGGGGCTCATCTCGTCGATGACCTCCAAGATGGCCAGCGTCAGATCGTTGGTCTGATCGACGCCGCCCGGCCCCATGCCCGAGAGGGTAATGAGCTGTCCGAAACCCGCGGTAATGCCCTGGTTGCCGCCCAGCTTGATCATGGCGTCATAGGCGGTGTTGGCGTGGACCCACAAGCACCTGAGGATCTCCTTGCCGAGCTCGCGCGGCATGCCCTGTTCGAGCGACCGCTGCCAGTACGGCCATAGGTACTGATCGATCCGGCCGAAGCTCACCCCTGGCCCCGGGTAGTTCTCGTCGCTCATGATCAGCATGTGGTTGAGCCACAGCGCCTGGACGGCCTCCCAGAAGCTCTCGGCAGGCTCCCAGGGGACCCGCTCGAGGTTGGCGGCCATCTGCGCGAGCTCCTGCTGGCGCTCTGGCTCGGCCGCCGCCTTGGCCTCGGCGCGACACAGCGCGCCGTAGCGGGCCGCCAGGTCGCGGGGCATGGTGGCCGCGGTCATCATGGCGCGCAGCTGACAGCCGCGGCGGCCCTGCTGCTCGATGCGGGACAGGGCGGCGTAGCGCGCCTCGAGCTCGGCGTGGATGCCCTTCCAGCCGATAGACAGGGCCCGGGCGTGGTCGGGGATCAGGTGCCCGGAGGTCGCCCCGGCATTGCCATAACCGTGGTCGTGGAACCACTTGGCCGCCGCCCGCGCCCCCCTCGGTCCGAGCAGCCGCGCTTGGCGCTCCTGCGCCTCATCCTCGGTCCAGCAGCGCGAGGCCCAGATGTTGAAGCGGGCGCCCGCTAGCAGATCGCCGGGCAGAAGCTCCTGCGGTACGTGGTGGACCATCACCTGCCGAATGAACCAGGCGCGGCGCTCGACCAAGCTCCAGCGCCAAAAGCCCTCGGGCAGCTCGACCGGCCGCGCGGCCTGCAGGCCCGAGGAGGTGAAGGTCTGGAAGAAGGCGTAGGTCTCGGGCACGATGTGGTAGGTGGTCTCGTCGTAGACCACGTCCCAGGGCGCGCCCGTGGTCCACGCCGAGAACTGGTTGTTCCACTTTCGCTCGAGTCCCTGGAAGTAGTAGTCGCGAAGCCGCTGGATACGCGGAGAGAGCGAATGGGGTTGCTTTAGCTGGTGTCGCGCTGCGCTGCCCGTCATGGCTCTTGTCCTCCCCATCAGCCGCTCTGGGCCTGGACCGCCGTAATGGCGACGGTGTTGACGATGTCCTCCGCCGTGCAGCCGCGGCTGAGATCGTTGACCGGTTTGT
>CAYTYV010000215.1:0-10471 GCA_964441055.1 uncultured Polyangiaceae bacterium | reverse complement strand
ACAGCTGCGGCACCCCTGGGGCGGTCGCGCTCGTGGTTGGGGATAAGCGCGCCGCGGGGGGGGTGGGCTCGCGGTCGGGTCGCCGCCTCCTCGCGGTCACCAACGAACGCACGGCCCATGGCAAAAAAGAGCGACGCAAAGTCCCAAAAGAGCAAGGACAAGAGCAGCGCCGAACGCGGCGATCCGAGCGGCGTCGAGCAATCGTTTCAAGCTGCCCTTCGCGCGGCCGCAAGCGCGCCGGAAAGCCAGGACGCCTGGCTGCACCTGGAGGAGCTGGCCGACGAGCTGCAGCGCCCCGACGAGGTCGCCGAGCTGTACCGCGACACCCTCGAGCGCGCGCTGCCGAAGGAGGTGCGCAGAGAGCTGGCCGAGCGCGCCGTGCAGTTTCACCAGGAGTGGTTCGGCGACACCCAGGAGACCACCACGACCCTTCTCGGACGCATCATCGAGCTCGACCCCGAGGCGAGCTGGGCCTTCGAGCAGCTCACGGTCATGTGGACGGCGGCCGAGCAATGGGACGAGCTACTCGATCTCTACGACCGCACCCTGGCGACCACCACCGAGCCGGCCAAGCGGCGCCAGCTCCTCGACGACGCCGTGCGCGTGGCCAAGGACTTCGCCGACCAGCCCGACCGCGCTGCGGGCTACATGCAGCAGCTGCTGGAGCAGGAGCCGGGCGATGATCAGCTCGCTGCCGCGCTCGAGCGACTGCTCGACCGGCAGGGGCGCTACCGCGACCTCGTCGATCTGTGGCGCCATCGACTGGGCGAGCTGTCCGCCTCGCGCGCCCGCGAGACTCGGGTCCGCATGGCCACCTGCTGGCTCGATCGGCTGGGCGATCCAGGGCGAGCGCTGGACGAGCTGCGCACTCTGCTGAGCGAGAGCCCTGGCCACCCGGCCGCCTGTGGCGAGCTCGAGCGGGTGCTCGAAGCCGACGCGACCTCGCCCGAGGCCCGCCGTGAGGCCCTGGCCCTGCTGCGCCGAAACTACTTGGTGGCCGAGCGACGCGAGGACGTCGTGCGGGTGCTCGAGCGCGCCATCGAGCTCGTCGAACCCGACGAGCGGCCCGCGCTGCATCGCGAGTGCGGCAACCGTTTGGCCATCCTGGGACGCGATGCAGAAGCCATTGGGCACTACGCCGCCCTGCTCGAGGGCGATCCGCTGGACGCCGACGCACGCCGCCAGCTCCGCCAGCTCGCCCGCCGCTCGGGCCGTCACGATCTGCGCGCCACTGCGCTGCTCGGCTCGGCCGAGACCTGCGACGACGAAGAGCAGAGGATGGCCATCGTGCTCGAAGCGGCCGACCTGCGCCGCACCGAGCTCGACGACCCGACCGGCGCGATCGAGCTGTATTCCCGCGTGCTCGCCTCGGAGGCCGCCGACGATGTCGTGGCGCTGGCGGCGGCCCACCAGCTCAGCGAGCTTTTGGCCGCCAGCGGGCAGGACGAGCAGCGCTTGGCCGTGCTGGAGCGTCTGGCGGAGCTCGAGCCGTCGCGGGCCGTGCGCCGCTCGGTGCTCTGCGAGGCCGCTCGGCTGGCCGAAAAGCTGGGGGACGCCGACCGGGCGCTCGCCAACTGGCAGCCGGTTCTCGACAGCGATGAGCGCGACCTCGAGGCTCTCAGCGCCGTGGTCACCGTGCTGGAACGCAACCAGCGCTCGGCCGAGCTGGTCGAGGCGCTGCGACGACGCGCGGACGCGCCCCTTTTGCCCGAGCAGCGGCGCAACGACTTGGTGAGGATCGCCGAGATCCAGCGCGCTGAGCTCGACCAGCCCGAAGCGGCCATCGAGACCTGGCTGCTCATCCGCAGCGAGTTCGGTGACGACGAGCAAACCCTCACGGCGCTGGACCAGCTCCTGTCTGGCACGACCCGCTGGGCCGAGCTGTCCGAGCTGCTCGGCGGCGCCGCATCGCACGACCGAGCTCGCATCGCCGCGTTGCTCGCGCGGGTGGCCGACATCCACCGCGGCGAGCTCGGCGAGCCCGAGCGCGCCGCGGCCTGGTATGCGCAAGCCTTGGGCGTGGACGAGCGCAACGAGGCGGCCCGCGTCGGGCTCGAGGCCTTGGTCGGCGAGCCCGGTTGCGCGGCGGCCGCCACCGGGTCCTTGGTCGTCGCCTACCGGGCCACCGACGACTGGCAGCGGGTGCTCGATCTCACCGAGCAGCGACTGGCTGCAACCGAGGACGCTGCAGCCAAGGCGCGGGTGTTGGCCGAGGCCGCCGCGATGCACGAGGAGCGGGGCGCCGATCCCGCTGCGGCGCTAGAGGCCCTCGTTCGGGCCCTGCCGCTGGAGCCGGCCAACCTGGTCGTCGAGAGCGAGGTCATGCGGCTCGGCGAGGCGACGGAGAGCTGGCACCTTGCGGCCGCGGGCTTGGCCGAAGCGGCGCTCGCCGTCGGGGATGTGCCCGAGCGAAGTGCCGCGCTGCACAAGGCCGCTGCAAGCGTGCACGAGCAGAAGCTCGACGATCCCGCTGCGGCGCTCGGCGCCTACCAAGCGGCCTCCGAGCACGCGACCGAGGACATCGAGGCCCTCGAGGCGGTGGCGCGCTGCGCCTCCAAGACAGGCCAGTGGGAGATCGCGGCGCGCGCGGCAGTGGCCGGAGTCCGAGCACGCGACCGGGTCGAGCCCGAGCTGCTCGCCATGCTGGAGGAGCACGCGGCCCAGGCGCTCGGCTATGGCGCGCTGGCCGATGGCTTGAAGGCGGCGGTGGCCGAGGCTACTGGCGCGACCGAGGGCGATGGCCCACCGCCCTTGCGCGCTCGACTGGCGCAAGGCCTGGAGATGGCCATCGCGGTCTGGTACCGCGACGGCTGCGACGATGCCGACGCGGCCCTGCAGGCCGCCCAACGCGCCGTGACCCACGACGAGCGCGATCTCGAGGCGCTGAGGATGCTGGCGGATCTGCAGCGGCCCGAGAGCGGTCCAGAGCTCGTGGCCACCTTGCTGCGCATCGACGAGGGCGACGAGCGATCCCTGGATGCGCTCCGCGAGGCGGCCCAGCTGGCCTTGGACCATGACCACGAGGCCGCCGACGTCCAGCGCATCATCGAGCGCTTGCTGGCCAAAGCGGGCCGCATGTGGACCCGCGCCGAGTCGGCAGTCGGCGAGCAGCAGCCCGCAGACGCTGCCGTCTGGGCGGTCGAGCAGCTCGTCGATCACTATCTGCGAACCGGTCAGTCCGACCAGGCGATCCACGTGCTCGGCGACAGCGCGCGACTTCCCATCGACGGGGCCACCGCGCTGGCGATGCGTCGTCAGGCAGCGGACGCGCTGAGCGAACGGGGCGAGCGAGGCCGTGCCATCGAGCTGTACCGCGCGTTGTTGACCATGGCGCCCGACGAGGTGCAGACGCTGCAGAAGGCGGCCGGGCTATGCGAGCAAGAAGACCGCATCGCCGAGGCGCTGGCGCTGCTGCTGCGGGAGCTGGAGCACACCTAAACCGCCGAGCGTCGGCTCGAGCTGCGGCGCGAGGGCTCGCGCCGGACCGGTCTGCTGGAAGCTCGCGGCGGCCGCGTCGAGTCGCTCAAGGCGAACCTGGCGGAGCAGCCGGGGCACCTGCCCTCCATCGATGCGCTGTGCGAGATCCTGCTCGAGCGCGGTCGCGATCAGGAGCTCGCCACGCTGCTCGAAGAGCAGGCCACCGCGCTGCAGCAAAGCGATCCAGCCACGGCCGCCGACCTCTGGCTGCGGGTTGCCGAGGTGACCGAGCAGCACCTGGACGATGCCGAACGGGCCATCTCAGCCCATGCCTGCATGGTCGAGCTGGTCGGGCGCACCGCGTCGCTGGATGCGCTGGCGCGGCTTCACCTGCAGCGCGGCGAGCCCGCACTGGCGGCCGACTGGCTGGAGCAACGGCTACAGACGGCCTCGCCCAGCGAGCGGGTGGCCGTGCTGCTCGGGCTGGCGCGCGCCCGCATCCAGGCCGAGCAGCCCGCCGAAGCCATCACCGCCTTGGAGACCGCCTTCGAGGAGGCCCCGCGCAACGCCAAGGTGCGCAAGCTGCTCATCGGCCTGCATCGGAGCCGCGAGAACTGGCAGGCGCTGGCCGATCGACTGTCGACAGCGGTGGAGCACGTGACCGACGAGAGCCGGATCCTGGCCTACGCCCGCGAGGCCGCCGCGATCTACCAGGAGCGCTTGGACACCCCCGATCGGTCGGTGCCGCCGCTGCGCAAGGCGGTCGAGCTCGTCCCCGAGGACCGCAAGCTCCGCAGCATGCTGGCCGAGGGGCTGCGCGCCGCTGGCGAGGTGGACGAAGCTGCCGAGCTCCTCGGCGAGCTCATCGAGAGCTTCGGGCGCCGCCGCTCGGCCGAGCGCGCCTCCTACCACCTGCAGCTCGCCCGCGTGAAACAGGCCGAGAACAATGCGGAGGAGGCCATCGACCAGCTCGAAACGGCCTCGCGCATGGACGCGGGCAACACCGCCATCTTGCAGGCCCTGGCCGAGCTCGCCCGCGACGACGGGCAGCTCGATCGAGCCGAGCGCGCCTACCGCACCCTGCTGCTCACGGTGCGTCGGCAGGGGGAAACCGAGGCGGGACCGCCCATCGCGGCGAGCGAGATCTTGCTCGAGCTAAGCCGTATCGCGGCCAATCGCGGCCAGCAGGAAAAGGCGGACGAGCTGATGGAATCCGTGCTCGGCGCCGTGGCGCAAGACGACGACGAGGCCGCCAAGATCCAAGCCCGGCTGCACGAGCTCGGCGAGGTCGCCGATCTCGACCGCGTGCTGGTGGCGCGCCTGGGGCGCATGCAGTCGCCGCATCGGCGCGCCGACATCCTCGCCCAGCGCGCCGAGCTGCTGGAAGGCGCGCTCGACCGCCCCGACGAGGCGCTCGAGACGAGGCTGGAAGCCATTCGCTGTGCGCCCGGCTCACCCGTGCACCACCAGGCCGCCTGGGATCGGGCCGAAGAGCAGAACGGGCTCGGCCGCTACGTCACCGAGGTGGAGTCGCTCTTGGCCGATGCGCGCGAGACCGATCTGCACGTCCGCGCCGAGCTCATGCTGCGCCTAGGACAGGCCCGCGAGCGGCTGGACGGCGATCTCGACAGCGCCTCCGAGTGGTACGCCCAGGCCGAGCAGACGGGCGTGCGCCAGGCCGATGTCTGGCGCGCCCAGGCCCGCATTGCCGGGGCCCGCGGCGACGACCCCGAGCAGCTACGCCTGCTCAACCAGCTCGCCACGCTGGGGGAGGACGAGGTCGAGACGCGCGCCGATGCGCAGTATCGCGTCGCCGAGGTTCAGCTCGCCGCCCGCGAGACGCTGGACGAGGGTGCCCAGTCGCTGCGCGAAGGGCTTCGGGCCGACGCCCGCATCGAGCGCGCCGCCAGCATCTTGCGGCAGGCCGCCGACGCCTTCGGCGATCACGAGGGCCTCATCGACCTCTACGAGCAGGTGGCCCGCCAGAGCGAGGAGCCGCAGATCCTCCTGCACTACCTCGAACGGAGGGCCGCTCTCGCGGGCGCCAGCGTGGAGGTGACCCGCGAGGGCGCCGAGCTGGCGACTGCGCTCGACGAACCCGATCGCGCTGAGGCCTTCATGCTGCGAGCAGCGGAGCTGGGCAAGGACTCGCCCGCCGAGGTGGACTGGGCGCTGCTCGGGCTGGCTAGGCGACGCAGGGACGCGGCCGACATCGCTGGAGCGGTCAAGTGGCTGGGGGAGGCCAGCGAGGTGGCCGAGCCGGCCGAGCTGTTCGCCGTGGGTCGCGAGGTCGCCGAGCTGGCCTCGGGCCCGGACGGCGACCTAACCTTGGCGGCGAAGCTCTACGAGCGGCTGCGCGAGCGCGATCCGACCGCGCGGGAGGCCTGGGAGCCGCTCGGAGCCATCTACGCCAAGCTGGGCGACGTCGAGCGGCTAGAGCGCGTGGTCGACGAAACGCTGGACGGGCTCGAAGAGCCCGCGGATCGCACCCAGCTACGGGTGCTGCTCGCCCAAGCGCTGCTCGGCACAGAGGGACGCGACGACGAGGCCATCGAGGTGCTGCAAGGGGTGCTCACCGAGCAGCCTTCCCACGACGAGGCCCAGCGGCTGCTCGCCGAGCACCTAGAGCGCTCAGGTCGGGCAGACGAGCTCGGCGAGCTGCTCGCTGAACAGCTCCAGAGCGCGCTCGAGCGTGGGGATGCCGCGGCCGCCAAGAACACCGCTCTGCGCCTGGGACGGATGCGCGCCGAGGCCGATCCAGGCGAGGCCCTGGCGGCGTACCGCGCCGCCTTGGAGCTGGGCGACGATGCCGACCTGCTCGGGGCCATGCTCGAGCGGATGGACCCCGAGGCCGAGCCGCACGAGCGCGCCGCCTTGCTCGAGCGCTTGCTCAGCCTTGCCGAGGGCGAGCAGGCCGCCGGGCTGGCCCTGGAGCTGAGCGAGCTGTACGCCTCGTTGGACGACGACGCAGGCTCGCTGCGGGCTCTGACGATGGGCAACCGGCAAGCGCCCGACGATGCCAGGCTGCTCGAGCGCCTGGAGGAGCGCTATCGAGATGCGGGCGACTACGAGGGCTTGACCCGAACGCTGATCGAGGCGGCCCAGCAGCAGCAGAGCCCCAAGGGCAAAGTGACGCTGCTGCGCGAGGCCGCCGCACTATTCCGAGACCGGCTGTCGGATGCCGCCGCGGCCGTGCGGCAGCTCGAGCAAGCCTGCGAGCTGGCGCCCGAGGACGTCGGGCTGCGCGCCGAGTACGCCCGCGCCCTGGCTGCGGCCGGTCACCAATCGACCGCCCTGCAGATGCTGGGCGAGGCCCTGGAAAGCGCCGAGGACGACGACATTCGGCTCGACCTTCTGCTGACTCGCGCCCGGCTCCAGGCCCAGGTCCAAGACGACGCAGGGGCGATCGACGATCTCGAGTGGGCCCTGGCGATCGACGCCGAGCGTGCGGCGCCCGATCTGGAGGCTGCCCTCGATCGCGTCCGCGCTGGCGCCGCCTCCGCGGGCGATCTCGCCGAGGAACGGGTCGCCACGCTGCGCTGCGTGGATCTCATGCTGCTGCAAAACGACCGCGAACGGGCCTCTGCGCTGCTGACGAGCTGGGTCGAGCGGGTCGACGACGACGTGGCCGCCCTGCAGCAGCTTCGGGAGATCGACACCGAGGACGAGCGCTGGGACGCGGTGGTCACGACCTGCGAGCGGCTGGTCGAGCTCGAGAACGGCAGCGCCCAGGTGGAGGCCGCGTTGGCGCTGGCGCTGGCTTGCCGCGCACTCGATAACGAGGAGCGCGCCCGCAGCGGGCTCGAGATGGCCAGTACCGCCCAGCCCGACAGCGTCGAGCTGCGCGCCGAGCTCGGACGGCTGTACCGACGGATCGGCGCTCGGCGCGAGCTGGCCGCGATGCTCCTCAGCGACGCGCAGGACATGGACGACGACGCCGAGCGTGCGGCTGCGCTCCACCAGGCCGGCTCCCTGCTGGTCGAGCTCGACGAGATCGACCAGGCCGCGGCGGCGATTCCCGTTCTGGGCGAGGCCCTGGAGCTGAACCCGGGACACGCGCCCACCATCGTGGCCCTGGCCGACGCCTACATCCTGGTCGGCCAGTTCGACGATGCCAACGAGCTGCTCGACGAAGCCATCGAAGTCGCAGGAGGCCGCCGCGCCGCGTCGGCCAGCATGCTGCTTCACCGCAAGGCAGAGGTGGCCAGGGCTCAAGGAGATATGGATGCGCGGCTGGATCTGCTGCAGGAGGCGCACGCCTGCTCCAAGCGCAACGGGGTCGTCGCCGCCGAGCTCGCCGATCTCGCCGAGGAGCTGAACCTGTGGGATCTGGCCTCGAAGACGCTGCGGACCATCTCGCTCATCGACAGCGGTTGTCCCATCAGCCGCGGCGAGGCCTTCTTGCGACAGGCCAAGATCGCCCTGCATCAGGACGACCGCAAGGCCGCCTTGATGTGGGCGAGACGCGCCCGCCGCGAAGACCCCGAATCGGAGGAGGCTCGGGCCCTGCTGGAGCAGCTCGGACGATCGTCCTCGCCGCCGCGCCAGTGACCCAGAGGTCGAGACCTTGTCGCCAACCAACCACGTTGGGCACGGACCGGTGCTGCATCCGGCCGACCTGGCTGACTTCGCCTGGCAGACCGCGCGCCAGGCCGGCCGCTATCTCATGAAGGAGCTGCCGCTCGGGCTATGGCGCAAGCCGGTCGAGCACAAGACGGGTCGCGAGCTGGTGACCGAGGTCGACCGAGCCAGCGAGAAGCTCATCGTCGAGGCCAACGGCGAGCGCAACCCCGATCACGCAGTGCTCGCCGAGGAGGGGGGCGAGCGGCCAGCCGAGCAGGGACAGCCGACCTATCGCTGGATCGTCGACCCGCTCGATGGCACCACCAACTTCCTTCACGGCCATCCGATCTTCGCCGTGTCGATCGCGGTCGAGCGGCTGGCGCCCCAGGGCGAGCGCCTCGGGGCGCCCGACATCGTCGCCGCGGTGGTGCACCTGCCCTACCTCGACGAGAGCTTCTGCGCCGCCTCGGGCGAGGGGGCCTTCCTCAACGCGCCTTCGCTGCGATTGACGGTCTCGCCCACGGGCGAGCTCGGCGACGCGGTGGTGGCAACCGGCTTCGCCTACGACCGACAGCGCTACCCGAACTACGACAACTTCATCCGCCTGGCGCGGCAGGCCCGCGGCATCCGTCGCTGCGGGGCGGCAGCCGTCGACCTCGCCTATGTGGCCGCGGGCCGCTACGACGCGTACTGGGAGCTGGGGCTCAAGGCCCACGATGCGGCCGCGGGCGCGCTGCTCGTACGCGAGGCGGGCGGCACGGTGACGGACTTTGCTGGCGGCGAGGGCTGGCTCGAGGGCGGCAACATCCTGGCGACCAACGGAACGCTGCACGACGCTGTACGCGCTTTGCTCGACCCGCTCGGCGGCTAGCGACGTGCGCCAGCGCCGTTGCTGGCGAAGACCCCCGGGGGACGCGTTTCGCCTGGCCGCGAACTTGACGCGTTCGCCCAACTGCCCAACGCTGCGCTCACTATGGAGTTCCGGGAGATCTTGATCTCGTTGGCGTTGGCCGTGGCGGCTGGAGCGATCATCGGAGCCGAGCGGCAGCAGTCGCGCGAAGTCGAGGACGAAACCACCGAGCCGCCCGACTTCGGCGGGATCCGGACCTTCCCCCTCATCGCGCTCGCTGGCGCGCTGGGAGCGCTGAGCCGACCGGTCGCTGGATGGTGGCTGCTCGGCGGGCTGCTGCTCGGCCTGGCGGTCTTGCTGGGGGTCTCCTACTACTGGAGCTGCAAGCACGGCCACTACGGCATGTCGTCCGAGGTTGCCGCCCTTTTGACCTTTGGCCTGGGCGTGGCGGCGGTGAGCCCCGAGCTCTTGCCCGGCTCGCAGCGTTACCTGTTCGTGGCTTCGGTAACGGCCTTGCTGCTGATGCTGCTGGCGCTAAAGCGCCCCCTTCACGCCTTCGTGGCCAGGGTCTCGCCCGCAGACGTCTACGCCACGACCAAGTTCGTCATCCTGGCCTTGATCATCCTGCCCGTGCTGCCCAACCGCACCTATGGGCCGCTGGACGTCCTGAATCCCTTCAAGATCGGCCTGATGATCGTGCTGGTCGCGGGCATCAGCTTTGCGGGCTACATCGCCGCTCGGGTGGTGGGCAGCCAGCGCGGCCTGCTGGCGGCCGGCCTGCTCGGCGGCCTGGTCTCGTCCACGGCGGTGACCATGACCTTCGCAGGTCGCGCCAAAGCCGAGCCCAAGGTGGCCACCTTGTGCACCGTAGCCATCGTGGCGGCCTGCTCGACCATGTTCGCCCGCGTGGTGGTGGTAGTGGCGGTGGTCGAGCCCTCGCTGGTCGGCTCGCTCGGCTGGTCGCTGGGCACCATGGCCGCGGTCGGCTTTGCCGCGTCGGCCATCCTGTACTGGCGCCACGGCTCCGAGCGCAAGCAGACCCAGGAAGAGGTCAAGCTCAAGAACCCCTTCGCCCTCGGCCAGGCCATCTCCTTCGGCTTGGTCTACGGCGTGGTCTTGTTCGTAGCCAAGGCCGCGCAGACCTACCTGGGCTCGGGCGGGCTGTACGCCTCGAGCTTTTTGGCCGGGCTCACCGATGTCGATGCCATCACGCTGTCCGTGGCCGAGCTGCATCAGGGCGGGCTCGACACCGCCGTCGCCGCCTTGGCCATTACCATTGCCGCGGTGACCAACACGGTGGTCAAATCCGGTATGGCCGTCTCGCTGGGCGGCTGGAAGCTCGGCAAGCAGATCGTCGCCGTGATGGGCGCCGCCCTGGTGGCGGGCTTCATCGCGCTGGCGGTCGTCAGGATGAGCGGCTAGCGAAAAGGCTGGGGAAGCGGGCGTAGAGCGCAGCGGTGCTCTCGAGCTCGCGCGCATCCACGCACTCGCCGATCTTGTGGGTGTTCTGCTCGATGCCTGGGCCGCAGCCGAACATGGGCGGATGAATACAATCACCCGCGGCGATCCAGCGCTTGGTCGGCGGCACCGACAAGCCGCCCTCCGCGGCGGAGGCGACGAAGCCCACGCCGTCGGTGGAGT
>CAYTYV010000214.1:8450-10538 GCA_964441055.1 uncultured Polyangiaceae bacterium | reverse complement strand
ACGGCGCCCACGCCTAAGCCCACCCAGGCCAGGGTGGGCATGGTCCAGCCCTCGTCGATCGGCACTGCCACGGACCCGCGCGTGGGCCTGGGGGTGAGCCTGAGCCGAACCGCCCGCTCTTCGCCCTCCGCCAAGACCACGGACTCGCTTGCTGGCTGAAACCCGGACGCCCGGGCCACCACTGTGTGCCCCCCCGGGTTCACCTTGTACGGCTGCCCGAACAGCTCTGCGGGCAGGGCTGTGCCGTCGAGGCTGACCGCGACTGCGGCCCCTCGCGGCATGCCCTCGACATTCACGATGAGCGACGCCAGGCGCGGCCGGATCCGCTCGATGAGCGCGCTCGCCTCCCGCCGCGCCACCTTGAACAGCGGCGACTCCCCGGGCTCTTCCGGCGTCTGCTGAACTCGCAGCAGCACGTCCAGCGCCTCGACCAAGAGCCCGAGCTTGTCCCGGGTCTCGCCCACCTTGAACCCGGTGGTGGGTGCCCCCATGATGGCGTCGGCCGCCTCGAAGGCCTGGAGCGCCCCGATGTAGTCGCCCACGTCGAGGCGGGCGTACCCCTGGGCGTAGTACTGCCGAGCGGTCTCCTTGGCTGCTGCGGTGGGCTCGGCGCGCGCCTGCGCTGGGCCGAGCAGGCACGCCAGCGCCGCGAGAAGCGCCACCGCGAGGGCGAGCACGCTTTTTCGCGGGCTGCTCCCCTGGCCTGCGGTGCGGGTCGTCTGTGCTGAAGGCATGCCTGCGGTGGCGAGCTCTGCCCCGACGGACCAGCCGGGTGGCGGGTCGATCGGGAAACGGCCTCGCCATCAGTCGATGCCACCAGCGTGTTACTGTCAAGCGCTTCGAGCCCTAGCCGAGGAGCGCCGCAGCGGCCTTGGCGCACGGCGGAGACCGCGGCTTGGGTTGAGCTTCGTTGGAAAGGGCCGACGCTCTGCTGCTATCCTGAAGGTCATGGCCGATCCCGTGCGCCGCCGCGCCACGTACCAGGACGTGCTCGACGCGCCCCCGCACATGGTTGCCGAGATCATCGACGGCGAGCTGCGCCTGCATCCGCGCCCGGCCAAGCCCCATGCTGCCGCGGCCTCGGCGCTGGGGGGCGAGCTCGTGCCGCCCTTCGGGCGCGGCCGCGGTGGGCCTGGCGGATGGCTGATCCTGGACGAGCCCGAGCTGCACCTTGGCGACGACGTGATCGTGCCCGATCTGGCGGGCTGGCGCCGCGAGCGCATGCCCGTGCTCACCGATGACGAGCCCTACTTCAGCCTCGCTCCCGACTGGGCCTGCGAGGTGCTCTCGCCGCGAACGAGCAAGTCGGACCGCGCCGAGAAGCTGCCGATCTACGCCCGCGAGTCGGTGCCCCACGTCTGGCTGGTGGACCCGCTGGCGCGCACGCTGGAGGTGCTGCGGCTCCAGAAGGGAAAGTGGCTGCTGCTCGACATCTGGCACGACGAGGCCGCCGTGCGTGCCGAGCCCTTCGAGGCCATCGAGCTGGAGCTCGGCGCGCTCTGGGCCGACGTGCAGCTCGGCACCTGACCCGCAGCGAGCCCACCAACTCGCGCTGGAGAGAGTCCCCAGCGCAGAACCCTGGGGCGCCTCTCGATCTTCGCTGGCGGTTAGGGCCTGGCTCCTACGGGGCGTACCTAGCCACGAAGATGTCCATCCCGCCCGCACTTGCCCGGGTAGAGCAATGAGACTACTGTAGTCACATGCAGGAGGATACCGTCGGCATTCGGGAGGCCAAGGCCAGGCTGAGCGAGATCGTCGCCCGAGTCCGCCGTGGGCACGCGGTGCTGCTCACCTTGCGCGGACGGGGTGTGGCGCGGATTGTACCGGTGACGCAGGAGGAGCGCACGCTCGGCGATCGCCTCGCCGAGCTCGAGCGCGCTGGCATCGTCGAACCGCTGCGCGGCCCATCTTCGCCGCTGCCAACGCTGCTACGGATCCGGCCCGACGATCTGGCCCAGCGCTACCTCCAAGAGGATCGCGGACGGTGACCTCGGCGCACCAGCGCCTCCGCGAGGCGATCTACTGGGATGCCTCCGCCGTGCTGTCCGTGCTCGTGCGCGGCCGAGCCGCCGGCGCCGGAGTATGAGC
>CAYTYV010000214.1:0-8440 GCA_964441055.1 uncultured Polyangiaceae bacterium | reverse complement strand
GCTCGTGCGCGACCAGTTCCGCGCCGCTGTGCGGCGCACGCTCGCCGACTCGAGGCGCGCGCACCTCCTGTCCACGCTGGCGCTTGCCGAGGCGTGCGCCGTACTGGCGCGTCTCGAGCGGGAGCAGGCCCTGGGCGCCACCTCAGCCCGACGGGCCAGCGCCGTCCTATTGGAGCCGCCCTGGCGATTGACGCGCTGCCATCCTGCAGCTCGCGAGCTGGCGGACCTCGGCCGTCGCCACTCGCTACGCGGAGCGGACCTCTGGCACCTCGGCGCCGCCCTGGCGCTGGCGACCGAGGTCGGACAACTCCGGCTCCTCACCAACGACCGACGCCTCCGGTCCGCTGCCGCTGCTGAGGGCCTGACCACGTAGGTCCAGGTCGCGCACTAGCTCGCGCTGGAGAGCGTCCCCAGCGTGGAACGCGCGGGCTCCCCCCGATCTTCGCGTGCCTTCGAGCCTGGCTCCTACGGGCTGTACCGGGCCACGAAGATGTCCATCCCGCCCGCGCTGGTGACTAGACCATCGCCGAAGTCCGCGGTGCCAGCGAAGGCGCCTGCCAGCCAGAAGTCCGTTCGGCCTGGGCCGACGGCTGCGCGGCTCTCCAGCTTGCCTCCGGCCTCGTCGCCGAACGCGTGGCTCCACACACAGGTCCCGTCCGAGGCTAACTTGGCTCGGAAGATCGAGAAGTTGCTGCCAGCAGCATCCAATTGACCGCAGCCGAAATTGACCCAGCCCTTGAGCTCTCCGGTCAGGATCACGCTGTCGTTGCTGTCCACCGCCACGGAGGTGCCCAGCTGGTCGTCGTCGCTCTCCGTGAAGTCCAAGGCCCAATCCAGGTTGCCGTTCGCGTCGAGCTTGGTGAGAAATACGCTCTTGTTGCCCGTACCGGTCACCTCGCCCGGTCCCCCCGGGTCAAAATCGACCGTTCCCCTGAGGTGGCCGGTCAGGATGACGTTGTCCCCGCTGTCGATGACGAGCCCCAGGGCGCGCTGGTGTTGGTGCGTCGCGAACACCTGACTCCAGATGTGCGCGCCGTCTGCCGCGGCGAGCTTGACCACGAAGATATCTTCGCCGCTGGTAGCGTGCTCGCCTCCGCCGAAGTCCACACCGCCTTCGACGTACCCGGCCACGACCACATTGCCTCCCGAGTCGAAGCCCACGGCCTGAGCCGCTCCGTCATGCGTTCCCTTGCCGTACCTCTTGCTCCAAGCGTGCTCGTCGTCCGCGTCTATCTTCGCCACCACGATGTCAAACTTGCCGGGATCGGCACTGTGCAGATCGGCCCCGCCAAAGTTGACCATGCCCATGAACTGGCCTGCGAGGGCGATGTTGCCGCCCGCATCGATCGCCACCGCGTTGCCCCTCTGATCGGCTCCGCTCTCCTCGAAGTCCTTGGCCCAGACCAAGACGCCGCTCGGGTCGAGCTTGGTGAGCACGATGCTCTGGTCGCTACCAGCCTCCACAACGCCGCCGCCGCCCGCGCCTCCTGTACCGAAGTCGACCTCGCCCTCGAAGTACCCCGTGATGACGACGTTACCGCCTGGGTCGAGGGCCACGGCGTGGCCTCGCTGCACTTCGTCTGCTTTGAACACCTCGCTCCACTGGTGGGCTCCGCTTGCGTCGAGCTTGGCCACGAAGATGTCTTCGGTCTCGCCCTCGAACGGACCTCCCCCGAAGTTCACCGCGCCGTCCACGTACCCCGTGACGACCACACTTCCCGCGCTGTCCGCGGCCACGCCCAGGGCCGCCTGGTCATCGCCATCGCCGAATTGGCCAAAGGCGCACGTGCCGTCGCAGCCCCCGCCCCCGCCTGAGCCGGCCGTGCCGCCTGAACCAGCAGTGCCACCGCTACCCGCAGAGCCAGCAGTGCCCGCCGAGCCGCCCTGGCCAGCGGCGGCGCCACCTCCCGCAGAGCCAGCCGTGCCGCCTTGGCCTGCCGCAGCGCCCTGACCAGCCGACCCGCCCGTGGCAGCGGCTCCGGCATCTTCGCCCTCGCCGTAGCCGTCCAACCCGGTAATGAGGTTGCAGCCCGCCGCGAAGGCGACGACGGCAACCGCCCACAAAGCCCACCTGCCCACCATGCTGATCAATATATCAGCTGCGATGGAGCAGCAGGCTAGAACCGGCCGCTCACGCCCAGGCCGCCCGGGCCGAGCATGGGCCGCAGCACGAGACCGCCATTCTCCGAGCCCTCTGGCTCGTCGCCCTCATCCAGCACCCAAGCAAGGACGCCCACGGCCGCACCCACGCCGCCCGCGACGAAGCTGGCAGTGGAGACGTGGGACACGGTCACCGCTCGGTCCAGCCTGTCGATCTCTTCGGGCGGACAGGTCGCTGCGGGGCAGTCGTCCTCCAGCGAGGACTCCATCGCGAAGGCCGCGATCCCCGTGGCCGTGCCCGTAGCCAGCCCCACCGCAGCAACGGAGAATCCCACCAAGGCCAGTGCGGGCATGCCCGCGCCCTCGCCTGTCCGATCCGCATCGGACCCGCGTTCGAGCGTCAGTCGAACCGTTTGCTCCTCGCCCTCGGCGACCGTCACGGTCTCCGCGGCCGTGGCAAAGCCTGGCGCCGTGGCGACCACCGAGTGCGCACCAGGGTTCACCTTGTGGGCGAGGTCGAGCACCTCGGCCGAAATCGCCTTTCCGTCGATGCTGACCGCGACCACCGTGGCTTCGGGCACGCCGTCTAGCTCGATGATCAGCGATGCTAGCCGCGGCCGGATCTTCTCGACCAATCGGGCCGCCTCGCGGCGCGCGACCTTGAACAGCCGCGACTCGCCTCGCTGCACGGGGGAGCGCTGCACGCGCACCAGCACGTCCAGCGCCTCGACCAACAGCCCCAGCTTTTCGCGGGCCTGGCCGACTTTGAACCCCGTGGTGGGCACGCCCATGATGGCGTCGGCCGCTTCGAAGGCCTCGAGCGCTCCCTCGTAGTCGCCTTGGTCGAGGCGCGCGTGGCCCTTGGCGTAGTAGCTGCGCGCGGTCTCCTTTTCCGCGGCCGAGGGCTCGGGGCGCGGCTGCGCAGGCGACGGCGCGGCGTGCGCGGAGCCTGCGCACAGCAAACCGGCCACCACCGCGACCAGCGCTGCCACCCGAATGGTTGCGCTCAAGGTCATACTAGAACCCGGGGTTCCTGAGCGGGTCACCCCTGTTGGTGCCTCGCCCGCCGCGGAAAGGTCTACCTCGGGAGGCCGGTTCGCTCGACGCGTCGGCCGAGGCCGTGCTCGCCGCGTCAGAGGCCGAGGCGTCGGTCGCAGCGTCGGGCGCCGAGGCGTCGATGACGGCGTCGCTGCCTTGCTCAGCTCCCACGTCCTGTGGCGCCGACGTCGGCTCGGTGCTCGCTGCCGTGGCCGACGCGGTGGCCGTCGCGCCCGAGGCCGCGGCCCGACTCGTCGCCGTCTCGCCATCGTCGCCCTCACCGCCCCCCGCCCAAACCAGCGCGATCACCGCAGCCAGCAGCACGGCCACGCCCGCCGCGATCAGCAGGGTTCTCGCGCGAAACGCGGCTCGCCGCTCGCGGAAGCCCGGCCTCGTCGGCAGATCGGTGACCGCTGGCTCAGCAGGCGTTAGCGCGCGTCCCGCCAACGCATCGCCTACGGCTGCGGTGGCCGGATCCGTTGCCGCGGCTTGCCCGGCCTGCTCGCGAGCCTCGGCGGGCACCAGCGCGGCAAAGGCGGCGGCCATCTGCTCCGCCGAGCCGAAGCGCCGATCGATCTCAGGGTGGAAGGCCTGCTCGAACCACGCGTCGAGCTCGGCCGAGTCCCGGTGCAGGACCTCGCTCGGCAGCGGGAAGCGCGTGTCCAGAATGCTCTGGCAGAGCTCGCCCAGGTCGTCGCCGTCAAAGGGAATGGACCCGGTGACGACGCAGTAGACCACCGCCGCTAGGCCCCACAGATCCGCGCGAAAGTCGGCGCGGCTGGCGTCCATGATCTGCTCGGGGCTCATGAACTCCACCGTGCCCACCAACGAGTCGGACGAGGTCAGCTGGGAGTCGCCCGAGCCCGCGTGGCGGGCCACGCCGAAGTCCAGCACCTTGCACTGCAGCCCCTCGTCGGTGCGGATGAGGAAGATGTTGTCGGGCTTGATATCGCGATGGACGATGTCGAGCTTGTGGGCGGCGCGCAGCGCCTTGCCGACCTGCTCCACCACCAGGGCCGCCATGCCCGGGCCGAGCGCGCCCTCCCGCTCGAGCCGCTTGCCCAGCGGCTCGCCCTCCAGGTGCTCCATCACGATGTAGGGCGTGCCGTGCTCGGTCACCCCCGAGTCGAAGATCTGCACCACGTAGGGGCTCTTGATCTGGGCGGCGATGCGCGCCTCGCGGCGAAAGCGCTCTACCGCCTGGGGCGAGTCGTCGACCCGCTCGGCCGCGATGAATTTCACCGCCACCCGGGTAGTGAGCGTCAGGTGATCGGCCACCCACACGCTGCCCATGGCGCCCTCGCCGAGCAGCTCGGCCAGCCGCACGTGGGGCGTGACCATCGTGCCCGCCGAAAGCGGCTCGACGTCAGGCCCTCGTGCGGGACTGCCCGCCTGGCCGTGCGACCACCCGAAGGTACTCACGTGCAGGGCATCTTACCCCGCGCGCTCGGCGCCGACCACCCCGAGGCGTTCGCGCGGCGCGGCTACAGCGGCACGCGGTAGGCCATCACCAGCCCGAAGTCGAACACATCCACCCGTCCTGCCAGCGAGGCCGAGTCGCCCAGCGTGGTCTTCTCCCGGTCCTCGGGCAAGAACCAGTTGGCGTAGTGAAAGCGCGGGCCGAAGATCCAGTTTCCGGCAAAGCGCCACTGGCCACCCGCGCCCAGCCCCCAAAAAAAGCCCTCGGTGGCCACGGTCATCGCGCGCGGGCCGACGAAGTCGGTGTCGGCGTAGGGCTCGCGATCGGCCAGCACCGACCACGAGTCGTTGAGCACGACCACGCCCAGATTGGTGCCCACCCACCACTCCCAGGCGCCGAGGCGCGGCAGGTAGTAGCGGAACTGCCCCTCGAACAGGAAGTAGCTGCGCGAGTGCTCGCGCCCGAGCCGCCCGTCCTCGTCGCCTGCAGCGGCCTGGCGACGCAGCCCGATGGCCCAGGCGATACCCGCACCGACGCCGAAGTCGTCGAGCCGGTACAGGTTGTGGAAGCGGAGCCCGATGCTGGTCTCGCCTTGCTCGCAGTTGTCGAGCGAGATGGGGCAAACGTCGGCGCTCGGCAGCGCCAGTAGCCCCAGGCCGACCTGGAAAATGGTGTGCGGCTCGTCGTCTCGCTCCGGCCGCGGCCGCACTGGTTCGACGTCGGTGCCCGAGAGCTCGGAAGCCTCGGCGCCTTCGGACGGCGCCGCCGCAGCGCTCGGCGCAGGGGACAGCACCAGGGCCAGGCCGAGCGCGCCCAGGGCCACGCTCTTTCGCCTAGCGCGCGCGCTCGGCCGAGCTGCGACGAACGACCGTGCCGCCAGCCCCCCGCAGCTTTTGCGCTTGTCGCTCATGACCCAGCCCGAATTATGCACCAAGGATCAACGAGCACCCGAGTGCGATGTGCATTCTACGCCAGATCCGCGGCAAGCGCGCCCAGGACCTGCAGCGCAAATCCGATCGCACCTCCGGGTTGCCAGTAGTACAAGGCCCCCGTGGCAAGCGACCGCCAAGAGCGCGGGCCCTCGGCCTCGCCGTCGACCCCATCCGCGGGTGCAGACCTCGGCGCGAAGCGCTCCGAGGGCGCCCGCCCCCGCAGCGGAAAAGCCGCCGAGGCCGTGCTGCCGCGGGACGCCTACCAAATCACCCTGGAGGGCTTCGAGGGCCCGCTGGACCTGCTCCTGCACCTCATCCAGCAGCACGAGCTCGACATCCTCGACATCCCCATCTCGTTCATCACGCAGAAGTACCTCGAGTACCTCGAGATGATGCGCTCGCTCGAGATCGACGTGGCCAGCTCGTACCTGGTGATGGCGGCCCAGCTCGCCCTCATCAAGTCGAAGATGCTGCTGCCCCAGCCCGAGCAAGGCGACGAGGAAGGCGAAGAGGAGCTCGAGGATCCGCGCGCCGAGCTGGTGCGCAGGCTGCTCGAGTACCAGAAGTACAAGCACGCCGCCCAGCAGCTCGGCGGCCGCGCGGTGCTCGACCGCGACGTGTTCGAGCGCGGCACGGCCGAGCCGCAGCCGCCTGGGCCCGCCCCCTTGGCCGCGGTCAGCGCCTACAAGCTCTTCGAGGCCTTCGACCAGGTCCTCAAGCGAGCCCATCGGGTGGCCGACCACCAGGTGCTGCTCGAACGGGTCAGCATTGCCGAGCGCATGGTGGCGATCACCGAGCTGCTGCAGGCCAAGGGTAGCCTGCGATTCGAGCAGCTCTTCGAGCTCCCGGACGACGAGGGGGGCACAAGCGCGAGCGTCTTCGACATGGTGGTGACGCTGCTGGCCCTGCTCGAGATGTGCCGACTGGGGCTCGCCTGGGTGGTGCAGGACGATCCGCTTGGCCCGCTGCGGGTCGAGTCCGCCGCGGGCCAAGGGGGCAGGCCCGTCCCCGGGGCAGGCCTTCGCAAGACCAGGCCCGAGGTGCGAGGCGCGCGGTCGGCGCGCATCTCGAGCCCGGCAAGCGTCAACGCGCAACCGAGCCGCGCTGATCGATCCGACGCTCGCGGGCCACGGAACAGGCGCCGACGTCGAGGCGCGCGGCCCGCGGGGGAGCAACACCCGCGCGATCGAGGAGCGCGCAGTCGCCGTCGCAGCCACGGCTTGCGCGAAGCTCGGGCACCTGCTCGCCGCGGAGGCCGCCGCGCTCGAGGCCGCGGCTGCGGACGGCCACGCGCCAAAGGCCCGCCTCGCCGAAAGCGCTGACGGCGCTCTCGCCCTCCCTTTTCTGCAACCCCACACCAACCCCTCACCCCTCACCCCAGGAGTCGCGCCATGACCAGCGCCCGCGTAGAACGCTTCCGACGCGCGGCCCGACGCTGCTTCGAGCAGCGACAAGAGCAGCAGCGCGAGCTCGCCCGAAGCCACCAAAAAGGGCTGCTCGAGGCGCTGATCTTCGCCGCAGCCGAGCCGCTCGGACTGCGCGAGCTCGCCCGTGCCGCCAAGGTCAAAAGGCCCGTGGCAGAGGAGCTTCTCGGCGAGCTTTGCCACGAGTACCGCGACCGCGGCGTCGAGCTCAGCGAGGTGGCGGGCGGCTTCGTCTTCCGCACCCACGTGCGCTACGGCGCGGCCGTGCGCGACCTGGTTGCCAAAAAACCGGTCCGCATGACGCGGGCGCAGCTCGAGACCCTGGCGGTGGTCTCCTACCGCCAGCCGGTCACCCGCCCCGAGATCGACGACATCCGCGGCGTGGACTCGGGGCCAGTCTTGCGGACCCTGCTCGAGCGCGACGTCATCCGCATCCTGGGCAAAAAGGAGGAGCCCGGCCGGCCGCTGCTGTACGGCACCACCGACAAGTTCCTCAAGCTCTTCGGCCTCGACGGGCTCTCGCAACTGCCCACCTTGCGCGAGTTCACCGAGCTGTCGGAGGACTCGCGGGCGGTCTATGAGCGACACGTAGGCGACGAGGCGCCCGACGGCGAGCTGGATCTCGACGCCGATCGTTCGAGCTCGCCTGAGGCCGAGCCAGCCGAGCAGTCGCCCCCCTCGGCCGAGCCGCCCGAGAGCGATGTGGGGAAGCGGCCGGCTGAGGAGCCGAGCGAGGACGAAGGCGAGGGCGAGCTCGACGACGAAGACGAGGACGGCGACGAGGACAGCGACGACGACGCAGGCTAGAGTCCTTACGCCCAACTGAACAAAGTGCGCAACCCGGGCGGTGCGGGGGTCGATGAAGGGGTGTGGTTCGCCATCGCCTCATCCGTTGCGGCCGGGCCGGGCTCGTGCCGTTGTGCGCTGCATTGGCAGCCTGTCAACCCGACCTCGAGGGCCTCTCGCCCTCGGAGCTGCTCGGCGCGGACGCTGGCGTCGAGGCGCAAGGGCTGGTGGTCACCGCCGAGCCGCCCGCGCCGCTCGACCAGCTGCCGCCCGTTGTGCGGATTCACATCGCGGGCGCCGACCTCCAGATGGGGGCTACCGAGGCAGGGCCGCTGCCCGCCGAGGCCTTCGTGCTGGTGCGCGGCGAGGTGGGCTCGGCGCACCTGGGACAGCTCGCGCGCGAGCAGATCTCGGCAGCGCTGCGCGAGCGCCTCGTACCGAGCGTGAGCTGGCTCGAGGACGACGGCCACGTGGTGGTAGCGCCCACCGACGTGCTGGAGGCGGGCGAGCGCTACAGCGTGGCCAGCGGCTCGCCCAAGTTCGCCGAGCCTCTGGTCGTGGCCGCCGACGATCCCCTGCCCCGACTGGACCGGATCTGGCCCCCGGTGGGCGAATCGTCCTGCGCCACGGAAGCGGTGTGGTGCGCTGAGGCGCACCTGACCGAGATCGACATGCCCGCCCGCCTCGAGCCGCAAGGGCCCGAAGGCATCTTGGTCCGCGGCGCAACCGACCGGAGCTGG
>CAYTYV010000213.1:0-10596 GCA_964441055.1 uncultured Polyangiaceae bacterium | reverse complement strand
AAGCGGCCCCATCTCGCAGCAGCCGTGGCAGCCGACCTCCTTGATGTCCAGGGCGACCTTGGCGGGCAGCTTCCGGCTGGCGAGCTCGGCCCGCAGCCGCTCGGCCACCTTCAGGCTGCCGCGGGCCATGCAGCCCGTGCCCGCGCAGACCACGATCTCGGCTCTACCGTCGGGGTGGGCCTTCTTCGCCTTGGCGACCCGCTTTTTGAACTCGGCAGCGCTTGCGATTCGCATTGGACTCACCGCCCCACCAGCTTGGGAAGATCGGTGGGCTGCACGCCGTCGTGGTAGTCGTCGTCCACCAGCACCACGGGCGCCATGGCACAGGCGCCCACGCAGTTGACCGTCTCCAGGCTGAAGCGCCCGTCCGCGGTCGTTTTGCCGACTGGCACCTCCAGCAGCCGCTCGAGCTCCTCCACCAGGAAGGGCGCCCCGCGGATATGGCAGGTGGTGCCCATGCACACGCGACAGATGTGCTCGCCGCGCGGCTCCAGGCTGAAGGCCTTGTAGAAGGTGGCCACGGCGTAGGCTTTGGACAGCGGCACGCCCAGGTGCTCGCAGACGCGGCGCACGCCCTCGGCGGGCAGATAGCGATAGGCGGCCTGCAAGTCCTGCAAGGCGTGGATCAGCGCCGTAGGGTCCCCCTGGTCGTAGCGCTCGAGCACCGACTCGAGCTGCGTCGGGTCCACCTCCATCATGCGCTCTCCTCCTTGGAGCCACCCGCTCGGCCGCCGCGCTCGGTCCAATGGGGCGGCGGGGGCTTGCCCTCGTCCTTTTGAAACTGCGCGGCAGCGTCGTAGCCGAGCTGAAAGGCCCGCTGATTGATGTCGATGACTTTGGGCTTGGTGGCGAACTGGAGCTCGATCTGCTTGTGCGCCGTCTCGGGGTGGACGTGGCCGGTCAGCGCCACGTAGGCGCCCAGCACCACGATGTTGGGCGATCGCTTGGCGCCGATTCGATTGGCCAGATCGTTGGCGGGCAGGTACATCACCTCGAGGTCGTCGCGGTCCGAACGAATGGGAATGAGCGAGCTGTTCACGATGAGCAGCCCGCCTGGCACGAGCGCGGGGCCGAACTTCTCGAGCGAGGGCTGATTCATCACGGCCGCGGCCTCGGGCGCGCTCACGACAGGCGAGCCGATGGGCTCGTCGCTAATGGTGACCGTGACGTTGGCCGTGCCGCCGCGCATCTCGGGTCCGTACGAGGGCAGCCAGCAGACCTCCCGCCCCTCTTCCAGCGCTGCTGCCGATAGCAGCTTGCCGATGAGCAGCATGCCTTGGCCGCCGAAGCCCGCCAGGACGACGTCGGTCTTCACGGCTGCGCCCCTTCGTCCGTGCTGGGCAGGACCACGGGCCTATCGATGTCGCGGCCCGGGCCCGGTCCCCACTCGGGCCGCTTTTTCACACCCAGCGGGAAGTAGGGCAGCATGTTCGTCTCCAGCCAGCGGATCGCCTCGAGCGGCGCCAGCCCCCAGTTGGTCGGGCAGGTCGACAGCACTTCCACCAGCCCGAAGCAGGTGCCTGCCTTCTGGTAGGCAAAGGCCTCGTGGATGGCGCGCTTGGCGGCGATGACCTCGTTCGGCCTGTGCACTGCCACGCGGGCCACGAAGGCGGGCGTGGTCAGGCTGGCGATCGTCTCGGCCACGCGGACCGGGTAGCCGCAGTGCTCGACGTCGCGTCCCGCGGGCGAGGTGCTGGTCCGCTGGCCGGGCATGGTGGTGGGCGCCATCTGACCGCCCGTCATGCCGTAGATGGCGTTGTTGACGAAGATGACGGTGAATTTTTCGCCGCGGTTTGCCGCGTGCACGATCTCGGCCGTGCCGATGCTCGCCAGATCGCCGTCGCCCTGGTAGGTGAACACGATGAGCTCGGGACGGCAGCGCTTGGCGCCCGTGGCCACGGCGGGCGCTCGACCGTGGGCCGCCTCGAACATGTCGCAGTTGTAGTAGTTGTAGGCCAGCACCGAGCAGCCCACCGGGGCGATGCCCACGGCTCGTCCGACTAGATCGAGCTCCTCCAGCGCTTCGCCCACCAGCCGATGAATGATGCCGTGGGTGCAGCCCGGGCAGTAGTGGGTGGGTCGATCTACCAGGCCGTCCGGACGATTGAAGACGATGTCCATCGCGTGCTTCTCCCTCAGGCCTCGATGAGCTTTTCGAGCGCCTCTTCGACCTGCTCGAGCGAGGGCACGAGCCCGCCCGCCAGGCCGAAGAACTCGACGGGCTTGGCGCCGCCGACCGCCAACTCGACGTCCTCGACCATCTGTCCCATGCTCATCTCGATGGAGATGACCTTTTTGGCGCGCTCGGCGGCCCGCCGCACCGCCTGGCGCGGAAAGGGAAACAGGGAGATCGGGCGCAGCAGCGACAGGCGGCGGCCCTTCTGGCGTAGCCGGTCCACGGCCGTGCGACAGATGCGCGACATGGTGCCATAGGACACGACGAGCACGTCGACCTGCTCGTCGGTGTACACCTCGTCCCAGCGCTGCTCGTTTTTGACCACCTCGTCGTACTTCTGCTTGAGCTTGACGTTGATGGCATTGCACTCGACCGGGTCGAGGTAGAGCGAGTTGATGATGTTGCGGTGGCTGCGTCCGCGCGAGTCGGTGCCTGTCAGTGCCCAGGGTTTTTCGGGCTCCTGGTAATCGGGGCCGGGCACGGGGTAGTCGCCGAAGTCGACCGGCTCCATCATCTGGCCGGTCATGCCGTCGCCCATGACCATCACGGGGTTGCGGTATTGGTCGGCCAGGTCGAAGGCCAGGATGATGTGCTCGACCGCTTCCTGGACCGTGGCCGGACCGAGCACGATGAGCCGATAGTCGCCGTGGCCGCCGCCCTTGGTGGCCTGGAAGTAGTCGGACTGCGCTGGCAGGATGCCGCCCAGCCCCGGCCCCGAGCGCACGATGTTGACCAGCACGACGGGCAGCTCGCTGCAGGCGATGTACGACAGCGCTTCGGACATCAAGCTGATGCCTGGGCTGGACGAGGTGGTCAGCACGCGTACGCCCACGCCCGCGGCGCCGTAGAGCATGTTGCTGGCGGCCACCTCGCTCTCGGCCTGCACGAAGGTGCCGCCCACCTCGGGCAAGCGCTTGGAGAGGTACTCGGGCACCTCGGACTGCGGCGTGATGGGGTAGCCGAAGAAGAACCGACAGCCCGCGCGCACGGCGGCCTCGCCGATGGCCTCGCACCCCTTCATCAAAACCTTCGCCATGTCGCCTCGCGGTTAGTACTCGAAGAATCGGTACATGGTGCCATTGACGCCGACCTGGATGGCCACGTCGGGACAGGTGATGGCGCACATCCTGCAGCCGATGCAGCGCGGCCCGTCCTGGATGCAGGCGTAGAAGTAGCCCTTGGCGTTGAACTCCTTGGACATCCCCAGAATCCGCTGCGGGCAGGCCCGGGTGCACAGCTCGCATCCCTTGCACTGATCCGTATCGATGATGACCTTGGGCATGGCTCTATCCTCGCATCAGCCGCAGTCGCTCCCGCTCGCCAGCCCAGCCGAGGGACTCGCTCTTGTCCACCCACGGCGGGGTGAGCTGGCGGTCGATGACCAGCACGGGCGCCTGCCAGCCCTCCATGTCGACCTCGGCGGCCAGGGCGCGGGCCACCACCACCATTTCGACCGGGAGCCCTGCCGCGCGGCCGACCTCGCAGGTGAAGCGGTAGCCCTCCGTGACGATCTCCGGGGTGGTCTCGTCCATCAGGTGGCTGTTGGCCACCAGGCCGGTTACCTCGAGGCGCGACGATTGCTCGATCTGCTCGCGCATGCGCAAACAGCCCGACACCGTGTCGGTGAACGGGCGCTGCCGATTGATGACCTGCAGCATGCGGTAGTCGCCCGGGGCGGGGAAGTCGGGCGCCAGGTGGCTCAGGGCACGCGCCCCAGTGTCGTCGCCGCCCACGTCCAGCACGGACACCTCGTCCTTACGGTGGAGCAGCCCGCGGACCTCGGGCAGCAAGATGGGCAGCTCGCCGTGGATGTTGGCGCCCCGCGGCACGATCACCCGGATCCCCTGCGCCTCGAGCGGTCCCAGGGCCTCGCGGCAGCGGAAGTAGGGGTTGACGATGTCCAGATCGGCGATGTTGACGCGCTCGCCCGCGGCGGCGAGCTGGCAGGCGTAGTTGACCGCCACCTCGCTCTTGCCGCTGCCGTAGTTGCCCACGAAACCCACGATGGGAGCTCGGGGAAGCGGGCTGTGCGAAGGGGGCGCCATCAGGTTCGTCGGGGCTTGAGCGGGGTGCGAAAAGCGGCGGCTGGGGTGGACGAGCCAGGGAGACCGAGGCCCGCCGCCTAGAAGGCAGGGCGCGTCGAGCCAGCACTGGCCGCGCGGTCCGCGTGAGCTACGGCTCGTCCGGGCCAGCTGGTGCGACCGCGCTACGTGCCCAGCTCGTGCGTCGAGTCTATAGCCCAGGCTGCCGACGCCCGCCACCGTGCCGATGGGCCAGCCTGTACAGGGGCGCCTGGAGGGTGGGCCGCGACGGCCACGGCCTGCGGCCCGGCTCTGCCCGACTCCGAGCCGCATCCGTTGCTGCAGCAGATCCCGAAGGCGCACAGCTATTCCAGCCTGGACGGTTGTCTCATGCCTGCTACCGAGGCGAAGAGGAGCCTCGGCGCATCGAGATCGGCGGGCTCAGCGTCGCGGTGGTCGCCACCCGAGCGCGGTGAGTGTCGGAAACTCGAACGGGAGGACCGGGCATGGGAGGGGGATGGCCGAGGCGTAGAGTGAAGCAATGAGCAGGGAGGGGGTGTGGGACCGGAAGCGAATACATCCCACATTATCCGACAAATGCCTACCACTGTGGCTTCACGTTTCCGCCTTCCCCTCCCCTTCCACGCTCCACACTTTCGATTTCCCTACTTGAATCCCCCCGGGTTCGCCGGAGGCTGCGCTGACGATGCAAGCGGGGGAGGGGTGGACATGGCGACAAGCCGGTGGCTTGACCCAGTGCGCTACGCCACGTAGGGTCACATATGGTGGATCCTGTCGAAGCCTACATCATCGATGCGTTGCGCGAGTACGATCCGGACCGAATCGTTGTCTTCGGCTCGCGCGCCAGCGGAGACCATCGACCGGATAGCGACGTCGACATCTTGATCGTCAAGGATGACCCTCGTAGGCCCGTCGAGCGCATGCGCGATGTCACCGCCAGGCTCCACCGGCCAGAGCGTCGCGCCCAATGGCGGTCCATGCCGGCTTTCGAGGCGCTGGTTTTCACTCCCGCAGAGATTGCCGAACGTCTGTCTTTGGGCGACCCCTTCTTCCGTGCGATGCTGGAGGGAGGGCGAACCATCCTGGAGAAGCCGCTCGATGCTGCGTGACGAGTGGCTGTCCAAAGCTCGCGACGCCCTTGCCTTTGCCCGGTCGGGGTTCGCTGGCTCCGGGATTCCAGGCTTCACCTGCTTCATGGCCCATCAAGCTGCCGAGCTGGCCTTGAAGGGGCACCTCGCAGGTCTCGGAAAGGCGCCTCCGCGGATCCACTCGCTGGTCCGCCTGTTGGACTTCTGCCACCAGGTCGATCCCCGCTACGCGGCGTCTGAGCAGGACGCCTTGGTCCTCGACCCCTGGTACATCCCGGGGCGCTACCCCGTTCAGCGTACCCTGGAGGCCACATCTGCCGACGCCGAGGCCGCCCTTGAGGCGGCGGCGCGCATCCTCGATGCCAGCGAGCCCACCCGTGAGCCGCAGGAGGGCTGAGTCCGGCGGCTTCGGGGCGTGAGCCCACCACGGCAACACTCATTCGTCAGGAGAGGGACCAGATGAGAAAGGCCCTTGCCCAACGGCTATGGGGCCGCACATCACCGTGGTCGATGTATAGTTCCTTCGCGTTCAGAGAAGCGCAGTTCGGAGGAACTATGGGCGTGGAAGACCTGGAAGACCTGATCGAACTCGGAACAGGCATCCCTACTGAACTGTGGGTTTGGCTATTCTTGGAATTGCTGGCCGACGACGACGGCAAGGCGTATGCCCACCAGCTGATGATGCACTACGTTGACGGCAACGGGGACCGCTTCACGCGCACCGAGGGCGACCGGCCAAAGTGGGGCCCCTTCATGCGGGCCCGGCCCGCAATCCGCAACGCCGAACTCGCGTTCTACGAGGCGAAGACCAGGGAACTGTGCGGGGACTGTACGCCAGGCAAAGGCACGTTCAAGGAGAAGCTGCGACGTGAACCAGGAGATCCGCCATTGCCGCCTGGTGTGGACGACGCAATTCGTCTAAACGACCTCGACTCAATGCTGCTGACTCTCAATGGCGCCCATCAAGTAGATGTCGAAGGTCGTTGGACCAAGACGAGACTTGAAGGCGACCGTTGCCGCATCGACTACGTGAACGACTGGAACTGGGTGGACCGCGGCGACTTGCACTCTCAACTCGCGACTCGCCTTTCGAGCGGTGTGACGATCACCGACGACCAGTTCAGAGCGATCGGTACGGTCCTTGGGGCAGACGAGTATGACATCAAAATCTCATGGAAAGTGAAGACCTCGTGGATCTGCGAATGCGCCGGTGACCACAGGGCATTTCCCGTTCGCCTCTCCGAGATGGAACGCCGTTTGCTCGATGGGTCGTTCGTGTCCGTGGATCAAGTGCTGGAAATCGCAGCGTTTCGCCGCTCACTCCGACCGGCGACTAGCAGGTCGCTGGAAGACGAACCGCCCGAACGACTCAACGGCGTTGGACCTAAACTGTCGGAACGCCTTTCGGCGGCGCAGATTACGACGATCGCAGCCCTGCGCAGGCTGGAGGGCCCCGAGCTCTCAAAGATTCTCGACGTCAGCATTGGGCGAGCTGAGCTGATCCTGACAGCAGCTCACGGCTTCATTCTAGACCGACAACCCGGCGGCCTTGTGCTCGCGGCGACTGGGCCGGCCGGGGGGCACCTGCCAGTGGATAAGATCAACGGAGTCGGGCGGACCTACGCACGCCGGCTTCGCGAGGCGCAGAAGCTTGTTGTGGACGATGTTCGGCCAATGAATGAGGCGGATCTCGCAGCCATCCTCAAGGTTGGCATAGCCAAAGCCCAGATAATCCTGGCCGCTGCTCGTCTGCCCGTGTTCGACAAGCCTCGGCGCCCAAGCACGAGGTCATTGGTAGACGCTTGAAGTTCCCAGTACGTTTGAGGGCATGCCACCTCTAGGCCGGAACAGAGAGGGTTCTGGTCTGCAGGTGCTACCTGGAGAGTGGGAAAATCGAAAGGGAGGACCGGGGAAGGGACGGGGAATCCCGTCCAGCCGTCCTTTCGCTGGACGGTCAGCTCGGAATGATCGGCCAAGCCAAGGAGCGGTGCCGGGTCACTTCACCAATACTGGCAACCGGGCTGCAGCATAGGCGGGCAGCCAGACGATCGGTCGACCGTCGTGCCGCTCCGTCACCTCGTAGGGCGCTAGGCTGACCACACAGCCCGCTGGCGCTGGGAGCATGTCGAGGTAGGCATGCAGGCCGCGGAGGTGCCGACCGTCGCACTTCAGGGTCGCTTTGCACTCGATGGGCAGGGCGGATCCATCGGGCGTCCGGCCGACGAAGTCGATCTCGTTCCCCGCGGAGGTCCGCTTCCACCCCGTCAGCGCATCGCTCGTCCGCATCAGATCGATGGCGACCTGGTTCTCGATGACAGCGGCCAGCGCACCTCGGAGGGTGGGAGAGCTCTCCAGGACGCCAATAGAGGGTACGGCGCCCTCGCGGAGATGGCGCAGCAGGCCGGTATCGAACAGGTAGCGCTTCGGCAGGTAGCCATGGCTGGACGACGCTGACGGCCCGCGCTGATCGGAGCGGAGCACCAGATGCCAGGCTTCGAGGCGCGCGAAGACCTCGTTGATCCGTTGGTTCACCGGGCTGCTGGGGTTCGGGATGACCGTCGTGTTCTTGGAGGGCGAGCCGACGAAGTTGGCTACGCTCCGCAGGCAGGCCTGGAACGATAGGGGCCGCAGGATCAGCCGCTCGACCCGACCGACGGGGTAGCGGACATCGTCGCGGAACAGCCGCGTCAAGGTCGAGCCGGACAGCAGCACCGTGGCCCGCGGCCACTCTTCCTTCATGAACCGGACGAAGCCGCCCAGCCGATGGCTCTCCTGAGCCTAAGAAATATCCATATTCTGTGTCGAAACAATGTACAGAACATGGATAGAAAGCCTGCGGCACAAGGACGAAAACCAGGTAGCGATCGAACGGACGGATACGGCCGAGTCGTGACGACATCGGGTGTACTGCAGGAAGGCGATGTCGTCGACGGCGGGTGGCGGCGCGCCCGGGCCCGGCCTTCCGGCTTCGACGCGGTCGGCTTGGCGCGCTCACTACTCGAATCGGCTCAGCGTCATGATGAGCCAACCGGCGTCGTCCGCCGTGAAGGGGTAGTCGAAGTCGGGAAACCGCTCGGCGACAACGAAATCGAGGTGTTGGCGGGCCGACGTGCAGTCTCCGGCCAGCATGGCGGCATGGCCCACCGAGGGCCACAGGAACCCGTCCGGATCGACGACGCTGGTGGTCCAGTCCGGGTTGGGCGACCCGTCCCAGCTGTCGTTGAGGGCCGACAACTGCCGTTGCGCGCGGATCTCCGCCGCCGGGATCACACCGAATAGGTGGGGCCAGACCAGCGCCACGGAGCCCGGATACCATACGTCCAGGTCGGCGTCTTGGAAGGTGTCGTTCTCGAAGCGGGCGACTCGGTGGAGGCGGATCTGGCCGTCGAAGAGGACGCGGCGAACGGCCCGCCTCACGTCGACGGCGGCGACCCGATAGGTCCGCGCAGCCTGCGGATCCCGGAAGACCTTCCGCTCCAGATGCACCATGGCCCGGAGTCCGGCGTAGACCTCGGCGTTGTCCATGGTGTACTTGACGCGCCAGGTGTCCTTTGCCCAGGTCAAACCATCTTCCTGTTGCAGCGCAAGGATGGCGTCGGCCACGGCCTCGAGCTTCTCCTTGTTGTCCGACTCCTGGAGGAACGCAATATCTCCGCCGTACTGGAGGTAGTCCCACGCCAGAAGCAGAAGGGTGGCCGCCACGCTGTCGGCCGCGTCGGTGAAGTCGCACAGCGGCGGGTCTATGCCGTCGGGACAGGTCGTCTCGCCAGTGCCGTCGGCCAGGTACCAGTGGTCGTAGACGATGCCCGGTGGAGCTGGCGGCGTGTCCAGATGGTCCAGGTACCAGCGCAGCCAGAGCTCGACTACCTGCAACCGGTTTGGCGAGGCCGACCGCAGCAGGCCGCGCAGGGCCAGATTGGCGTTGTACACGACCACGCGATAGTACTGGTTTTCGCCTGGATCGACGTACGCGGCGGTGTGGTGCGTCTTGACTGCCCCGATGCTCGGGAACTCGGGCGCTGTGTACTGGAGGCTTTCGATCCAGGTGGCCGCAGTGGCCATGTTCGCGGCGTCTTCGGGCTGGGCGTCGCACGGACCGTCGAATTCGCCCGCCGCGGCGGACGGTCGCGACGCGCCCAGAAAAGCCCATAGCAATACCAGAGCGTATGCGCTCGCCCGTTTCATCCTCGTCCCGCTCATCCCAGACCTCCTCTTCGGCGTCCGACGTGCACGGTGGCGCACACGATGTGACCGTCCGCTCCCCGCTTGTGTGCGACTACCCGGATTGTGCGCCAAGACGGACGCCATCACAAGGGGCCGGGGGGAGGCGGGGCCGGGGCCGAGCGGCCCTGCCTCGTGCTCGAGCTGGCTCAGATCATGGGGACGGCGATCGCGCCGTCGTCCTCGAGCTCGGTCGCTGGTTCCTCGTCGCTGTTGCCCGAACGCGTGCTCCGGTAGCCGAGGGCGCGCAGCAAGCGCCCGTCCTTGATCGCGAGCTGCGCGATGGCGCTCCACTCGAGGTACCAGGCCCACATCGCGTCCTCCGCCGCCGCAATGGCAGCCTCGTCAACGATGGGAAGGGCCATGTCGCCAATGGCGCCAACGGCGTCGAGTAGCTCCTTGGCCGCCTGGACCACCTCGGACGTCAGCCCGCGGGCGACCAGCAGCTGGTGGGCGGCTTGCTCATCGGCGCTGCCGTTTTCGAGCGCCTCGAGCCGCTGCAGGAACGTCCCGACCGATACCGTGACCTCCGGCCCCGACGTCCGCGACAGGTTCAGGAAGACCTGCTCCTGGACCGCGGGGTAGTGCCGCGTCAGCGTAGCGTCGGCGATGGTGAACCACTTGTTCTCCCAGTCATCGAGCTGCTCCACCAGCGCCGGATCGGGACCAGACGGCAGCGCTGGAACCGCGAGCTTCTCCCCAGCCAAGGCGCGCAACAGCGTCCAACCCTCGTCGAGCGCCTCCTGCGTGAAGCCGTAGCTCGCGAGCGCCGTCGCCACGCGCGGCTTGCGCACGCCAATGAGAAACCGCACGACGCGTTGTGCCTTCTGTCCCGTGGTGAGTCTTGCCATGATCGAATCTCCTTTCGCGGGCACCGCACCGTGCAGCGCCCTGGCCTTCTTTGGCCTTCCTGCGATGTCCTCGACACGATGCAGCGGGCTGTTGCGCGCTTTCTGGCGTCAGATACCTGCTCTGGGCCCCGGAAAGTATGCAAGCGGGTGCCGATCCCCTGCTCGGGGACACCGGTCCCCTGCAAAAAGTCTCGGATCCCCTGCTCCAGGACATCGAT
>CAYTYV010000212.1:0-10620 GCA_964441055.1 uncultured Polyangiaceae bacterium | reverse complement strand
CAGCAGGGTTTGCGAAAGCGGCGGTCCCGGGTTCTCAAGCGGCCGGCCGCGACAGCGCCGCGAGCCAACGCCGGAGCTACTCGTCGCAGAGCTCGAAAGCAGCGCGGCTGGTTTTCAGAATGCACTGCTCGTTGATGGAGACGTTCTCGACGACCGGGCACTCGAACGACAGCCACACGATACCCGCGGCCGTGTTGTTCCGCTGCGGGTCGGTCTCGAAGAAGAAGTGGCAGGGCTCGTCGGCGGGCGAGCTGTAGTCGTTGACGCTCTGCGCGCCTTGGTAGCGGATGGCTCCCGCCACCCACTCGCCGTCCGCTGAGGTGGCTGCCTTGGTCAACCCGCTCACGCTGATCTGCAGCGCGTTGGCCCCTTTGGCCGCATAGGCGTTGATGGAAAACTGGTTGCCATCCTGTCGCACGCCGCAGTCGATGCGCGCCCCGTTGACCGTGTCCTGCTCCAGCGCGGTCAGCTCCACCGCCGTGAGATCGCCCATCTTGGTGACGTGGCTGTTCGGTCCGCAGTTGCCGAGGCTTTGAAACTCGACGACCCAGGCACCATGCGGGGCCGGGGGCACGGGGTCAGAGCAACCAGCGCACACCCCGAGACCAAGGGCCGAAAGGACCAGCGCGTGACTCGAAAGCTTCATGGGCACACTCGTGACGAGAGGGTTGACGAGGCCACCGCCCGCCAGTGGCGGCAGCCCGCAGCATCGATGGGCCAACGATACGGGGTTGGCGGCGGGGCCGCAACGACAACCCGCTACCTGGCGGGATTGTGCTCGGCGAGCTAGTGAGTAATATGTGCAGTGCGCCTTGGTGCGCACGTGCTGCGGTGGGTATAGCTCAGGTGGTAGAGCACTGGATTGTGGCTCCAGTTGTCGCGGGTTCAAGTCCCGTTACTCACCCCATGCCCGCGAGCCCGACGTCTCGCGGGCGATGATCTTTGTGAGCTCGCGTGAGCTGGCCGGTCATCCGTAGGGCGGCGGCCTGTCCCCCGCCGAGCGATTAACCCCTGGGCGACCCAGGGAGTTGTAGGCCCTGGCGCTCGGATGCTAACGTACGGTTTCGCAGTGCATTTCCGAGCGGTTAGACGCTCCATCGACAGGAGGGGATAGAGCCCCATGCGCGCCAAGATCATCGGGGTATTCACCATCGTCGTGGTTCTCGTGGGCGTTCTGTCGTTCACCCTGATGCGGTGGATGCTGGGCGATCTGTCCAACCGCGAGGAGGCTCCGCGGGCGGTCACCGCCGCCGTGGCCGAGCTCCAGGTCGAGGGCCTGCGGATCGAGCGTTGGCTGGCCCACCAGGCGGCCCAGAAAAAGCTGCGCGAGCCCTTTGATGCGGGCACGCCCGCCGCGCGCGCGACCGCTGCGACCACCATGGCCGACGCCGTCAACGAGGCGGCCAAGCAGGCGAGCGAGCTCGACGGCGTCAAGCCAGCGCTGGTGATGTTGGTGAACCCCGACGGGGTGGTGCTGGGCCGTAACGGATCGACCCTGATGCGCGGCCACCGCCTAGGCGACCGCTACCCGGCCATGCCGCGCACCATCAAGGCGGGGCAGACCGGCTCGGACGTCTGGGTCGACAAGGCGCACCACGAGCAGATGCTGGTCTCCTACGCGCCGATTCGCAACGGCAGCGACGAGATCGTGGGGGGCATTGCCGTGGGCACCCAGCTCAACGACGAGCGCATGCAGAGCACCAGCGAGGCCACCTCCGGCCGCGCGCTCGTGACCGCGGTTCCCGTGGGCGAGGGCATGGAGATCGTCGCCAAGTCGGCTGGCGTCGAGCAGGCCGTGCTCGATGCGCTGCGCTCGCCGACCGCGGTCAACGACCTCCGCGAGGCGCTGGACGCCTCGGGTCCGGTCGGCGTGGCCGGGCTGCCCAAAGACGTGCTGGGCAGCGTGCGCAAGCTGGCCGGCTACGGCAACGACAAGCGGGCGGTCATCATGGCCGTCACCCCGGCCCGCCTGGTGGGGAGCTGGGCCAGCGTGTTCACGCCCATGCTGCTCGCCATCGCCATCGGGGTTGTCTTGACCGTGCTCGTCGCCTTTTTGCTCGACGCCTATATCTCCCGCCCCATCTCCGACCTCGAGGACGGGCTGCTGGCCATCATCAACGGGCAGACCGACATCCGCTTCGAGCTGGAGCACGCCGTGCTGGGGGGCCTGGTCTTCCGCATCAACTCCCTGCTCAACGAGCTGCTCGGCGTGGAGGAGGACGACACCGACGAGCAAGGGCGGGCGTCGATCGCTCCCTCGCCGCGGCAGTTCCGCGACGCCATCAACGTCGATGAGCGCATGGCCTCGCCGTCGGCAAGTGATGTGCGCGCAGCGGCGGAGCTGCGCGACGAGCCCGAGGACGCCTACTACCAGCGGGTGTTCGGCGAGTACGTGGCGGCCAAGCGGTCGCTGGGCGATCCCGTCGATCACCTCAAGCTCAAGGACTTCACCGACCGGCTCAAGCAGGCCGAAGCCGAGATGTCGACGAAGCATGGCAAGCCCTTCCGCCACCGCATCGAGGTCCAGGGAAGAGAAGTCGTGCTCACGGCGGTCCCGCTGGCTTAGGGCCTCGGCAAGGCCCGTCTGCTAGCCCATGAGCACGGTGCCTGGCCCATCGTCTGCCCCGTGCTCGCAAGGCCTGCGCCCTGGCAGGGCGGCTCGCGCCCTGGCCGTGGCCGTGCTGGCAGCGGTTGCCTGCTGCCGCGCAGGTAGCCCCGATCAGCGGGATGCGAGCTCGGTCGGCGGGCCTGAGCAGGCCAGGCCGACCGACGGCAGCCCGACGGCGGACGGAGCCGATGCGGGGGGCGCTTCCCCAACCGCGGACGGAGGCCCCACAAGGGCAGCGCCGCCGCCCACAGCACCTGCGAGCTGGCGCGAGGCAGCCCGCATCCACGATTGGGATCGCGCCCTCAGCCTGCTTGGGGCCCTGCCGCCCGAGGAGCAGGCCAAGCCCGAGCACCGACTGGCGCTCGGTCGAATCGCGCTGGCGGCCGGCCAGCACGAGCAAGCCGTGGGCGCCTTGAAGGGGCTCGAGCAGCAGCTTCCGCTTCTGCGGGACGAGGTCAGGCGTTGGGTTGCCGAGGCAGCCGCGCAGGCGGGCCCCTACGAGGAGGCCGCCGAGATCCTGGCGAGCTCGGCGCGAGTGCGCGATCGGGTGCTGGCGGCGCAGGCATACGAGCGCGCGGGCAAGCCCAAGACCGCTCGCAAGCTGATCGACCGAGCCGTCCGCAGCGCGGGGCAGGCCCGCCGCAAGGCCGTGGAGGCCCGCGCGCGTGCGGCCAGGGCCCGGCTGGTGGAAAAGACCGGCAAGGGCACGGTGGCGCTGCTGGACTGGCTGTGGATCGCCAAGCACCAACCCGCCCTGCCCGAGGCTCGCCAGGCGCTCGCGGCCATCCCGCGGCTCAACGGACGGCTCTCGCTCGCCGACGAGCTCAACGTGCTCACGCGCTCGACCAACTCCGAGAACCTCGACGAGACGCTCCTACAGCTCGATGCCCGCGCGCGCGCACACAAGGGCCAGCCGGGCCTGATCGCCATGGCGCGGGCCAAGGCCCTGTACTTCGGCCGACGCTACCCCGAGGCCGTGGCCGCCTTTGACGCTGCCGTAACCGTCGTCGCACCCGTCTACCGCCCCGAGGCCCTGTATTACGCAGGCCGCAGCAGCGCGCGCGCGGGCGACGTGGCCGCCGCGCTGGACCGCTACCAGCGCACTCGCCGAGGCTACGCCAAGTCGGGTTGGGCCGAGCGAGCCGCCTTCCGCCACGCCGATCTGCTGCTGCAAGTGGGCCGCTTTGCCGAGGCGGCCAAGTCCTTCCGCGACTACCTCGGGCACTACGGCAAGAGCCACGCGGCGCGCAAGGCCCGTCGCGGCCGAGCCCTGGCCCTTCTGTCCAGTGGGCATCCCAAGAGCGCCAAGGCCCTGCTGGTGGCTTTGCAGAAGGACGCGCCCTCGCGCCGCGATCGGGCGATGCTGCGACAGCTCGAGGGCCTGGCCGCCCTGCGAGCCGACGACCGCAAGGGCGCCGTGCGGATCTGGCTCGAGCTGGCGAGCGAGCAGCCGCTGACCTGGCCCGCCATGGCTGCCAGAGCCAGGCTGCTCGAGATCGGCCACGAGCCCCCCCCGCGGATGCCTGGCGGAGACCCAGCCGCAGCCCGCGCGCTCGCGGTAGCCCTGCCCGAGGGGCCAGCCCTGCTGCACTCGCTCGGTCTGGACGCAGATGCCGAACAAAAGCTCCGCCGCGAGGAGCAAAAGGCGGCCAAGCTCTACCCCGACCGCGAGAGCGAGGCGCTGTGCGCCATGTACGGGCTGCTCAGCTGTGCGGGCAGGCGGCAGCGCATCGGCGCCCGAGCCGTGGACTATCAGACCTTGATGCAGGCGCCGCGCCCGGACAGCCGCTGGGCCTGGGACTGCGTCTATCCTGCGCCCTACCCCGAGCTGGTCCGCCGAGAGCAGGAACGCCACGGCGTCCCAGCCGGGCTGGTGCACGCGGTCATGCGCCAGGAAAGCGCCTTTCGCCCCGACGCGGTCTCGCCCGTGGGCGCCAAGGGGCTGATGCAGCTCATGCCCAAGACGGCCCGGCTGGCCGCGGCTGAGCAGAGCCTGGACATCGATCTCGCCGCGCTCGATCGACCCGAGCTCAACGTTCGGCTGGGCACCTACTATCTCGGCAAGCTCTTGCGCATGTCCCAGGGAAGCCTGCCCGTGGCCGTGGCGTCGTACAATGCCGGTCCTCACGCGGTCATGCGCTGGCTCCGGGGCGAGACCGATCGCCAAGCAGACCTTTGGGTGGCGCGCATCCCCTATCGCGAGACGCGCCGCTACGTTGCCCGCGTGCTCACCAACCTCGCGCGCTACCAGTACCTGAGCGGTGGCCTCGCGGCCGTGCCGCCGCTCGAGCTCGGGCTTCCCGCCGAGCTTCGCGCCGAGGGCGAGGTCTACTGATGCGAGCCAACGGGCTCGCGCACGAGCCATTTACGAGGATCGCGCCCTGCCGTGCGTCAGCTTCGGCCGCCAGGAACGCGCTTCCGAGGCCGCGATGAACGTGCTCCGAACCGTGCTTTTAATGGTCCTCGGCATTGCCGTTCCCCTGGCCTTTCAGCTCTGGGACAAGCGTCGGCTGGACGCCGAAGCGCGCGAGCGGGCCTGGAACTTCGCGAGCTGGGCCTGCGCGCTCTATGCCTTTGGCCCGCTGAGCATGCTCGGCTGGTTCGTGGTCACGCGCCGCGGCCTTGCTCGGCTGTTGGGCCTTGTCGTGACCGCGGGCATGTTGCTGTTGCTCGCGCTAATCGACGCGGCACTCGGCTGGGCGCTCGGCTTGGAGATGGCGCAGTAGAAGCAAGCCATCAGGTGCTTGAGGCGACGCGGTTCGGCCTAGCGAAGGGCGCCAGCCGGATGTGGTAGCATGCCGACAGTCAGACCCCGAGCCACCAGAAACGGAGAAGCTCCATGCGTATCCTTCGGACGTTGACCTTCGCCTTGCCCATGGCCCTTGCGGCGCTGCTGTCTGCTTGCACTGTCCACCACGCACCCGCACCTCCACCGCCCTACCCCGGTACCGCACCTGGCGCAGGCCCTGCCCAGCCCGGACCTGCGGGTTGGGTCGAATACCGAGCAGAGCGTTACGGGTTTTCCATGATGGTTCCGGCTGGCACCCGACTCGTAGACCGGGAACCGTGGGAGGGCTGGGGTCAGTTGTGGGCGCAGATGGGCGTGGCCACCTTGCACGGCTTGGCCAAGCTGGGGGTGCAGGCCCATCCGCAGGCCATCGAGGACGCGGGGGTCCGCTTCACCCGCATTCCTCGCCAACGCTGGAGGCTGATCAACCAGGGCCGCCACACCGGGGGCCGTCATTGGTACAAGACCGCGTACGCGAGCAACGGCCGGGACGCGGTGCTCGCTTACTACGGCACTGGCCCGCGCGGCAGCTACCTTCTCCTGCTCAAGACCACCGTTGCCGACTACCAACAGAACAAGCCCGCCTATCACCACTGGTACCACAGCGTGCGGGTCTGGTAGCCCAGGCGACGAGCAGACGCGCCCTGATCGCTGCTAGGCTCGGCCCATGCCGACCAAGCCCGCGGTACCGATCGCCTGCTGGCTCGCCGTGGCCCTGGCGCTTTTGCCGCTCGACGCAGGCGCTACCCGGCCCACGCCGCAAGGGCTCCCTCAGGGCGCCGACGGCTGGGCCCGCTCGGGCTGGGGCGGCGTGCGCGGCATCACGGTGGGCCCCATCGAGAACGCTCGGCATGCCGAGGTGGGCTATGGCACCGAGGCCGGGCGCCGCGCCATGGTGCTCGCCCGACGGCTCGGCGCCTCGTGGGTGAGCCTCACGCCCTTTGGCCGCGTGTGGGATCTCACGGGCGGCGGGGTGGATCTGAGCTTCGAAGCGCCCTTCGAGCAGAACCGCCGCGACGTGCTGACGGCCATGGCGCACGCCCGCGAGCAGGGCCTGCGCGTGCTGCTGGTCCCGCACCTATGGGTGGAGACGGGCGGCTGGCGGGCGCTCATCGATCCGGGAAGCGAGGCGAGCTGGGCGCGCTGGACCCGATCATACAGCCGCTTTTTACTCGCCTGGGCCGAGGTGGCTGAAGAGGGCGGTGCCGAGATGTTCTCTGTCGGCGTGGAGCTGCGAAGCTGGGTCACCACCGAGCGGGCGCCGAGCTTCGCCCGCCTCATCGACCAGGTACGCCAGCGCTACTCGGGGCTGCTTACCTACTCGGCCAACTGGGACGACCTCGCCCACACCGTTGTTCTGTCCGAGCTGGATCTCATCGGCGTCAACGCGTTCTACCCCTTGACCGACGAGTCCGATGCCGACTTCGAGAAGCTGCTCGGCGGAGGCCACCAGGTGGCCGCCCAGCTCGCCGACATCGCCGCGCAATGGCAAAAACCCGTGCTGCTAGCCGAGATGGGCTACACCACCCGTCGCGATCCCGCGCTGCGGCCGTGGGAGTGGCCCGACTCGATGAGCAATGTGGTCGTGGACGAGCGCGCCCAGGCCGTGGCCTACCGCGCTCTATTGGCACCGCTGCTCGACCAGCCGTGGTTCGCGGGCCTGTTCGCGTGGCGCATCTACGCCGATCCCGACGACGTCTCGCAGGAGGCCGAGTGGGGCTTTTCCCCGCTCGGCAAGCGGGCCGAGCTCGAGCTGCGCGATGCCTTTACCGCGCGCTGGGCGGCAGATGGCCCGCCGCTATTGGGCAACGCGCTCGCAGCGCACCGAGCGCGCATCCCGGGCGCCATCGGCTGGGAGCTCAGCCCCACCGGATCGTGGTGCTCCCAACGGAACTGAGGGCCGCGCGCTGGCGGCCGCGGTCTTCGCGTCCCTGAAGCGAGCTACAGGCCATACGTCCAGCCGAGGGCGGCGGCCTCCAGCAGGCGCCGTCGCAACAGCCCCGCCTCTCGACAGCTCCGCTCCGAATGTTCGGCGGGTCTCCGCGAAATCCCGTCGAGGATAGTGGGCATAACGCGTTTCAGCTCGCAGGCCCCGACTGGCGGGGCTGTTGCGAATCGCATCATTGCCAGTAGTACTGGCTGGAGACGCCAGTCGCGCGGACTGCATTCGCCGCGGCAGGTATCCCCCGCTCACACAACAGCCTACCTTTCTTCTTGGCTGTTCCTTCTCGTGGCGCAAGCCAACGAGTCGTTGTGGCAATGTGGCCACCGCCCTAGCGAGTTGCTCGTTCTCGTGCGGGTCGGTGGGCGCAAGGCAGACGAGGGAACATGGACAGACCACGTCTGGAAAAGGACAAGGAGTGTGCCATGGATGGGCTGTTCGGGCGGGTGGTGCAGGCGCTCGCGCTCTTCGTGCTCGTCGGTTTCGTCGGGTGCGGGGACGAGGCCGAGGAGCTGGGCGGCGACGAGGCTCCCGCGGCGGGAGCGCGGGGCACGAAGGTCGCAGGTGCGCCCAAGGTCGACGCGCTGGGCTCTGGCCGCCACTGCTCGGTGCACCAGCAGCCTGCGTGCCCCTTCGGAGGCTTTCGAGAACAGGTTGCGCACCACGGTTTGGTCGAACGCTCCGCCTGGAGGCGCGAGCTTCAACGCGGCTTCGGTCAGGGCCTGCATCGTGCAAATAGGTTACGTAATTCGTAACCTATTTGCATAGATCTGCTCAGCAAGCGCACTGGCCCTCCTGAGCTCGACCTGGTCGGCGAAGCCGCGCGGACGGCAGGCGTCCGCCACTAGGGAGCACGCCGCTACGGATGGATGTACACCCGCGTCCCCTCGCCCATCTCCTCGCCCGCCTGGACGCCGTGCCAGCGGTTGGGCAGCGCAGGACCGGTCCACATGAAGGCGCGCATGGCGTCGATGGGCGACATGTTGATGCAGCCATGGCTGCGGGGGCGGCCGTAGTCCTGGTGCCAGTAGGCGCCGTGAAGGGCGTAGCCCGCGCTGAAGTACTGCACCCAGGGCACGTCGACGAGCTCGAACTTGCTGCCCACCACGTCGGAGTCCATGGTGGAGGTCAGGTGCTTGTCGCGGATCCGGAAGGTCCCGACCGGCGTCGACAGGGTGGTCTTGGGATCGCCGAGGCCGTCGCGTCCGGTGGAGACCATGGTGGCGTACACGGGCGTGGGCCCCTCGAACAGGGTCAGACTCTGGCGCTGGATCGCGACGTCGATCCACTTGGTCTTGCCCTTGGCGTACTTGGGCAGCTTGTCGTAGGCCACGGCAATGGCGAGATCGCGCGTGCGCAGCCAGCTGCCGTCCTCGGCCTCGACGTAGCGGCGCGAGCCGACGCGGCGCACCTCTCCGGTGAGCTGCACGGGGCTATGCAGCGCCACCCGCTCGCGGCGCTTGTAGCGGCCCTTGCGCCGCTCGTAGCGGTGCACCTTCTCCCGCTTGACAAAGCCCATCGGCAGCCGCCAGTTCAGGCCTAGCTCCACGCCGTGAAAGGTCGAGCCCCGGCCCGGCTTGAGCTTGGAGGTGGGCACCAGGCGCAGATCCGTGGTGAGCGCGAAGTGCCGCTCATCGCCCGGGAAGGCATCGATGAGCGACAGGCCCGCATGCCGCGCCACGCGGTTGGTGATGACCGCGTAGTCGGGCACCTTGAAGCTCGCCACATTGGGGATCTTGCGGCCGCCGTCGAAAAACCACGGCACGCCGTTTTCCGCTTGGCCGCCGAACTTCTCGTTGTCGCCGAGCTCGGGCGGTCCCTCGGGCGGGTCGCCCAGCACCCGGCCGCCGCCGTCCACGGGTACGTCGTTGGCGCCGAGCGTGACGGCGTTCCACTTGTCCTTGAGCCGCCGAAAGCTCCTGAGGTGCCGCTTCAGGCTCATCTCGTACTTGAGCTGCTCCTTGACGGACGGCAGTCGGTAGTAGCGCGGCGCAATGGCGCGGACGAAGCCGTAGCTGTACGGCAGCGGCTTGGTCCGATCGGCAGTAGCGAGACTGGCCCGCATGAGCGGGTGGCTCATGTCGATGGTGGCGCCGTCGTCCAGGCAGACGAAGCCCTGCGGCAGGATGTGGTAGTAGCCGCCGCGGCAGGTATCGAACTTCACCGCCTTTTCGCTGCGCGGCACGGTCGTGCCCAAGCGCAGGTAGCCGAGCTTTTTGGATCGCGGGTCTGGCGCGGCGTAAATGCTGACGGCCATCTGGACAGCGCCCAACCTGGGCCCGTCGGCCCTGGCCACCATGGCTGGATCCGCGGCAGCCTCGTCGGCAGGCTTCGCTCGGGAGGCCGATACGATCCCCTCCCCCTGCTCAGGCTCGCTGCCATCGCCCGCGCAGGCGCCCAGCAGCACGGCCGCGAGCGCAACGAGCAGTCCTTTGCGCTTGGAAAACAGAGCTCCGTCCATGATCCTGCGGGTGCGCACAAAAACGCCGCTGGGGCCAAGTTCCAGACCCGCCTCGAGGCGCCAGAAGCGCGCTCTGACTCGCGGCCTCGCGCGCCCGGCGATCCGCAGCGAAGGCCGTAGAAGGCAGCCGCCGCTTGTCTCGGCTCTGCTTTTGCGCTTCGCTTTGCCTCTCGCCCCTTGCTAGAGTCCTGGGTCCGAGCTAGGAACGGAACGGACGCAGAGCGGCCTCATTGCCCCGCGTACACCAACAAAAATATAGTCGTTTCAAATAATTAGCGCCACTAGCTCAGCTGGATAGAGCGTCGGCCTCCGGAGCCGGAAGTCGCAGGTTCGAATCCTGCGTGGCGCGCTGAAATCGTTGGGGTTTCCAGGTTGGCCCCCTCGTCAATCTGCTCGGGCTGGGAAGATTCGGCCGGCAGGGCCCGATCGGCGAAGGTGTCGATCGCCGCAGCCGGTAGGGTGCGCATTTCAGGGGTGGCGCGGATGTAGACCGCGTGCACCTCGGGGGAGCTGTGCCCGGTAAGCGCCATGGCTTGCTGGATGTTGGCCCCGGCCTCGGCAAGGCGAGTCACGTACAGGCGCCTTATGCTGTGGTCATCGGCCGGCAGGGTGCGATCGGTGGGCTCGAACAGCTCCCGCCGCGTGACACCGGCCAGCCGCAGGGCCCGGCGGAGATACGCTGCGAAGGTCGTACCCCGCTTGGCGTAGCGCCGCCCGTGCTTGTTCGGGAACACGAGGCCTCCGTCAGGCCGGCCGCACCTCTCGTGCCACGCCAGCATGAAGGCTGCGAACCGTGGGTGCATGCGCAGGGTCCTGGGCTC
>CAYTYV010000211.1:0-10644 GCA_964441055.1 uncultured Polyangiaceae bacterium | reverse complement strand
CGTCGCCGCCCTGAGGGCTAGGCAAACGCAGGTCTGTCGAGTAGCATCCTGGGCCCTTTGTCATGGATATGGATGTAGCGCTGCTGTCGATTGGCACGGAGCTGCTGCGCGGCGAGATCACGAACCGCAACGGACCGTGGCTCGCCCAAGAGCTCACCCAAATGGGCTTCACCATTGGAGTCATGGAAACCGTTGCCGACGACGAACAGGCGCTGGTCGAGGTGCTCCGCCGACTGGGCGAGAACTATGCGCTCATCATCGCCACAGGGGGGCTCGGACCGACCAGCGACGACTTGACCACCTCGGCGGTCGCCAAGGCCGCTCGGGTCGGCCTTCGCTGCAACGAAGCCGCCCTGGCGGCCATCCGTCGGCGTGTCGAAGAGCGCGGGGTCCCCTTCACCAGCGGTCACGACAAGCAGGCCATGCTGCCCGAGGGCTGCGAGGCGCTTGCCAACGACGGCGGCGGAACGGCGCCAGGCTTCATCTGCCGAATTGAGCGATCCACGGCCTACTTCCTGCCTGGCGTGCCCGCCGAGATGAAGCAGATGTTCGCCGACCACGTCGCTCCGCGCCTGCAGGCCTCGGCGCCCAAGACGTCCTATCAGATCCGGCTTCGCACCTACGGGCTGCGCGAGTCGCAGGTGGTCGCCCGCTTGGCCGGGCTCGAGCACCAGCACCCCGACGTGGTCTTCGCCTATCGCGTCCACAGCCCCGAGGTCGAGGTCAAGGTGCTGGGCCGCAACGCCGACTACGCCGAGTCGCGCGCGCGCGCCGAGGCTGCCGCCAGCGACGTGCGGGCGCGACTCGGGGACGCGGTCTACGGCGAGGGCGACACCACGCTCGCCGAGACCGCGGGACGCTGCGTCCGCCGTAAGGGCTGGCGCCTGGCCGTGGCGGAGTCCTGTACGGGCGGGATGATCGCCCAGCAGCTCACCGCCCAGCCCGCCAGCGACTACCTGGTCGGCGGGGCAGTGAGCTACGCCAACAGCGCCAAGACCAAGGTGCTGGGCGTGTCCGAGGACACCTTGCGAGGGCACGGCGCCGTCAGCGCAGAGGTGGCCGCGGAGATGGCCGAAGGGGCGCGGCGCGCCTTTGATTGCGACGTGGCCATCGCCGTGACGGGCATCGCCGGACCGACCGGCGGCAGCGCGGCCAAGCCGCTGGGACTATGCTACTGGGCCCTGGCGCAGGCCGGGGGCACCGAGGTCGAGCACGACGTGTTCGCTGGCGACCGCGAGCAGATCCGACGGCAGGCCTCGTGTGCCGCCCTGAGCCTGCTGCGTCGTACGCTCAGCTAGCCGAAGCTCAGCTCGCCGTCCGACGCGTCGACGCGCACGGTGGCGCCCGGGCGGATCTCGCCGCCGAGCACGCGCTTGGCCAGGGGGTTTTCGACCAGCCGCTGAATGGCCCGCTTGAGCGGCCGAGCGCCGAACTGCGGATCCCATCCGCGCGCCAGCAATAGCTCCTTGGCCGCGTCGCTCAGCTCGATGGCGAGGTTGCTGCGAGCCAGGCGCTCGGCCAGCCGTCCGAGCTGAATGTCCACGATGCTGCGCATGTCCTCGCGGCTCAGCCGATGGAAGACCACCATCTCGTCGAGCCGGTTGATGAACTCGGGCCGAAAGCTGCGGCGCACCTCGGCGCGCACGGCCTCGGCAATGCGCTCGTGCTTTTCGGCGTCGTCCAGATCGCGCTGCTGCTCGATGGCCTGGGCGGCGTCAGTGCCGAGGTTCGAGGTCAGGATGATCACGGTGTTCTTGAAGTCGACCACGTTGCCCTGCCCGTCGGTCAGCCGACCGTCGTCCAGCACCTGCAGCAGGGTGTTCCAGACGTCGTCGTGGGCCTTTTCGATCTCGTCGAGCAGCACCACGGAATAGGGCCGTCGACGCACGGGCTCGCTGAGCTGCCCTCCCTCGCCGTAGCCGACATAGCCGGGGGGAGCGCCGATCAGCCGGGCCACGGTGTGCCGCTCCTGGTACTCGCTCATGTCGAGTCGGAGCAGGGCGCGCTCGTCGTCGAACAGGAACTCGGCCAGGGTGCGGCCGAGCTCGGTCTTGCCCACGCCCGTCGGACCGAGGAACAGAAAGGAGCCGATGGGCCGGCTCTCGTCGCCCAAGCCCGCGCGGCTGCGGCGCACGGCGTCGGCCACGGCACCGAGCGCCTCCTCCTGGCCCACCACGCGCTCGCGCAGCGCGTCCTCCATGCGCAACAGCTTCTGCATCTCGCTCTCGAGCATCTTGGCCACGGGGATCCCGGTCCACTTGGACACCACCATGGCCACGTCCTCCTCGGTCACCTCCTCGCGCAGGAAGCTCTCCTCGGCCTGCACGGCCCCGAGCTTGCCCTCGAGCTCGGCGACCTTCTTGTCGGCCTCGGGGATCTTGCCGTAGTGAATCTCGGCGGCCTTGCCGAGATCGCCCTTGCGCTGGGCCTGCTCCTGCTCGGTGCGGAGCTGGTCTACCCCCTCCTTGATGGAGCGGATCTCGCCGATGAGCTCCTTTTCGCGCATCCATTGCGCGCGCATTCGGTCGCGCTCGCCGCGCAGATCGGCGATCTCCAGCTGCGTCTCGGCCAGGCACTTCTTGGCTCCCTCGTCCTGCTCGCGCTGCAAGGCCTGCTCGGCCATCTGCAACTTCACGAGCTGGCGCTCGATCGCGTCGATGGGCGTGGGCAGGCTGTCGATCTCCATGCGGATCTTGGAGGCCGCCTCGTCGACCAAGTCGATGGCCTTGTAGGGCAAAAAGCGCTCGGTGATGTAGCGGTGCGACAGCGTGGCCGCGGCCACGAGCGCCGCATCCTGGATGCGGATGCCGTGGTGCACCTCGTAGCGCTCCTTGAGCCCGCGCAAGATGGCGATGGTGTCCTCCACGCTGGGCTGCTTGACGAACACCTGCTGAAAGCGCCGCTCGAGCGCTTTGTCCTTCTCGACGTGCTTGCGGTACTCGTCCAAGGTGGTGGCGCCGATGCAGCGCAGCTCGCCGCGGGCCAGCATGGGCTTGAGCATGTTGGCCGCATCCATGGCGCCCTCGGCGGCTCCCGCGCCCACCATGGTGTGCAGCTCGTCGATGAACATGACGATCCCCCCCTCGGCGGCCTGCACCTCCTTGAGCACGGCCTTGAGGCGGTCCTCGAACTCGCCACGGTACTTGGCGCCCGCGACCATCGAGGAGAGGTCGAGGACCAACAGCCGCTTTTCCTTGAGCGACTCGGGCACGTCGCCGTTGACGATGCGCTGGGCGATCCCCTCCACGATGGCCGTCTTGCCCACCCCGGGCTCGCCGATGAGCACGGGGTTGTTCTTGGTCCGTCGGCTCAGGACCTGCATCACCCGTCGGATCTCTTCGTCGCGGCCGATGACCGGATCGATCTTGCCCTGCTGGGCGGCCGCGGTCAGATCCTGGGTGTATTTGTCGAGCGCCTGGAACTTGCCCTCGGGGTCCCGGTCGGTGACCCGCTGCTGGCCCCGCACCTCGGCCAGCGCGGCGAGCAGCTTGTCGGCGTCGAGCCCCGCGCTCTCGAGCACGGGCTTGACCTCGCGGTCGCGCTTGGCTGCGGCGAGCAAGATGTGCTCGGTGGAGACGAAGTCATCCTTCATCCGCTTGGCCTCGTCCTCGGCCCCGCGCAGCAACTCGAGCGAGCGCGCGGACACGCGCGGCTCAGCGCCGCCCGAGACGCTCGGGTAGGACGCGATCCGCTTGGCCAACCGACCGACGATGGCCTCGGGATCCGCGCCCGCCTTGGCGATGAGCGGGCGCCCCACGCCCTCCTTCTGCTCGATGACGGCCAAGCACAGGTGCTCGGGGTGGATCTCGGGATTGCCTCGCCGCGCCGCGAGCTCGAAGGCGCTCTGGATGGCCTGTTGAGCCTTGTGAGTCATCTTGTCCAGCGTCATGACAAACCTCCCCATCTGCCAGGCCGTGGAGCCTTGCCCGGCGTCCACGGCTGGCGCGGTCCCGCTCGAATTCGCCCGGGCACGCAACCGCGTCGCCAAGCACAGGCGTCAACCGCACATGGCCAAGATAAGCACCTCGGCAGCGCGAGCAAGGGGGATCCGCGCGATGGTGAGGGCCACCTCCTGACCTTCACCATCGACAGAGCGAGCTGACGCTGAGACGGCTCACCCCCGCAGGGACACGCTCAGCTGCTCCGCTTGGGTACCCGGACCCAGCCGGATGGTCCCCTCCACGACGATCTCCGTTCCCGGCGCGCAGGGCTCGATCTCGGTCAGGATGATGGTGCCCTTCTTGGTGTACCTGCTCAACGTCTTCGACTGGACGCTGAAGAAGGTCCGCGTGATGTGCCGCTCGAAGGGGGGGGGAGGCTGGCGGCCGTAGCCGATGACCTCCTGAGCTACCGCCTGGCCCCCGACGGCCACCTGGTAGGCGCAGGCAAGACTCAGGGAGTCGCTTTCAGCCCATAGGTGCACCTTGAGACAGACCCGATGGGGGCGGCTGTCCTGCGTCAGGTACCGCAGTGCAAACCTGTGGGGCTCAATGGACTCGACCTCTGCTTCGGCCACCACCTTGCTTCGCAGCATCGACAGCAGCAGGCCGAACAGATCGCGCTGGAAGTAGAGCGTGCCGCCGAACCCGGCGACGAAGATCAACACCATAATGGCGACGATGAGGGCGATAGGGGGCTCAGACATCGGCAATCCCGTGTGGGCGAAAGACGGACGGAGGCGTACCTCAGCTTCCGCGCAACGTCACTTCAGGCCGACGCTACCCGCGGAAGTCGACAAGGCGGGCAAGGGGCATCGCCGCGACGCGAACGCCCTCCGAGGATCCGGTCACAGGTCGTAGGCGTCCGCTGCCTGGTAGCCGCGGCGGTTGGCGCGGGCCGCGGGCGTCTGGGTGGCGGCAGCGGCCGGGGAGCTGTTGCGCAGGGCCTCTTCGTATTCCCGACGGTTGTCGTCGATGACCTGGCTCTGGTCGGCCAGGTCGCGCGCCAGGGTGGGCGCGGGCTTGACGCTGCGCCGCTTCCAGCGCTGGCGCTGGCGCTCGAGGTTGGTGGCCTGCTGGTCGAGCAGACCGAGCGCCTTCTTGGCCTGGCCCTGGTAGAACAGCTGGGTGGCTCGGGACAGCGCGGTGGAGGTGTGGCTGCGCTGGATTCGCACCTCAACCACCGGATCCCGCTCGGATAGCTTGGCCTCGGCCGCCACCCGCAGGTCGAGGCGCCCGCCCACCTCGGCGGGCTCGTTGCTCACGCGATCGCGGTAGCGAAGGCGGGCGTCGCACACGGGCGCGCGGCCTGGCTGTCGCGGATCCAGCACCACCTCCAGCAGCACGGTCCTGACCTCCTCGCGCGAGAGCTGGCCCAGCGACACCACGACCTTGGAGCCCTCGCGGCGGTGGGTGCGGCCGCGCACGCGCACGAGCTCGACCCCGTGGGCCAGCTCGATGTACGCCTCGGTCTCGCTGGCCACCACTGCGCCGAGCGCGCGCGTCTCCTGGTCGAAGATCGCGGGCAGGTTGTCCAGATCCTCGATGAAGTAATGCCGACCGTTCGCCGCGCGCGATAGCGCCGACAAGATGCGCTCGTTGTAGGTCAGGCCCACGCCAATGCTGGTGATGGAGGCGTCGCGGTGCTGGAACTGCTCGCCGATGCGACGGAAGCCGGGGATGTCGCGCACGCCGTGGTTGGCATCGCCATCGCTGAGCAACAGCACGCGGCCCACCCAGTCGGACGAGGTCTCCAAGAACTGCGCCGCGGCGTCCAGACCGCAGGAGATGCAGGTATCGCCGCCCAGGGCCAGCTTCTCGATGGAGTCGACGAGGCTCGCGCGGTTGTCTCCCTCGAGCACCGTCGGGGCGATCAGCGTGGTGGTGCGGGTATCGAAGGCCACGGCCGAGACCATGTCGCCGTCGCTCAGGCGCTCGATCGCGGTACGCGCCGCTGCCTTGGCATGCTGGATGCGCTCGCCGCGCATCGATCCCGAGCGGTCGATCACCAGCGACAAATGGACCGGGTCGCGCTGGGCGGGCGCCACGTCCTTGCCCCGCACCGTGAGCATCAGGTGGGTCCTCACCCGCTGGCTCGGCGGCACCTGGTGATGCTCGGCGCGCCCCTCTAGCAGCAAAGTGGCCGCCGCCCTCATCAGGCCAGGCGCGCTCGCACGCGGCGCCTCGATGCTGCGGACGGCCGTGCCGAGCCGCGCGCTCAGGCGCTCGGGGGCGGACGAGCCGCCGAGCACCTTGGCGATCACGACGCCGCCAACGAGCAGCACCACGGCCGCGGCGGCCGCACCGAACAGCCAGCGGCGTCGGCCGGACCGCGGCGAGGACAGCGTACGGGCCAACGCAGGTCCTGTGCCGAGCGAAGAGGGTGCGGCCTCGATGGCCTCGACCGGAGCGACCGGCTCCTGCGCCTGCGTGGGGGCTTCGGCTGCCCCGCCCGCAGGCACCTGCTCCTCGGTCGGCTCTATCCGCACCGCGGGCGCCTCGGCCCGCGTGGCATCCGCCGCTGCCCCGCCCGCGGGCGCCTGCTCCTCGGTCGGCTCCACTCGCACTACGGGACTCTCCTCCCGCGTGGCATCCGCTGGCAAAGCACCCGCCACGGGCGCTTGCGCCTCGGTCGGCTCCACCCCCATCACCGCCGCGGGACTCTCTTGCCGCGTGGCATCCACTGGGTCCCCACTCGCGGGCGCCAAGATGCTCCGCGCAGGAGCCTCGACCGGGCCGAGCAGTGGAGCGAGCGCGGCAAAGGCCGCCCGCGCGCCAGCAAAGCGCCCGTCTGGCTCGCGACAGACGCACTGCGAGAACCAGTCGTCGAAGCCCTCGGGCAAGGCCTCGCCCAGGCCGAGCTGAGCGGCGCGCGCCGAGGCGGGAATCAGCTCGCTCATGCACGTCTCGTACATGACCGACGCGGGCGTGACCCCAGCCGAGGCGGCGGCCACCCAGTAGCTCTTGCCCGTGAGCAGCTCGAAGGCGATGAGCCCGAGCGCCCAGACATCGGTGGCAGGCGTCACTCGGCTCACCTTGTACTGCTCTGGCGCCATGTAGAGCGGCGTCCCCACCGCGGCTGTGCGCGCCGTCTTGGCCTCGGCCAGCACTTTGGCGATGCCGAAGTCGAGCACCTTGACCACGTAGGCCAAGCCCACGACCCTGGGGACGGACAGGAAGATGTTTTGCGGCTTGAGATCGCGGTGCACGATGGTCTGCTCGTGCGCGGCGGCGAGCGCGTGGCAGAGCTGCTCGAAGAGAAAGCGCACCTCGCCAGGTCCGAGCGATCCCCGCTCAGCGAGGTAGGCGTCGAGCGAAGCCCCTTGCAGTAGCTCCATCGCCAGCCACGGAACCCCGTTCTGCTCGTCCACGCCTGCGGCCACCACCTGCACCACGTGGTCGGAGCCGATGCGCGCGCCCACCCGGGCTTCTCGCTCGAAGCGCTCGCGCATCTCGGGGTCTTGCACCAGCTCGGGCTGCATCAGCTTGAGCGCCCGCCGCGCCGAGGTGCTCAGCTGCACCACCTCGTAGACCGCGCCCATGCCCCCTTCGCCGAGCGAGCGCACAACTCGGTAGTCCCTGCCGAATATCGTTCCCTCGGCCAGCGTGCCTAGCGTCGTCATATCCCCATTGTACCGCTTCCCCGACCTTCCGGGGCTCTCGCGCGTCTCGGGTGGCGATGGCACGCCGCCCACCAACCTATCTACGGACGAGCGCACGTCGCGATCTGGCAGGCGGCCCTGCCACGGCACTGCGGAACAGGTGTGCAGGCAGCAACTGCCGCGGAGGCCTAGCGCGATAGGAGGCGCGGTTGCTACCATACCCCCCACGGCTGCGGAGTTGCAGCCGGCCATGTCCAGGGGGCATCGATGCGTAGCACAGCTCACCACACCATTTTTGCCGCGGCACTGCTCGCTGCGGTGGCGGCCTTGGGCGCCGCGGCCTGCAAGAACACCACCACCATCTTCGGCCAAGGTGCGGGAGGCGGGGGCCAGGCTCCTGGCGGCATGGGCGGCGCGGGCGGCGCGGGCGGCAGCGGAGCCGCGGGCGGCGCCGTGACGGTCACCGACAAGGTCGACATCCTGCTGGTGATCGACAACTCGCGCTCCATGGCCGACAAGCAGCAGATCCTGGGCTACGCCGTGCCCGCGCTGCTCGACTCGTTCATCAACCCTAGCTGTGTGGACAGCGAGGGGATCCCGGCCGATCAACAGCCCAGCCAGCCCTCCGAGCCGTGCCCAGCAGGCTACGGACGACAGGTCCCCCCGCAGCGCAACCTCCACCTCGGCGTCATCACCTCCAGCCTGGGCGGCCACGGCGCCGACACCTGCGACCCGGATCTGGAGCCCACCAACGACGACCACGCCCATCTCATCACGCGCACCGTCGACGGCGGCACGGTGGAGACCTACGAGGGCCTGGGCTTTTTGGCGTGGGATCCGGACGCGCAGCTCGACCCACCCGGATCGTCCAACGCCGCTGGGCTGACCGAGGACCTGGTCGACATGGTGCTGGGCGCAGGCCAGCACGGCTGCGGCTTCGAGGCGCAGCTCGAGAGCTGGTATCGCTTCCTGGTCGAGCCCACGCCCTACCAGAGCATCCGGCTCGAGGGCGACCAGGCCGAGCTTGTCGGCACGGACAACGAGCTATTGCAGCAGCGCCGCGCCTTTCTGCGGCCCGACTCGGCGCTGGCCATCATCGTGCTGACCGACGAGAACGACTGCTCGATCCGCGACGGCGGCATCTACTGGATCGCGGCCCAGGCGCAGGTCGGTGGCGGCTACTTCCACCTGCCGAGACCCACGGCCGAGTGCGAGGTCGACCCCAACGACATCTGTTGCTACTCGTGCGGCCAGATCAATCCGCCCCCGGGCTGCTTGACCTCGGACGACGACTGCTCGAGCCCGCTTTCCCCCAGTGAGGATCACATCAACCTGCGCTGCTTCGACCAGAAGAGGCGCTTCGGCATCGATTTTCTCTACCCCATCGATCGCTACGTCGCCGGGCTGACCCAGCCCGAGGTGCAGAACCGACACGGCGAGGTGGTCCCCAACCCGATCTTCACCGACCTCGACACGGGCGACGGCATCGACCCCGTGCGCAGCCCCTCGCTGGTGTTCGTCGAGGCCATCGTGGGCGTTCCCTGGCAGGACATCGCCCGCCAGGACGGAAGCGGCGACCCCGATCTGGTCTCTGGCCTGGACGCGCTCGGCCGTGCCGTGGGCGCCTTCCAGAGCCCCGACGAGCTGGTGGCGAACCAGACCTGGGACATCATCCTGGGCAACCCCGCCGAGTACCACACCGACCCGTCGGCGCGGCCTACCGATCCGCTTGTGTGGGAGTCGATCGAGCCGCGCGAGGGCGCAAACCCGGTAACGGGCGACCCCTTGATGCCGCCCGAGTCGGACACCATGGCCAATCCCATCAACGGCCACGAGTACGACATCCCGGGAAACGGCGATCTGCAGTACTCCTGCATCTTCGAGCTGCCCGAGCCACGCGACTGCACCGAGCCCGAGCAGGTGGCCTGCGAGTGCGATCCGGGCAACGCCAACCCGCTGTGCCAGGACGCCGACAACGACTACGGCACCACCCAGTTCCGCGCCAAGGCCTACCCGCCCGTGCGGCACCTCGAGCTGCTCCGAGGGCTGAACGAGGCGGGGGCCCATGGCCTGGTGGGCTCGATCTGCCCGGCTCAGCTCGACGATGAGGCTGAGCTCGACTACGGCTACGTGCCTGCCATCCGCACGCTGATGGCCGAGATCCAGCCCCACCTCGGCGAAAGCTAGCGACGGGCCAAATCCCGCGCGCGAGCCCGCCGAGTAGATCCTCGCGGCCCTCCGCGCGTAGCGTACGGGAAAGGGAGAGGTGCGCGTGTCGAGAGCCTGGTTGACTGCCCTACTAGCCGCGGCTGTGCCGCTTGTGGGATGCCGCAGCTCGAGCCCCGAGCTCGGGCGGCCCAACGACACCGCCGACCTGCCAGGCTCGGTCGGCGATCGCACGGCCGCGGAGGCAAGCTCGCCAACGACGGAGCCGAGCACGCCCGCCCAGACCGCACCGCTCGAGCTCGAGCCGACGGACGACGCATCTGCCGCGCGCTCGCCGCGCCACGCCGACCTCGTCGAGCACGTCCAGCAGCTGGCCACCACCCTGCCGAGCGGCTTCACTGTCGTGATCGAGCCGCCCTTCGTGGTGATCGGCGACGAGGCGCCTGAGCTCGTGCGACAGCGGGCGCGCCGCACCGTGCGCTGGGCCGTGGACCGGCTCAAGCAGGACTACTTTTCGGAGGACCCCAAGGCCATCCTGGAGATCTGGCTGTTCAAGGACGCCCGCAGCTACCGCCACTGGGCCCGCGAGCTGTTCGGCGACGAGCCATCGACCCCCTACGGCTACTACGGCGAGGCGAGCCGCGCGCTGGTGATGAACATCTCGACGGGCGGGGGAACGCTGGTGCACGAGATCGTCCACCCCTTCATGGATGCCAACTTCCCGAGCTGCCCCGCCTGGTTCAACGAGGGGCTGGGCTCGCTCTACGAGCAGTCGTCAAGCCGCGACGGGCACATCATCGGCCTGACCAACTGGCGCCTCGCTGGGCTGCAAAAGGCCATTCGCGCGGGCGCGCTGCCGTCGTTTCGCGAGCTCACCGCCACCAGCACCCACCAGTTCTACCACCAGGATCCAGGCACCCACTACGCCCAGGCGCGCT
>CAYTYV010000210.1:0-10658 GCA_964441055.1 uncultured Polyangiaceae bacterium | reverse complement strand
TCGACGACGACGCCTTCCCGCGGGCCAGCACGGACAGCGAGCTCATCTACCACGAGCCCGCCACCGGGGGCGGCACCAACAGCGTGGAGGTCTGGGAGTGGAGCGACTGGGCCGAAGCATCGGAGCTCGAGGGCGGACCCACCTTCGAGTACCTGGTGGCGAAGAGCGTGCTCGACTTCTCCGATGACCGTCACAACCTCGACACCGAGGACAACGACTCCACGGGCGACGCGCAAACGATGACCGCGGACGTGATGAGCAACGACCAGCACTTCGCCACCGTCTCGGGCATACTGGACGACGACGAGGGACCGGACTTCTACGCCGTCACGACGCCCGCCGACGCCATGAGCGCCTCGCTGTACTTCTCGCCCCCGGGCCCGGGCACCTCGGGCTCCGACGGCCTCAGCGGCTTCGGCTCCACCAACAACGTCGGCTTGATCTCGGTTCACCTGGCGGACGGCAGCGTCTACGCGCAGCTCGACTACGAGATGGGCTCGATGGACATGAGCGTGCCGCTTCTGGCCGAGACCGACTACTTTATCCAGATCCAGCCGCCAGCCGGATTCACCGCTGGCACCAACGACTTCTACAACAAGAAGTACGTCACCAGCTCGCTCGACAACCAGCGCGAGGCGGAGTTCCGGCTGCCCGATCCGCCGAGCGACTACAACACCAACGACGAATCAGCCAACGCGGAGGCAGCCGACGCCAACCAGGAGCCCGGCGTCGAGCGCTTCTTCGTCATGGGCGAGATCTACGACGACAGCAACCCGAGCGACGACGATGTCGACTACTGGGCCTTCGACGTGACCTCGGGCCACGAGATCATCCTGGCCTGCGGCGCTTGGCGCAGCGGCTCGGGCGCCCACGGCGTCGAGTTCGCGATCCTGGACTCCTCGGAGAACGTCGAGGAATCCGAGGTCGAGACCGAGGACGCCGACGTCTTGTGGAGCCCGTACACGGGCAGCAGCAAGGCCAACGTCACGGTCGACGAGGACGGCACCTGGTATCTGCGGGTCCAGAAGGGCAGCGGATCGACCTTCAGCTCGACCGTGGACGGCCGCTACTACCGCTGCGGCATCCACGTCTACGAGCAGCTTTGATGGCAGCGACCCGCCGAGCGCGGCCAGCCGAAGCGGCCGCGCGGTGGCGGGTGGGGCAGGGGGGCGCCCGTCGCGCCTTGGCGGCGGTCGCCCCGGCCCTGACACTGGCTCTGGGCGCGCTCTGCGCAGCGTGCGCGCCCCACGCCATGGATCCCGAGCTTGGCCCCTCGGCCGAGCCCACGGCCCAGGCTGAGGCCACGAGCGAGCCGCCAAGCTCAGCCGCGGAAAGCGCCGCTTACACACCGCTCGAGCTCGCCGATCCCTTCGCTCCCGGCATGACCGTCGAGGGCGTGACGCGGCTCTGCGACGAGCACCTCGCCATCGCCGAGCAGCGGCTTGGACGCATCAAGGCGCTCGATCCGGCCGAGCCCGCGGCGCTCGATTTCGAGCGCACCGTGGGCGCGCTGGACGACGTGTTCCTGTCGATCGGCAACGGCTCGGAGCTTCCCTATCTGCTCGGCCTGGTGCATCCCGACGAGGCCGTGCGCCTGGCCGCGCGCGCCTGCGAGACCAAGGCCGACAAGCTCAGCACCGCCATCTGGCTGGACGCCGAGCTCGCTCGGATCATCACGGCCTACGCCCAAAAGGGCGAGGAGCTCTCGGGCGAGCGCGCCCGCCTTTTGCGAGACACGGTGCGCGACTTTCGCCGCAACGGCAGCGAGCTGCCACCGGGCAAGCAGCAGCGGCTGCGGGAGCTCAACACCTCCATCACCGAGCTGGGCCAGCGCTTCGTCGCCGAGATCGCGCGCTCGGTGGGCCACATTCGCATCAAGCCCGAGCAGCTCGCGGGCCTTTCGCCGAGCTACGTGAGCAGCCATCCGCCCGACGAGCGGGGCTGGGTCACCATCAGCACCGACTACCCGGACTACTTCCCCTTCGTGACCTATGCCAAGGACCGCCGCGCGGCCCGCGAGCTGTACATCAAGTTCACCAACCGCGGCGGCGACGCCAACCTGGGCCTGCTCGACCGCCTGCTCCGCGACCGCCACGAAAAGGCCCGGCTGCTCGGCTACGAAAGCTGGGCGGACTACGCCATCGAGGTACGCATGGCCGGCCGCGCCCAGCGCGCCCTCGACTTTTTAGAGCGGGTGCGCGAGGCCATCCGGCAGGCCGCCGACCAGGAGTACCAGCAGTTCATGGCCGAGCACGTTCGCCTCGGCGGGCAGGGTCACGGCGAGCTCCTTCCGCCGGATCGCTACTACCTCGAGGACCGCGTGCGCAGTCGCTCCTGCCAGCTCGACTCGCAAAAGCTCGCCGAGTACTTCGATGTCGAGGCCGTCATCCAGGGCCTGCTCGACATCACGGCTCAGATGTACGGCCTGGAGTATCGGAGGGTGTCTGCGCCTGGCTGGCACGACGAGGTGCTCGTCTACGACATCCGATCCGATGCTCGCACCACGGGCCGCTTCTACTTGGATCTGTACCCGCGCGCCCACAAGTACAAGCACGCGGCCATGTTCACCATCCGCACCGCCAAGCGCCTGAGCCCAGAGGTGGTGCAGACCCCCATGGCGGCCCTGGTGGCCAACCTCCCGAGGCCGGGCGAGCCCATGGCTCACGACCAGGTGGTCACGCTCTTTCACGAGTTCGGTCACGTGCTGCACCACCTGCTCACCGAGGCCGAGTTCGCCAGCTACGCGGGCACCAACACGGTGCGGGACTTCGTCGAGGTGCCCAGTCAGACCTTCGAGGAGTGGGCCTGGTCGCGCGAGGTGCTCAATCGCTTCGCCCGCCATCGCGATACGGGCGAGCCCATCCCGGCCTCGCTGTTCGAGGCCATGATCGCCTCGCGTCGGGTGGGTCTGGCGCTACACACTCAACGGCAGATCTTCCTGGCGTTGCTCGACCTCGGCTACCACATGCGCGAGCCGGGCTTCGACACCACCAAGGTCCTCGAGCAGATCCAAAAGGACACCTGGCGCTTTGCCTACGTGCCCGGAACCCACTTCCAGTCGAGCTTCGGCCATCTCATCGGCTACGACGCGGGCTACTATGGCTACCAGTGGGCCCTGTCGCTGGCCCGCGACGCCTTCAGCCGCTTCGAGCGCGAGGGCTTGCTCAATCCGGAGACCGCGCGCGCCTGGCGCAAGCAGGTGTTGGCCCCTGGCGGCGGAGCGGACGAGCGGGCCATGCTGCGCGCCTTTCTCGGGCGCGATCCGGACGAGCAGGCCTACATCCGCTTTTTGCGCGGGTCCTAGACACCGAACCCTTCTTCGGGCTAGTCGTCCGCTTCGATCTTGGAGCCCAATTCCTTGATGAGATGAAGGTGTTTTTCGGAGACGGCGTAGCCGGCCAGGTCGGCCACGCGCGCCTCGGGCGCCACCAAGGACGGCTCCAGCTCATCGCGGATCATCCGTGCGGAGATCTCGAGATCTCGGCAGAGCACGTAGCCCGCGCGGGTGGCGCACCGCTCGACGTTCGCGATCCAGTCGACCAGATTCACCCGAGCGCCGTGCTCCTCGAAGACCGCCACCGCCGTCTCCAGGTCGGCCTGCTCCTCCGACGTCTGGAGCTTGACCAGCAGACCCGCGAGGGTCGTGGAGGCGTCGTCCAACCGACCGCTGGCAGGCGCATCGTCCAGCACCAGCTTGAGCGCCGCCAGAAAGCAGGTCGACAGCTCGTCGACCGAACGTAGGTGCGCCACCAGCTCGTGCTCGGGCAGCCGCAGGGCCAGGTGACGGCCCACCAAAAAGGCCAGCTCGCCCAGCGACCGGTTGCGCAGCACTCCGCGGCCCGCCACGGTGCTCTGATGCTTGGCAAAGGGGGCCACCAAGGCGCCCTCGAGCTCGTCGTTCACGTAGATGGCTGGCGGGGTCAGGCTCAAAAAGCGCGCTGCCCAGGCAAAGGAGCGAACCACCGAGATGGTGCTCTTCTGCGGGTCCTGGCGCGCCCGCTCGTTTAGCTCGGTCAGCTTGCCGGCCTTCTCGCGCTGGTGGACGCGCATGCGCAGGATCGCGGGCGCCACCGCCGCCATGATGGCGTCAACGGCCCGGTGCGCGGGGTTTTCCTCCCGCAGCCAGTCCCACGCCGCCTTGCGGATAGCGCGGGTGTGCCGCGGCACGTCGTCGATGCGGTATTGATCGAAGACGGCCTGCTCGGCCTCGGTCGGCTCTTCCAAGAGGCGGCTCACGCTGGCCGCCAAAAAGGCGGTATCGACCTCACCGAAACGCTGCGCCTGCGAGAAGAGCTGGTGATAGGACTGCGCCCGCAGCGGCTCGACGTGGGCGGCCTGGCGCAGGTGCGACAGCACCTTGGGCTGGTCGCCCAGCTCCTCGGCCAGCTCGACCGCCGTGAGGTGGGCCTCGAGGTCGCTCGGACGATGGCCGAGCGCGCGCTCGAGCGTATCCAGCGCCGAGACGGGATCCTCGAGATGGTCGCGGTAGAGCAGGGCCAAGCGGCGGAGGACATCGGACACCGTTTCGGGATGCTGCTCGTTTCCGAGCGCCTCCAAGCTCTCGACCACCTCGAGGTAGATGCGCTCGAGCTCGGCCCATTCCTGGTTGTCGGCCACCATCGTGGCCAGCACCTCGAGCGCCTCGGTCATGGCGGGCCGGACGCGCAGGGCCGCCTCGAAGGCGGCAATGGCCTGCCGCTCGCGATGCGCCTCGAACACGCAGTACTCGCCCAGCTCGAACAGCGCCTCGGCGCGCAGCTCGGGCTCCTCGAGCAGACCGGCCAGTCGCTCGCGGACGCGGATCGCGTCGTCGACCTCGCCCGCCTCCAGGTGAATGGCCAGCAGCCGTTCAAGCGGCTCGCCGCGGTCTGGATAGGTCTGGTGGGCCTGCTCGTAGCGCTGGCGGGCCAGCTGGTCGTCGCTAGCCTGGTCCAGCCAGCGGTCGCCGAACTCCATCAGGTACGGGTAGCGGTCTTCGGGGTCGGCTAGCTGCTCGAGGAATCGCTCCTCGGCAGGGGCTAAGGCCTGCCAGCTCTTTTGCTCGGCGTGGATCTCGACCAAGGCGGTCAGGGCTCGCAGGTTCTCAGGCACGATGGCCAGCGCCTTGTCGAGGTTGGACACGGCCAAGCGGGTTTTTCCCTGCTTGTGCATCAGGTCGCCGATGTCCACATAGACCTCGGCCCGCAAGGGCGAGGTGAAGGTGCCGAGCTTGGCCAGCGCCTTCTTGTACTCGCCGAGCGCCTCGTCGAGCTTGCCCGCCTCGAAGACCGCACGAGCTCGGTCGACGTGGTCTTCCGGGGTCATGTCTCGCTCGGGCTTTGGGGCAGGCTCCTCGGGCGGCCGCGGCTCGGGCTCTGGCTCTGGCTTTGGGGCAGGCTCCTCGGGCGGCGGCGGCTCGGGCTCTGGCTCTGGGGCAGGCTCCTCGGGCGGCGGCGGCTCGGACTCCGCAGCAGGGGCTAGCTCGTCAGCCTCCTCGGATGGGGCTGCAGCGGCCAAGGCCTCCTCTACCGCCTCGTCCGCTGGGGCTGCTGCGGCGGCCAAGGCTTCCTCCTCGGCCTCGTCGGCTCGTGCTGGCGCGACCGAGGCTTCTTCCACCGCCTCGTCGGCTTGAGCTTCCGCGGCCAGGGCCTGCTCTACGGCCGCGTCCGCCTGGGCTGCCGCGGCCAGGGCCTCCTCCTCGGCCTCGTCGGCGGGGGTTGTCGCGGCCAAGGCCTCCTCTACCGCCTCGTCCGGCGGGGGTGCGGCAGCGGGCTCTGCGGCAGCGAGCTCTGCGGCCGGCTCGTCGCTCAGATCGGCCGCGACGATCACCGATGGCGTGCCCAGGGGCGCCTTTGGCGGCTTGGACTTAGGCACCGACGCAATCGCTGCCTCGCGTCGCTCCGATGGCGGCGCGGGACGCGCGGACGAGCGCTGTTCAACCTCACGTGGCAGAGCTACCTGCTCTGTTGGAGCCGGCTGCGGCTGGGAAGCCGACGGCTCGTCAGGCGGCGGCTCCTCGCTCAGGGGCAGGGGAGGCTCTGGCTCGGCCTCGGCGGGCGCGGGCGGCGCCTCGGAATCGACCTCAGTCGGCGCGGACTCAGCCTTGGCAGGTCGCAGAAGAAGGGACCGCGCCGCCGGAGCCTGCACCGCGGCCTGCGGCCACGAGCCGAAATCGGTGTTCGTCAGGGCCAAGGCGTGTGCCTGGACGCTGGTGATGGGCTCGGACGTGGAGTCGATGGCCTCGAGCAGCCCCGCGGTGAGCCGCGAGGGAATGCGCTCGTCGTGAGCCCCCAGCGGTCGGGCCGCTGCCAACAGCCCGATCCCGGTACGCGGCGCGTCCACGGCGCGTTCGATGGCCGCCACAACCTGATCGGCCATCGCCGCGTCGGCCGGATCGGCGGTGCTCTCATAGCGCGCGTCGATCACCACCGAGGCGGCCTCGCCGTAGCGCCCGGCCATCAAGCTCACGAGATCGAGCAGGGCGTCTCCGATGTCCGGCTCCTCGGGGACCATGCACAAGAAGCACTCGTCGTCCTCCGCCAAGGCCACCAGACAGGAGGCGTAGAACCAAAGCTCCTCGACCTCGTCCTCCCACTGCGTCAAGAGCGCATCGAGCTGCTCGCCGAGGTCGCGCGCAGGGTCGAGCAGGCTCACCCGAAAGCCCATATCGTCCATGGCGATGCGGTGGCGGACCAATGCTGCGTCGCGCTCACCGACCTTGGGTGTAGGGCTGTCGCTCGCGCCAGCTGCCGCGATGATGCCTAGCCGCATCGTTCCGTCCTCGCCTTGGTCATGCTCTGCCCGCGCGCCATCCGGGGTCTACTTGCAGTCCTCCACGACGGAAGATCCCCGACGACCGCAGACGTCGCAGTAGTTCGGGATGTCCTGCTGACAGACGTCCTCCGCCCCCCGATCCACCGACCGCTCGCACGAGTACTTGTGGTTCGGGTCGAGGCAATGGTCGCAGATGGGCTGCAGCTCCTCGCAGGGGCCGCTGCACCCGAGGGTGCCCCAACAGACCCCTGCCACCGCGACCATCATTTGTGCTGCTCTGGCTCGTGCCATGCTCTTCGCCGTCGACCGCGCCCGTATCGTGCGCGCTGCGCTCCTCGGGGCCCGCACAAGAAGTACATGCAGGCCATTGTCGCGCAAGCCCCGTCAGAGGTGATGTTAGCGATGGTGCACGGTGCAGCGCAACCGTGCAAAGCTGATGCTCGACCCCGCAGGCCGGCTCGGCTAGGCCATGATGGGACGCACGCCGGAGGCCGCCATGGACGATCAAGAACGTATTCCCCCCGCCAAGATCCGCACCACCCGCCTTCAGGAGGCCCAGACGGCGGCGCTCGTCGCCCTCGAGCAGCAGTGCGCGGCCATGTACTACGAGGCCGGGGTGGATCCGGCCGAGGTGAGGCCACGCAGCGAGATCGACATCATTCGCCTGCGCCAGCGCCACAACGTCTTCGTGGCCGAGGCCGACCACCATCCGGCGGGGTATCTGGCCTGGCGCGATGAGGCTCCCGGCGTGGCGGTGCTCGCCACGCTCAACGTCGGACCGGACTACCAGCGCTTCGGCATCGGCACGGCGCTGTTGCGCGACCTCGGCAGCGACGCCAAAGCTGCTGGCATCCGCCACGTGGTCGCCTGGTGCTGGCCGCAGGCGAGCTGGGCGGTGAGCTTCTTGCGCGGGCGCGGCTTCCAACCCCTGGAGGGCAGTGCGCTTCCAGAGGCGGTGAGCTCGTGGCAGGAGGCCATCTCCAAGAACGAGGACGAGGACGAGGCGCCCAAGCCGGGTCAGGTCTGCTTTTGGCGCGAGACCGAGGACCTCGGCGTGCTCGCGCTGCCCGGCGTTCCCACGCCGCGCTGAGCGATCCGTTCGCAGCAGCCCGAGCAGGCTGCTCAGGGTTTTGCTCGGCTGGCGAGCCCAAAAGTTACCATAATCTATCTTATGCGCAATTAGCAGCAGGGCTTCTGAGCGAGATTTCCTAGCCAGACGGCGTCGGCGGCTGGGCGTGCAGCCCGAACAAGACGCCCTCGTTGGACAAGATGAAGGCCCTCGTGCCGTAGCCTGCTGGTGCGCCCGCGAAGCTCCCGCCGCTGTGGAGGCCGTCGATGATCCCACCGTCCAGCGGCGAGACCAGGAACACTCCATAGCGGGTCGTGCCGATCAGCAGCGCGCGCGAGACCGCAGCGGCGGCGGTGATGCCGCCTGCGGGCAAATCGCGGTGCCACAGCGCGCTGCCATCCTCGGGGTCGAGGCCCCAAAGACCGGACAGCCCCGAAGAGGCCACCAGCATGCGATGGATCCCCGCGCCGCGCTCGTCGCCTGCGCCTCCGCCCTCCTGGGACGACGCGACGGCGCCTTCGTTCCCCAGTCCACCTTCGGGCCAGGCCCCGGGGCGCGCGGGCGCCTGCCACCATACGAGCTCGGTCACGCCCGTGACGCCGTCGTTGCCCCAGACGCGCATGCCCGTACGCGCGTCGAGCGCGTGGACCCCGCCCTCGTAGCTGGCCACGAAGACCCGGTCTTTTCCACCGATGCGGGCGACGACGGGCGTGGTGTCCACGTCGAGGTAGCGCAGCTCTCCACCGGGTCGCAGCTGCTCGACGTCGGCGTTCAGATCCACGGGCCGCCACTTCTCGGCGCCGTCGCGGGCGTCGTAGGCCATGACCACGCCGTCGGAAAACGCGGCGTAGACGAGATCCTCGTGTGCTGCCGGGCCTGCGTAGCCGGAGATCTCCATGCCGAAGGCGGGCGTGCGGTGGCGGTACCAGAGCATCGCGCCACGGGCCGGGTCGATGGCCAGCAGCGTGTCGTTGGCGTTGGTGGCGTACAGCACCCCTCGATGCAGAACGGGCTGGCGGGTGATCTCGGCGCGGGTGAAGAAACGCCACTCGAGCCGCCCGTCCGAGGCGCGCAGCTTGTAGAGCGAGCCGTCGTTGGAGCCGAAGTACACGGCGTCCTCGCGAGGCTCGTACAGCGGCTCGGACTGCACCGCCCCCGCGGTCTCGAAGCGCCAGAGCGTGGCGCCGCGAACGGCGCTGAGCGCGTACAGGCCGCCATCGGCCGAGCCCACGAAGACTCGACGGTGGGTAGCGTCGATCGCCGGTCGGCCGCGCTCGTAGGGCTCGCCGACCTTGCGCGACGGCGATGTCAGCTCCCGCCGTAGGAACACCGACAGCGTCCCGCCGGGATGATGCACCCACAGCGGAACCTCGGGCGTGGCCGACCGCGGCAAATCCTCACAGCCGAGCAGCGCCGCCGTCAGCGCGGCCAGGCACGCCGCCGAAAGTCCGAGCGCACGGCCGCGCCGCCCGCCTGCTGCTACACCCGCCGAAAGACTTCTCATCTCGCGCGCCCCCTCACGGCTCGTCGTGCTCGACCGGCTGTGGCATGCCTGGCACACCCGACGGCAAGCCCTGGCCCTCCATCAAGCGCCGTAGGATCTCGGCCGAGTCCGCGCCCGGGGGCAAGGACGGAACGGCTGGTGCCGCCGACGGATCGATGGCGCGTAGCAGGTCGTCGATCTGATCGATGAGCCAACGATGAGGCCGCGGGCCCGCCGAAGCAGCCGAGTCGATCTTGGCCTTCTCGGCCTTGGTCCGCGCCTCGAGCAGGCGCTCCTTGGCCTGGTCTTTTTCGCCCTTTTCCAGCATCAGCCGGGCCTGGTGAAAGGCTCCCAGCGCTTGGAAGCCTTCCACGGCGGCCAGCTTGTCGAAGCTCTCGGAGGCCGCATCTCGCTCGCCTTTGGCCTCTTGCGCAAAGCCCCTGCCCTCTAGCGCGCGCGCACGCACGTCCGGATCCATGGGCGCGAGCTCCGAGGCGAGCACGGCGGCGTAGCTGGCCGCGGCCTCGTCGTACTTCTGCTGCTCGAGCAACACGCCCGCTTCGCCCAGCTTGGCCAAGATGGCGGCGCCCGTGCCCTCGTTCTGCTCGGCCACCTCACGGTAGCGCTCGAGTGCATCGGCGTGGCGCTGATCGACCGCGTAGTAGATCACCCGCAAGTCCTGCTTTTTTTCCTCGTCGCTGCGAGGGTCCTCCTCTTCGTCCACCACCATGGCGTGCTGGGCGGCCACGCCTTCGAGCAGCAGGTCCGATGCCTCGGCCGTGGTCGTTTCCGTGCGGTGGAGGTACCAGATCACGCCCACCGACGCGACCACGACCCCGAACACACCCCAGCCCACCGCGACGCGGTGCCGTTTGACCCACTTGAGGATGGCCGCCCCACTGCGAGCGAGCGCATCGTCGACCATCTCCGAGGGCAGCAGCCCCTGAGGCTCGGCCTCGGCGCTCGCCGCCTTGCGCCGCTTGCGCAGCAGATCCTGCCGCAGTCGCACGTTGCGGTCCTTGGCCCGCTCGGACTCGTCGGACGGCTCGTCGGCAGCCTCGTCGAGGCCCTGGCGGCCAGCGCGTCGCTTCTTGGCGCGCTCTCGCCGCCGCTCGGCGCGGTTCTTGGCCCGTTCTTGGCCCTCCTCGTCCTGCCCGTCCTCGACCACGCCGAGCGCTCGGGCGACTCGCCCGGCCGTCGCGTCGCGGTGCTCCTCTTCTTCCTCTTGCTCGCTCGGCGTGGGGCCTGGCTCGCTCGGCGCGGGGCCTGGCTCGCTCGGCGCGGGGCCGGGCTCGCTCGGCGCGGGGCCGGGCTCCTGCTCCTCGGCCTCCGTCGTCTCCAGCTCGAGGTCGT
>CAYTYV010000209.1:0-10817 GCA_964441055.1 uncultured Polyangiaceae bacterium | reverse complement strand
GCAACGCGACGACCGGAGCCCCCATCGTCTACTGCGTGGCGAAGTCCGCCGAACGTCACAACGCCCCGCGGGGGTTTGGGGGCAGAGGAAGGAGCGAAGCGACGACCGGAGCCCCCATCGTCAAATGACTCCAAGCGGTAGGCAGATCTCACCCTTTGGGGCCCATCAGCGGGCCCTCACTTGTTGTGGGCCCGCTGATGGGCCCCAAAGGGCTAGCAAGGCTCTACAGCTTCGCGAGCAGGCCGTCGGCCTCGTCGCAGGTCTTGCGCACGCCTGCGGCCGACTTCTCGAAGGCCGCCTTTTCCTCAGCGGTCAGATCGAGCTCGATGACCTTTTCCACGCCGTTCTTGCCGACGATGGCAGGCACGCCCACGAAGATGCCCTTCTGGCCGTACTCACCGTCCAGCTTGGCGCACACGGGCATGATCTTGCGCTTGTCGAAGATGATGGCCTCGGCCATCTCGAGCGCTGCCCAGGCCGGGGACACGAAGGCCGAGCCAAAGCCCAGCAGGCCCACGACCTCGCCGCCCGCCTTGCGCGTGCGCGTCTCGATCTTCTCGAGCGTGGCCTTGTCCAGGAACTTCTCGACCGGGATGCCCGCAACCTGGCAGGAGCTGCGCACGGGCACCATGGTGTCGCCGTGGCCGCCCAGCACCATGGCGTTGACGTTCTCCACCGACACGCCAGCCGCCTCGGCCACGAAGTAGCAGTAGCGGCCCGAGTCGAGCACGCCCGCCATGCCCATCAGCTTGTTCTTGGCCGGGCTCAGCCGCTTGTCGAGCGTGTAGACGATGGCGTCGAGCGGGTTGGCGATCGAGATGATGGTCGCGTTCGGGCACTGCGCCTTGATGCCCTCGGCCACTTGACCGGTGACCTTGAGGTTGATGGTCAACAGCTCTTCCCGGCTGGGGAAGGTGCCGTCGGGCCGCGCCTTGCGGGGCACGCCAGCCGTGTTGATGACGAGATCGGCGCCCTTGAGCGCCGCGTAGTCCTTGGTGCCCACCAGCTTGCAGTCGCAGCCGATTTCCGGCGTGCCTTCAGCGATGTCCAGACACTTGCCGATCGACACCGACTGCTTGCGAAGGACCTCTTGACGCTCGGGCGGGTCGTCCGAGTTCACGAAGGGAGCGGGATCGCTCAGGCCCACCTCTCGGGCCAGTCGCCGCTTGGCGATCTCCTGAACCAACACGCCGCCGATGTATCCACCACCGATGACACCGATTTTGCTGAGCATGACGCTACTCCTTTCGCCGACTTGCTGAAGGCTCGGCGGCAACCACTCGGACCGCTGAACGCGCAGCAGCCCCGCCTGGCTGAGGACCGAATATTTCCTTACCGAATCGGTAGGTTAGAACTCTTCCCGAATGCATGACCCCAACACCACGTCAGGGGAGCGCTGCTATACCCCGTGGATCGAAACGGATCAACCGGTTCAGGGAACCGGATGGCGCGCGCTGGCGCGACAACTTGGACCGGCCAGCCCGCGCGAATACGCTTGGGTGCGCGTGCTCTGCATGATCCCACGGCCCAAGCTTGCCAGGCGCCCGAACAACCTCGGCCCGCTCGGACCTCCCATCGCGCTCTGCGCGCTGCTGGCGTGCTGCCACGATGGGCCCCGCAGCGGTGAGACCCCACCGTCGGAGGCCGACGCTGCCGCAGACGGTGGCCTTGCCGCGCCCTCTCCCAACGCCTCGGCCAAGCCAGCTTCGACGGACGGAGGCGCGCGCCCCTGCGACGGCCAGGCCGAAGGCGGACATGTCTGCGACGGTCCCCGGCTGCTGCGATGCGGCCGAGCTGGCAAGCCGCCGCGGCTCGAACGCACCTGCTGGGACATCGAGCGCTGCGACGCCCAGGCGAGCCGCTGCCAGCCGGCCTGCCCCGAGGGCGAAGTCTACGTTCCCGCCACGGGCTCGGAAGGCTTTGCCATGGGACGAGCCTACTTCGGTCCTCGAACGGTGGATCCGCGCTCGAGCCCGTCCTTTGGCAAGGGGCACCTGCCTGGCACGGACAGGCCGCACCAGGTGGTGCTGACCCGCCCGTTCTGCATGGACCAGCACGAGGTGACCGTGCGGCAATGGACCGCGTGCATGAAGGAGCACGGCTGCCCCCGGCCCGAGACGCGGCGCCTGTTCCACACCTGGCCCGCAAAGCTCGATCATCCGGTCAACTGCGTCGACTGGAAGAGCGCCAAGTACTACTGCGAGAGCCGCGACCAGCAGCTTCCCACCGAGGCGCAGTGGGAGTGGGCGGCCACCGGGGGCGACGGCCGGACCTACCCCTGGGGCGATGAGCCGCCGAGCTGCGAGCACGCCGACTACGTGCCTGGCGTGCTCGGACATCCAGCAGGCGACGCGGGCTGCCACGGCGGCGGGCCTTCCCGGGTGGGCGCGCATCCCCGAGGGGTCAAGCGGTGGCCTACGGGTGAGATCCACGACCTGGCGGGCAATGTCTGGGAGTGGTGTCTGGACAACTACCGCCCCTACTCGGGCAAAGACGAGGTCGATCCGCTGCACCTCAGCGTAGCCGAAGACCAGCACGTGGTGCGCGGCGGCGGTTGGAACCGCAGCGCGCACGGCATTCGCGCGGCCTTCCGCGGAGGGGCTCGCTACGACTACTGGGTGCCCGGCCTCGGCCTTCGCTGCGTGCGCAACGCCCGCGACCCGAGCAAGCCACGCACGCCCCGACCACCGCTGAAGCCGCCCGCGGTTCCGAGCTGGGTGCCCGATCCGGACAAGCGCAAGGCGCAGCCCGACGGAGGCTGAGCCCATCTCAAAAACCCGGACCGAGGATCGCGGAGCGCGGCGGGCCCAACCGTCAACCCGCCTCGCCGAGCTTCCAGATCAGCCGCTCGGCGAAGTCCACCGCGTCGACGAAGCCGGATAGATCTAGGTTCTCGGGCGTGTCGCTGGGCCAGTGGTAGTGCCGCGGGGCGCCGAGCTCTGGATCCACGAAACCCAGGCACACCCCGTCGTAGCCCCGCCGCCGAAAGGCGTACACATCGGTGCCGCCGACCGGGATCACATGGGGCTGAAGGCCCGCAAAGCGCGGCTCTGAGGCGGCGACCGAGCGCAGCAGCTCGCGCAGCCAGTCGGGCACGGGCGCGCGCTCTACCTCGCCCTCTTCGAAGTAGCACAGCTTGCCGTTACCCAGGCCGTCCAGGCCGAGCGCCACGGTGATGGCCGGATCCCAGGAGTCCGCCTTGGCCCGCGCGAGCGCCCGGGCTCCGCCCAGGCCCGCCTCCTCGGCGCCCGTGAAGGCCAGCACGACCTCGAGGCCGTCGGGTCGGCTGCGCTCGAGCCGACGTGCGAGCAGCAGCGCCCCGGCCACGCCCGAGAGATCATCGTTGGCGCCCGCCACGACCTGGTTGCGCCGCAGCACGTCCGCGGCAACCGCCAAGCCGATGGCGGCAGGCGCGGACAGCAGCGCATTGACCGCCGAGCCCCAGCCGGATCGCGCGAGGCCAGCCGCGCGCAGTAGATCCAGCGCGGCCAGGGCGAACTGGGCATGGGTGGCCAGCCGTAGCGGTCGCTCGAGCGGGGCGAGCCAGGGCGGCAGCTCGCCCTTGGCAAACCAGCGCGCCAGCCGCGGGTGAAACAGCAAGCCGCTAAACGCCGCGTCCACGTGGGCCAGCACCACCACCCTGCGCCGCAGCTCGCCCTCGGCAGGCAGCGTGGCGAGCAGGTTGTGCGAGCGAGGCGCGGGACAAAGCCGCCGCAATAGCTCGGCCCGATGGGTCGAGTCCGCCCAGTACGAGATGCCTGCCAAAAGGTGCAGCAAGGCCGCGGTGCGCGGAGCCCGAGAGCTGAGCAGCGAGCCCGCCAAGCTGGTGGCGAAGTGCGCAGCCAAGACGGCGTACAGATTGGCGGAAAAGTCAAAGGGCTCGAGCTGGCTCCGGATGCCCAGCTCGCCGAGCTCGCGCTCGATGATGCCATGGGCTCGTCGCTCCTCGGCCGAGCCCGCCAGGCGGCGAGGACCTGCGCGAACGATGCGCTCGATGAGCGCGCGCGTACTGCGCTTCTTGTTGGCGATCGATGCTCGACACGGCAGCTCTGGCTTGCATTGGGGCGACCGCGGTCGCGCCGCTCAACCCTCCTCGTTCTCGTCCTCGTCCTGCGCGCCGGGCTGTTCCGTGTCGGGCACGCCCAAGTCGATCTCGATCGGCGGCGCGAACGCAGCGGGCGGCAAGGAGCTGTCCTCGCGCGGTCTGGGCCAACCGGCCGGATCCTCGGCGCGGCGGGCGATGACCCGCAGGAAGGCCTCGACGACCGCTGGGTCGAACTGGCTCGAGGCCATCCGCCGCACCTCGTCAACGGCCTCCTCGCGGCTGCGAGCGTCTCGGTAGGGGCGCGAGGAGCTCATGGCATCGAAGGCGTCGGCCACGGCGATGACGCGCGAGGGTAGCGGGATCTGCTCGCCTTCGAGCCCGTTGGGATAGCCCTCACCGTCCCAGCGCTCGTGGTGGTGTTTGACCAGGTTGGCCGCCTCGCCCAGGAACTTGAGCGGGCCGAGGATGAGGTTGCCGAAGGAGGGATGCTGGCGGATGATCTCCATCTCCTGGGCGGCGAGCGGGCGCGGCTTGAGCAGCACGGCGTCGCGGATGCCGATCTTGCCGATGTCGTGCAGCAGCGCCGCCTTGTGGGTGAGCTGGCAGGCGGCCTCGTCCAGCCCCATCTCCCGAACGATAGCGAGCGACAGCTCGGCTACGCGCTCGGAATGGCCGCGCGTGTAGTGATCGCGCGCCTCCAGCGCACGGGCCAGCGACTTGAGCGTCTCGTAGTAGACCTGCTGGGTGTCCTCGAACAGCCGAGCGTTGTTCAGCGCAACCGCGGCCTGGTCGGCGAAGGCCCGGAAGAGATCGAGATCGTGCTCGGTAAACGCGTTCTGCTGCGGGCTCTCGGCATCCAGCACCCCGAGCAGCTCCCCCTGCACCCGCAGCGGCACCGCCATCTCGGCGGCTCTGCCCTCACCGCCCGGCAGGTAGCGCTCGTCCTCGGCCACGTTGCCGACCAGCACGGGCTCGCCGCGGGAGGCCACGTGCCCGGTCACGCCCTTGCCAATGGGAATGCGCATGCCCACTGCATGGCGATATCCCTTGGCCGCCCGCACCACCAGCTCCGCACCGCCCGGATCGGACAGCAGCACGGCCACTCGCTCCAGCGCCAGCGCGGAGGTGGCGGCGTCGAGGATTTCGCCCAGCACCTCGTCGGTATCCAAGACGCTGTTCAGGGCGCGCCCGGCGCGAACGATCTGCTTGAGGCGGCGGGCGCGGTTGGCCAGGTCGCGCATGAGCTGTGCGTTGCGCAGCGCCGTGGCCACCTGAGCGGCAAAGGCGCTGAACACCTCGAGGTCCAGCGGTCCGAAGGAGCCGATGTTGTCGCCCTCGGCATCGAGCACGCCGATGATCTCGCCGTCCACCTTGAGCGGCGCCACCATCTCCGAGCGCGTGCCCGCCAGCCCGCCCGCGATATAGCGCGGGTCGGCCGTGACATCGGGGACGAGCTCGGCGTGGCCGGAGCGGAACACCGCCCCGACCACGCCCTTGTCCACCGGAATGGTCAAGCCCTCGATGCCGATGCGGCGCAGCGCCCGCCGCACCTCCAGGTAGCGGCCGCCAGGCTCCACCACGAGCACGGCCACGTTGTCCAGGCCGAGGGCCTCGGTCGCCAGCTGCAGGATGCGATCCAGCAGCCTGTCTGGATCGTGCTCGGTGTTCAGCGCCCGCGCGGCCTGGTTGATCAGCGCCAGTCGGCGCGCGCGCTCGGAGGCCATGGCCATGGCACGACCGTGCCGCAGGGCCCAGCCGGCCTGCTCGCCGAAAGCCTCCAGCAAGGCCAGGTCCTCCTCGCCGAAAGCGTGGTCGCGGCTGCGCAGGTCGAGCACGCCGATCACCTCGCCGTCCACGGTGAGCGGCACGGCCATCTCCGAGCGGGCCTGGGGCACGCCTGGTGGGGTGCTCGACTCCTCGCCGAGCTCCGTCATCAGCTGGGGCTTGCTGCTCTTGGCCGCGCGCCCGACCACGCCCTCCCCTAGCCGCGCGCGGATCTGCGAGACCGCTTCGGGGTCATAGCCGGAAGAGGCGGCGATGCGCAGGTGCTCGCCGTCCGGCTCTCGCAGCAGCACGGCGGCGGTCTGCCGACCGAAGACCTGCTCCAAGGCGCGCAGCAGCCCGTCGAACAGACCGGCTTCATCCTCCGCGGTAGCCAGCTCGCGGATGGCCGCATGAAGGGTCCGCAGCTTGCGGGATAGCTCGGGCATGAACGCTCCTGGCCTGCCCCCCGTCCACGAGATCTACCCATGCCACGGCCGGGCTCGAGATGGCTACCGCTTCCGTTGCACGTGTCGGGGGGGCTGCTGTGACCGATGGGCCGTCGTTAGAAGAAGTCGTCGATGCTGGGCTCATCGCTGAGGTCCTCGGCGATCGAGCTCGGCTTGTAGTAATCGGTCAGATCCGGTTTCGGTATGGTGGGCGTAGAAGGGTTTTCGAGCAGGCGCGGCAGCGGACCGCAGTAGACCGCAGGCACGCCGACGCGCCCGTACCACTTGAAAAACGACTCGGCGATGGCGTTGCAGGTGCCCCCGTGACCGCAATGCGCCACGAAGGCGACGGCCCCAGGCGCGCCCTTGACCCCGTACTGCCGAAAGCTCGCCTGCTGCACCACGCCGCGCTCGTGCTGCTCGGCGATCTTCCAATGAGGCCGGGTGTACATGACCCAGCCCATCTTCTCCCACACCTTGTCGTCGGGCCCGGGCGCCCATCCCAGGATCGCGTAGGCGTTGCTGCACTGCTCGACGGTCTTCTTGATCCGTCCCCCGGCCTGCGCCTGGCTGTCGCCAGCCACCGCCGCCACCAGCACCGCCGCCGCCCCTACCCACAATCGCTCGCTCTTGCGCATGGCAGGAGGATGATATCGGTCCGCGCCGCGGATGTCGACCGGTCGATGGCCCCTACGGACCAGGCACGCACGACGGTCCGCCGTCCGCGGTGGGATCGCAGACGTAGCCCGCCAGCTCCTGCACCTCGCGCGTGCATTGCCCGCCGCTACAGAGCGGGATCTCCGCATGACAGGAGCCCGCCTGCTGGCGACAGAAGGGCCGTCCGCATTCGGAGCTGGAGCTGCCGCCATCGGCCGTGCACACCAGCGGAAACGGCGTCTCGGGGCAGTCCTCGGGGCAGTTACACGAGCTCTCGTTGAAGTGGTGCTGGCAGGCGCCGTCGCCGCAGGGCGCGCAGGTAAGCTGCCCGCAGCTCAGATTGCAGCTCATGCCGCCGTCCGTGCCCCAGGCGGGCATCGGCCCGAGGTAGTCGAGCTCTCGCTGGCCTGGGCAGCACTGCCCGTAGCCGGGCGGATGCTTGGTGCCCGCAGGCAAGCAGGGCCGGGGGATGCAGCAGACTGGCGACGGGGCGGTGCAATCGTAGGGGTCGTCGGTGACGGCGAGCTCGGTGCACTCGGCAGCGCTGGGCACGCAGCTTCCGCCTAGCTGGTCGCATCGCTCGGCATAGGCCAGCGGCAAGCAGCAGACCGGATCGGCCTCGCAGCCGAGCGGCTCGATAGCCACGGCCGTCGAGCAATCGTCAGCCGTGGCCAGGCACCAGCCGGTCATCCGCTCGCAGTCGGTCTCGCCTGGGCACAACCGCCACGGCTCGGTCTCGGTGCAGTCCCACTGCGATCCGCTGCAGACACACCACGGCACCACTACGCTGCCGCCACAGTCGTAGGGCAAGCTCTCGCCGTCGGCGCAGGGGCCCGCGCAGTCGGTGGGGCAGGAGCGCCCGGCCCGCTCCCGCTCGTCGCACACGCCGTCTCCGCAGCGGCCCCCACACACGCAGGTCTCGGTATCGAGGCGGCAGACCGGTCGTTCGATGCCGCCATCGGCGGGGCAGCTGTGCTCCGCGCAGTGATCGTCGTTCGAGCAGCCCACGCAGTACAGCTCGTGGCAGATCCCGCCCGGACATTCGTCTGCGGTGCAGGGGCAGCGGCAGGCGCCGATGGCAAACTCGCAGTAGGGGCTGCCCGCGCAGCCTAGCGGCACATTGGCGCAGGCGCCGTAGCCATAGCAGGGGACCGAGCACGTTTTGTCGTCGAGCAGCCCGCGGCAGGCCAGGTCGGTCAGGCAGTCGCAATCGGCGCTGCAAGGCTCGCCTAGCTCGCCGAGCCGCGGGCAGGCCGCATCGCCAGGGCTGCCGCCCGCAGCGCCCGCCGCCCCGTCAGAGCTCGCGCCCGCGGCGCCCGCCTGACCGTCGGGCGCACCCGCGTCCTGCCCGCCCCCTGGCGGCGCGTCCGCCTGCTCGGCGTCGCAGCCAGCCCACAGGCCGAGCCCCGGGGCGACCATCCACAGCAGCAGCAGCGAAAGCCAGGTTCGGCGGCGGCGTCTACGCCCCATCATCGTCCTTTCGGCACCAACGGACTTCACTCAAAGCTATCAACGCGCCCGCGCGGTCGCAAACGAAGGCTCGAGCAGCCTCGCGTGAGAGTTTGACCCAGGCTCGCGCTCTCGGCCATGCTCCCTTGCATGCCGCAACACCCATGGCTCTGGACGTTGACGATGGCGGCCGCGCTGGTCGCCAGCTGCACGCGGGCCGAGCGCCACGGCGCCGACGGACCGACCGAGACCACGGGCCGGAGCCCGGGCCCGCCCACGCAAATCAGCACGGCGAGCCCTAGCTCCGCTGGCGCCGTACCAAGCGCATCCCCAACCGCCAACGCGGCGGCCGCGTCAGCGACGGCGGCGCGCCGGGCGGCTGCGCCCCTCGATACCGACCCCTACCCCTGGCACCAGGATCGCTCGGTCGAGGCCTTGCCCGCCGTAGACACCGTGGAGCAGCGCTTCGCCCCACCGGAGGGCTTCGTGCGAGTGCCGCTCGAGCCTGACTCCTTTGGCGCCTGGCTGAGGCGCCTTCCGCTAGCGGCCCCGTCCACGCCGGTCCGCAGCAACCGCGGCCGGATCCTGCGCCGAGCCGACGACCCTCACGTGGCGGCGGTGACCACGCTGGACGTAGGCACGGCCGACCTGCAGCAATGCGCCGACGCCGTCATACGGCTGCACGCCGAGTGGTGCTGGTCTCGCGGCCGCCGCGACATGAGCTACCGCGCCGCCGCGGGAATCGCGCTTCCCTACGCGCGCTGGGCGCGCGGCGAGCGGGTGGTGTTGGACGGCCGGGCCTTGCGCTGGACCCCCTCGGGCACGCCTGGCGACGACCACGCCTCGTTTCGCAAGTACCTCGACGCCGTCTTTTCCTGGGCCAACACCGTCTCGTTGGCCCGCCAGGCCGATGCTGTCGCGCTGGCCGAGCTCCGAGCAGGGGACTTCATGATCCTGCCCGGAGGGCCGGGGCACACGGTGTTGGTGCTGGATCTGGCGCGCGATGGCGCGGGCGGGCGCGCCGTGCTGCTCGGACAGAGCTACATGCCCGCCCAGAGCTTCCAAGTGCTGCGGCCGGGGCGCGCTAGCGCGTGGTTTCTCGTAGAGCCAGAGCTCGGCGGCATCCAGACGCCGTTCTGGCCCGCCCCCTTCCCCTGGTCCTCGCTGCGGCGGCTGCAGTAGCGGCGTTCGCCCGTCGCCGCTGGCGCCCACCGCGTTTTCGGCTCGCTAGCGAAAAAAAAGACGGGCGCTCCCTTGACGGACGCGCCTGACGTATTACATATGTCGTATATGACATTCACGAAGGCCGCCGCACAGCGAAGCGATGCAGAGCTAAGCGAGCTCGCGGCGATCTTCGCCGCGCTCGGCCATCCCGTTCGAGTGCAGATCGTCGAAGGCTTGCTCGCTGGGGACTGCTGCGTGGGACCGATGGTTCACTGCCTCGATCTCCCGCAGCCCCTGGTGTCGCGGCACCTGGCGATCCTTCGTCGAGCGGGCCTGGTGGCAGTGGAAAAGCAGGGGCGCCAACGGTGCTACCGGGTCGTCGAGCCGCGCGCTGCCGCGGTCATGAGGAGCCTGGGTCGGCTGGACAAACGCCCCGAGACGAGGAGGAACGACCATGAAGAACAACGTGCAAACGGCTGATGATTCGAACTTCCAGACCCGCGTTCTCGACAGCTCGGAGACGGTGCTGGTGGACTTCTGGGCGCCGTGGTGCGGCCCTTGCCGCATGCAGGGACCCGTGCTCGAGGAGCTCGCCGCCGAGCGCGAGGACCTGTCCGTAGTCAAGGTCAACGTGGACGAGTCGCCCAAGACCGCTGGCGCTTACGGCATCCGCTCGATCCCCACGATCGCCGTGTTCCAAAAGGGCCAGGCCGTACTGGGCGCCGTCGGCCTGCAGAACAAGGATAGCCTCGCGCAGCTGCTGGCCGAGGCGGACAAGCGGAACGGAACCGAGCTGCCGTCGTGATCCGCAACGCGCCCGAGCGCTGAGCGGCCGGACGGTCTACACTGCCCCTCGTGGCCCGACGCTTCTTCCGAACCAAGCGGCGCAAGCGACTCGCCATCACGGCGCTGGTCATCCCCGCGCTTGTGCTCGCGCTGTGGCTTGCGATCCATCACGTTCCCGGCTTTGGTCCCTGGCTGGCCGACACCGCGCGGTCGGTTCTGGGCCCCAAGCCGGTGGCCTGGATCGAGGATGTCGCCTACGGCATCGAGGACTGGCTCAATCGCAAGCTCCGCTCGGGCGAGCAGCCGCAGCAGCCGGCCTGGCAGGTCCCCACGACGACAGCCTCGGTAGCCGCCGCCCCCCCCCCCCCCGGCCCCGGGGCCCCCCCCCCCCCCCCGCCGGCGCCCACGACCCCGCCGCGGGCCTCCTGCTCGAGGCCGAGGTGACCCCGGCCGATCAGCCCGCGGTCCGGGCGAACGCGGCCGTCGCTTCCGACGGGCCGACGGCC
>CAYTYV010000208.1:0-10832 GCA_964441055.1 uncultured Polyangiaceae bacterium | reverse complement strand
GATCCTCAAGCGCGAGCTGTTGAGCCTGTTCGTCACCCCGCTGGCCTGGGTGCTCGCCGCGGCCTTCCTGCTGCTCCAGGGCATCCACTTCTACCTGGTGGTCGTGCATTTCTCAGGCCCGGCTGAGCTCGGTCCAGACAGCGGCCCGGTGCAGGCCTTCTTCGGCCAGACCATCCTGCTCTACTTGCCGCTGCTGTTCGTCTGTCCGCTGCTGACCATGCGCCTTTTCACAGAAGAGCGCCGCAGCGGGACCATCGAGACGCTGCTCACCGCACCCGTTCAAACGGTGGGGGTGGTGCTCGGCAAGTACCTGGCCGTGCTGCTCACCTACCTGGCCATGTGGCTGCCCACGGTGGCCTACCCGCTGCTGCTCGCGCGGTTTGGCGCGGTCGACTGGAACGTGGTCGCCGCGGGCTATCTAGCGGTGGGCGCGGTGGGCGCTGGCTACCTGGCCATCGGCACCATGACCAGCGCGCTCAGCCGCAGCCAGCTCACGGCTGCGATCACCAGCGGCATGGCCATCGTCGGGCTGTTCACCTTCGGGCTGGGCGAGCTGCTATTCGAGCAGGGCTTGGCGAGCGAGGTGGCCGGCTACGTCTCGCTGTGGGCGCAGATGAACGACTTCTCGCGCGGCATCGTCGACACTCGGCGGCTGGTGTTCGACGCGACCTTGGTGGTGCTGCCGCTGTTCGTCGCGGTGCGCGCGATCGACGCTGGGAGGCTGGAATGAGCCGGCCTACCCCCCCCCTGGGCCGAGCTCGCGAGGCCCGCGAGCCGACCCGAGCTCGCGAGGCCCGCCGAGCGGCCCGAGCCCTGCGCCTTTCTTCGGCGCTGGGCGTGGCGGCCGCGGTGGTGTTGGCCGTGCTAGTCAACATCGTATCGGCTCGGCACTTTCGGCGCTGGGACTGGACGGCCGACCGACTCTATTCGCTGAGCCCCGCCACGGTGCAGACCCTGCGGTCGCTGGGCGAGCCGGTCCAGGTCCACGTGCTGCTGTCCAGCGCCGATCCGCTGACGCTCTCGCTGCGGCACCTGCTCGAGGCCTACCGCGGCGAGACGACCGAGCTCCAGGTGCGGTTCACCGACCCGGACCGCCAACGAGCGGAGCTTCTGGCGCTCGAACAGCGCTACGGCATTGCCGCGGGCAGGACCGAGGCCGGGCGCATCGCCGCCGATGCCGCGGTCATCGTGGCTCGCGGCGAGACGCGCCACCATTTCATCACCTCGGACGAGCTCGTCGCGCTGGACGAGGGGGATCCGAGCAAGGTGCGACCCCGGCTCGAGCGTGCGCTCACAGGCGCGATCCAGCAGGTGATGCGCGGCGACCGCGCCAAGCTGTGCTTCACCACGGGCCACGGCGAGGGCTCGGTGGCGGATCGGGCGCCGCGCGGGCTGGCCGCCCTGGCCGATCGGCTCCAGAAGAGCAACTACGAGGTGGTGGAGCTCGGGCCTTTGCGCGAGCTCGCTGGGCGCGACCCCATCACCGACTGCCAGGTGGTGGTGGTCGCGGGGCCGCAGCACCCTCTGTCGCCGCCCGAGGCCGCCCGCCTGCAGCTCTACTTCGACGGCGGGGGCAGCATGCTGCTGGCGCTCGGGCCCGTGCCCGACAGGCTGAGCGAGCGCATGGTCGACGTGGGCCTCGGGGGCATGCTGGCCGCTGCGGGCATCGCGACGAGGGGTGATATCGTGTTCGAGCGCGATCCGGCTCGCCGCTCTAGCCAAGGCCTTGGCGAGGCCTTCCTGGCCTTTGCAGCGCCCGGGACGCATCCCGTGACCGCGGCCATGCACGAGGCGGGCGAGCTCGGGCTCGACCTCGGGGTGTACCTCGAGCTGGCCGGCTCGCTGTCCACCGCGACCGACGCTCGGGCGGTGACGGCGGCCCTGCTCCAGACCAGCTCGCAAGCCTTTGGCATGACCGACTTCTTTGCCTGGGCTGCCGCTCCTCGCGTGCCCGAGCCGGGCCCAGGCGACCATCGGGGCCCGCTGGTGGTGGCTTGCGCCGCCGAGCTGCCGAGCGAAAACCCCCAGGCGGCGCACGGGCCTCGGATGGTGGTGGTGGGCTCGCCCAGCGCGCTGTGGGCGGAAAACTGGCGCCTCGACGAGCTGCGGGGCACGGCGCTGTTCGTGGAGAGCGCGGTGTCGTGGCTGGCGCACGAGCAGCGGACGGTCGACGTTCCGCCAAAGCCCAGCCGGCCCGTGACCCTACTGCTGACCGAGGCCTCGGTCGGCGAGATCATGCGCTACGTGGTGCTGTACATCCCCTTGGCCGTGGCGCTGCTCGGCGTGGCGGTGTCGCTGCGGCGTCGGGCCTCGGACCGTCGGGGTGCGGCACAGCGCTCGTCGCCCAAAGCCAAAGGGGGCGACCGACCATGAGCCGTGCGTGGCTGCGGCGACACGGCACGACCGCGCTACTGCTGGTGGCGGCAGTCGCCTTGGCGGTCGGGGTGGTGTTGGATCGACCTGGCGGCACGACTGGACCGCGATCGGAGCGCGGGCGCAGGCTGCTTTCCGAGTGGCGCCCGGGGGCCTTGCACGAGCTTGTCCTAGAGCGCGCCGACGGGCGCTGGACCGTGCGGGCCGAGCGAGCAGCCGGCTCGCCGTCGGGCTCGGAGGGCTGGACGCTCGAACGAGGGGGGCGCCTCGTCGAGGCGGAGCAGCGGGGCATCGGCCAGCTATTGGCCACTCTGGAGCTGGCCCGCTACGAGCGCCTGGTCGACCCCGAGGGCCTCGATCCCGCAAGCCTCGGGCTCGATGCCCCGGCCGTGGTCGTGCGCCTGAGCTTCGGCACCCCGCCCAAGGTCCTGCGCCTGCGGGTCGGCGGAAAGGCCCCTCGACCCGCCGAGGCGCGCTACGCCGAGGTGCTGCGCCCCGGAGGCGAGCGCGCCGTCTACGCCGTGAGCGAGCAGTTGGTCGAGGCGATCCAGACCGTCCCGCTTCGCTCGAAGCGGCTGGTTCCCCACTTGGGGGCCGAGCTCGCCGAGCTCGCCCTGTTCGACGGCGACGAGGAAAAGCCCCGCTGGCGGCTGGTCCGTCAGCGCTGGCCCGCGCCCGATCGCGGCGCCTTCGCGCTGGCGCAGCCGGACGGCGCGAAGGTTCGAGCGGATCATCGCGCGGTAGGCGCGCTGCTGGTGGCACTCGAGCTCTTGGAGGCCAGCTCGTGGCTGGACCCGGCTGACGCGGAGGCCGCGGCCAAGACCGACTCGCGCCTTGGGCTGGCGATCGAGCGCCGCTCGACAAAGCCGCGGTCGCTGCGCCTGGACTTGGGCGGCCCCTGTCCAGGCGGTCCTGGGCTGCGGGTCGTCCAGCGCGGCGCTCGGCCCGCAGCGGCGTGCGTACGCGGAGGCGCGCTGCAGGCGCTGGATGTGCAAGCGAGCGCGCTCGTGGACCGCCACGCACTCGGCGCTGCTCGCTCCCACGTCATCGAGCTCAAGCTGGCCGAAGCCGCCTCGGGCGGCGGGGCGAAGGAGTCGGCCACCGTCCTGGAAATCGCTAGGCGGGAGGCCGGCTGGCACGTGCGCGCGCCTGCGGGTCAGTCGCTCGACGACCAAGCCCTGGAGCGCTGGGTCGAGGAGCTGGCAGAGCTGCGCGGCACCGTCGTTCCGGCGGCCGAGCTGGGCCCCCTGGCCGACTACGGCCTCGATCCGGTCCGCGCCCGGCTGCGCATCGTCTCCTTGGGCGCCGCCTCCTCGGGCGCCCAAGGAGACGCTCAGGCGCCAGGCGACGAGCGGCTCGAGCACCTGGAGCTGGGATCGGTGAGGGACGGCGTGCTGCACGTGCGTCGCGAGGAGGACGGCGCGGTGCTGCGCCTGAGCGCCGAGGCCGCCAGCGTGCTGCGGCCCGAGCCTGCCACCCTGCGCTCGGCCGCCGTCTACGACGTGCCCGCGCGCGCCTTCCGCAGCCTACGCCTGCGCTGTGACGGCGTGGAGCAGCGCTATTCGCGCTCGGCCGACAGGGCGTGGACGCTGAGCCATCCCAGGGGCCTGGGCCTCGGGGCCGACTCCGAGCTCGTGAGCAGCCTGGCCGCCAGGCTGGGCGCGCTCCGAGCCCTGCGGTGGGTGGGCCGCGAGCCGCCCGAGGACCACGGCCTGTCCGAGCCCTGGTGCACCATCGAAGCCGAGCTCGGCCCCTCCTCGACCGAGCCGGCCCGCGGCGGAGCCGCGAGCGCCGAGCCCGAGCCGACGCGTGGGACGGGACGCCAGCTCCGCGTCGTGCTCGGCGCCATGACCCGCGGCGGCTACTACGCTCGTCGGGACCAGGATGAGGAGGTGTTCGTGGCTCCTCGCGCCCTTGGCGACGACGCCCGCCACTGGCTGCTGGATCGCAGCGCTGCCGTGGTGGACGCCGAGGCGGCCGAGCGCGTGCTCATCCGCGGGCGCGAGGGGCGACGGCTCGAGCTGGTGCGCCAAGGCCAGGAATGGTCCGAGCCGGCCACGGCGCAGCGGCTGTGTCAGGCCTTGGGCGCGCTGATGGCCGAAGGCATCGCCAGCGTCGGTCCACCCACAGCGCACCAGGGATTGGCGCGCCCGCTGCTGCGCATCGTCGTGGAGCCAGCGCCCGAGTCGGGCGAGCCCGTCACGCTGACGGTCGGCGCAGGCGACGTGTGGCGAAACAGCCGCGTGTTCTACCTCAGGCGGCAGGGCGTGGACGCCACCTTTGCCGTGGCGCGCTCGCGCCTGGGCCCACTGCTCGAGGCGTGGTGAGGCTCCTCGGGGGTGGCTCCGGATCGAGCCCCCGGGCCGCATCCTCGTCGGGCATAGCTCGACGCGGTCAAGCGTTTCGAGGTGGCGCCGAGTTGCCTGGGTCAACGGGGTTTGTGCTAGGGACGTACAGGTCGAGGACGGATGAGCCGAAACAGGCGCGCCCCGCAGGTCGAGATCCCCACGGCCGAGCAACACAAGCCCCCATGGATGCGCATCGCCGTGGTGGGCATCGTCGGCCTGCTTGTGGGAGTGGCCTGGCCCACGCTGGCCGGGATCCACGTGGGCCCCCGCGTTCCTGGTGCCAAGGCCCCTACCGCACCGCCGACGAACTCGGCCGCCGCCTCGGGCGCGAAGGCGCTGCCCGCAGCGGCCAGGACGGCTCAGAAGCTCAGTCCGGCTCCGCCCGAGAGCGCCGCCTCCAACAAGCAGGTGGTGGTCGTCGGCCAGGGTCGGATCGCGCGGTGCTGGGACGGCAAAAAGCGCGTCGAGCCCGAATACTGCGGCTCGCTGCGCGCCGACCGGGTGTTCGTCCGAAGGCTGGAAGCGCTGTCGAGCTGCCCCTCTGCGCTGGGCCTATCCGGTGAGCTGGAGCTCGGTTTCTCGCTCGACTTCGACGACAAGTCGATCCACCTGCGCCGCGGCGAGAAGAGCAAGCTCCCGGGCTCCACCGTAAGGGGCATCACCGCTTGCGTGGCAGACTACGTTCGTGATATTCCACTTGAGAAAATACGTCGCAAGTATTCTAAATATTTAGTTTATTACAAACTATCCTTCTATCCGCCTGGCAGCGCGCCGCCACGGCAGCCGGCCGAGCAGAGCGCGGATGACCAGCAAGAGAGCAGCGACGTGGAGGCAACCGCCGTGGTCCAATGGGACAGCGTCCTGCTACGCTCCGAGCCCGAGACAGGCAGCGTCGTGGCTCGCCTCGTGCGGGGCACGCGGGTGCAGCTGCTCAGTCGCCGCGGAGACTGGTACCGCATACGCATGCGGTCCAAGGAAGGCTGGGTGTACCGGGGCTCGCTCGGGCTATAGCTGCTCTTGTGCCGATCCACCCTCGCGGCTCAGCTGACATGGTAGCTGTGCCGCCGAACGGGCTCGCACAGGCCCGCAGGAAGAGCTGAAGCACTGGCGGCGTTGTTTTCCCGACCATGACGCGCAGCACAGGCTTGTGGATTCGACTGGCTGTGGCTGCTGCGATTCTGGCAGCGCTTGGCCTCGGCGCCGCGGCGGTGCTGTGGCGCGTGCTGCCCGCCGACGGCATGGTCGCCCAGGGGCTGGTGGTCGACGGCATCCCGGTCGACCGCGGCATGAGCGCCGAACGGGTTGCGCTGGATCGGCTGCGCGGGCGTCTCGACCACCGCGTGACCCTGATCTACGAGCAGCGCCCCGTGCTGACGACGAGCTTGGCCGAGCTGGGGGCCGAGGTCGATTTCGCCCAAGCCCAGCAGGCCGTCCTTAGCGTGGGGCGCCGCGGATCGCCGTGGCAGCGTCTGGACGATGTCCTCGCGGCCCGCGCTGGCCGGCTGGCCGTTCGGCTGCCGCGCTGCCGGATCGCGGTCGACCGCCTGGCCGAGCGGCTGGCGGACGAAAAAGAAAAGCGCGATCGCATCGGTCGGCCCGCGCGCTGGGACTTCGAGGCCGAGGCGGCCACCGAGCATCAGGACGGCATCGAGCTGGACGTCTACGGGGCCCTGCTCGCGCTGCAGCAGGCCGCCCGCAGCGGGACCGACCGAGCGTTCGTGCCCGTGCGCCGCATCGCCCCCTCCCCGACGCAAGAGCAGCTCGCCGCCGTCGACCGCTCCGAGGTGCTGGCCCGCTACCAGACGCGCTTTGCCTACTGGGGCGGCAAGGCCGGTCGCGCGCAGAACATCCATCGCGCGGCCACGGCGCTCGACGGCGCCGCGCTGATGCCGGGCGAGGTGATGTCCTTCAACGCCGTGGTCGGTCCGCGCAGCTTGGCGGGCGGCTTCGCGCACGCGCCCGAGATCTACAAGGGCGAGATGCGCAAGGGCGTAGGCGGCGGCACCTGCCAGGTCGCCAGCACGCTGTACGCGGCCGTGTACCAGGCCGGGCTCGACATCGTCGAGCGCAGCCCTCACTCCCGCCCCAGCGGCTACGTTCCACTCGGCATGGACGCCACCGTGGCCTACCCCCACGTGGACTTGAAGCTACGCAACCCCTTTGCCTTTCCCATCGTCCTGCGGGCCATCGTAGAGCCTGGCTCGCTGGCTTTCGAGCTGCAGGGCAAGGAGCGTCCGGCCGTCGTTCGGCTCGGCTCGGAGACCATCAAGGTCCGCCCCTACGAGCGCGAGGTCCGCGAGGCGAGCTGGCTCGCCGAGGGGAAGGTGGTACGCAAGCAGAAGGGGATCCGCGGCCTGACAGTGCGCAAGATCCGGCGGATCCAGCTGCTCGAGGGCACCGAGCGGGTGGAGCAGACCACCGATGTCTACCCGCCCACCAAGGAAGTGTACTTGGTAGCTCCTGGCACCGACGTCGAGGCCGTGCTGCCCCCGCTGCCCGAGGATGTGGCGGGCGCGGATGCCACGGCGAGCCGAGCGCCGCAGGCGTTGACCCCGCCCAGCCGCTCCCTCTAAATGGGCGCTGCCGGGGCGGCGCCAACAACCCCCGGACCGGGGTGTTGCCATGAAGACCTGTCCCCAATGCCAGCTCCGCTACCCGGAGGAGAGCACCTTCTGCTTCATCGACGGCGCGACCCTCCAAGCCCGCGAGCACAGCGTGCTGGGCAGCAGCGTGGCCGGTCGCTACCGGGTGGAGGACCTCGTGGCGGACGGTCCCGTAGCGGGCGTCTACCGAGCGCGTCATCGACTGCTGACCACGCCGTGCGTGCTCAAGCTCCACAAGGAGCCGCTCGACGCGGCCGATCGACAGGCTTTTGTCGACGCCGTCAAGCTCGGCCGCCGCTGCGTCCATCCCTATGTGGTGCCGATCGTCAGCGGGGGCGTGGACGAGGGTGGGCGGGGGTTCGTGGTCAGCCCACTGTACGACGGCACGCCGCTTTCGGCGCAGCTCGAGGCCGGTCCCATGCCGCTCGAGCAGGCCACCTCCGTGCTCGTCCAGATTCTTCTCGCCCTCGACCGAGCTCACGACCTGGGAGTGGCTCACGGCGACTTGCGCCCAGCCAACGCGCTGCTCGGCAACGATGGCAGCCTGCTGCTGACGGACCTCGGCGTGGGCCGAACCGCCCACCGCCCCCTGTGGGAGGACGCGCCCGCCGCGCTCGGCGCGCAGCACTACCTGGCTCCCGAGCTTTGCGAGCAAGAGCGCCGCGCCGTCGGCCCGATTACGCTCGACGGCCCCGAAGCCGCCGCAGATCTCTATGCGCTGGGGGCCACCGCCTACCAGATGCTCAGCGGAAAGCTCCCGGTCCAGGCGCGAACCGTGGCCGAGCTGCGACAGCGGCTGGGCGCGCTTTCCGCCGCCGAGCTGCAAGCCGGCCTGCCCGAGCTACCGGAGGGATTGGCGGAGTGGCTGCTCGGCCTGCTGGCGCCCGCGACCGAGGAACGTCCCGCCACCGTCCAGCAGGCCATGCAGGGGCTCGGCGCCATCTGCGAGCGCGCAAGCCTGCCCGTACCCGCCGAACCGGAGAGCGAGGTGGACTACGGCCTGCCGTCCAAGCCCGAGCTGGAGCCCACCTTTGCCCGCTGGCAGCGCTACCGTCCGCTTTTCGTCAAGCTGGTCGAACTCGGCTTTCCTGCAGGCCCGCCCGACAACATCCAGCGCTCGCTCGCTGAGCTCGGTCAAAAAGCAGACGCGCTCGAGCAGCTCGCCAGCCAGGCGCGCGGCCACCACCAGGGCCTGGACGACGTGCTGCGTCGGGCTCGCGACGGTCGTCTCCGCATCGCCGCGCAGATGCTGGAGCTGTCCCGCCAGGTGGCGGCGTTGCGCGGCGATCTCCAGCCGCTGAAAATCGCCGCCAAGCGGCATGCGGACAAGGCCGCGGCCCTGCAGGCAGAGCTGCAGGCAGCGCACCGCGAGGTGATCCGCTGGGAGGGCCTGTCGGGCTTCCGCGAGCCCTACATGGAGCTGGCTCAAGCCTATCGGCGGGCGGCCGACCTGGTCGAGAGCTGGTGGTCGGTGAGCGGCGCCCAGAAAACCTGTGCGACCGACGGGGGCGACAAGGAGCAGCAGCTCGGCGGGCTCGACGCGCGCCTCGAGGAGCTTCGCCAGGCGCTGCGCATCCACGAGTCCAACTTGGACGCCGAGCTCAGCGCCTGCGAGCGGGCCCTGTCCGAGCTGGGCTCGCAGGCCGACGCGGTTCATCCCGAGATCTTGAGCCTGGCCACGCGCCTGGTGGCGCCCTTGCGCGCCAAGCCCGAGCTGGCGAGCTGCTTCAAGGAGCTGGAGCAAGTTCGCTAGAGCTCTTGAAGAAGGGCTTCGTAGACAAATGAGTCAAGTTTGTCCTCCAGAGACTCCCGCGGGGGTTTGGGGGCGGAGGACGGAGCGGAGCGACGCCCGGAGCCCCCATCGTCAAATCCATCCAAGCGGCTAGCGATTGGCGCTAGGGTCGACTGGCGAACGCCGCTACACTTCCGAGGTGTCCGCCGAGAGCCGTCGCCGTGGGGACATCGCTCGAGTCGGGCTCCGCCGGCTAGGCGTGGGACTGACGCTGCTGGTGGTGTTCGTCCTCGGGCTGCTCGGTGGTGCCCTGCTGCACGCCGATCTGGAGCTGTCCCGTCGGCTGGCCCGTCGCGTTGTCAACGCCGCGCTCGCCCGCACCTTCGAGGGGCAGGTCCGCGTGACGGCGGTCGAGCGGCTGAGCTTGTGGTCCGTCGAGCTGCGCGGCCTGCGGGCGCTTGCTCCCGACGGCACGCCAGCACTCGAGTTGGCGGAGCTCGACCTTGCCTACCGCGGCCCCGATCTACTCGCCGAGCTGCTCGGCCGGCCGCGCCCTGCCGAGCTGCGCGTGGATCGGCTGCGCATCGAGCGCGTGGAGCTACACCTGGCGCCCGGCCCGGACGGCGAGCTAGCCCTGGTGCGCGCCTTCCGATTGCGCAAGCCCCCGCCGACCGAGCCCAAGCCGGACAAGCCGCCTTGGCCGACCAAGCCGACGGTGCGGCTGCGGGCCCCTCGGATCGAGCTCGGCACCGTGCAGGTCCACGCGCAGCTGCCGGGCGAGCGGCCGCTCGAGGCCGAGATCCGCAACCTGCAAGCCTCCTTGACCACGGCTTCGCCTGGGGTGGTGCTGGATATCCGTCGGCTGGAGCTTGACGAGCGCGAGCTTCTCGCGGCCCACGCCAAGGCGATCGGACGGCTGCACCTGCGCACCGAGCCGACGGTTCAGCTCTGGGGCGAGCTCGACGGCCTTTGGGGCCAGGTCGAGGTGGCGGCTCGCGCCGAGCTCCAGGACCAGCGGCTGTCGGTGACGGTGGATCTGCCCGAGCTCGAGCCCAGTCAGCTCGCCCCGTTGCTGCCGGGACACCCCCTTCAGGCGCCGCTCTCGGGTACGCTTCGGCTCGACGGTACTCCGCCGCTGTTCGAGGTGAGCGGCCGGCTCGCCGTCGCGGGCGCCGAGGGAGCGCCCGACGGTGAGCTGCGCGTGGCCGGGCGGCTGCGCGTGGGCGAGCCCGTGCTCGTGGACCTCCGGCTGGGCTTGCGCGATGTGGACTCGGCGGCCTTCGGCAGCCGGCTGGGCCCCTCGCGCCTGGCGGCCGAGGCCCGGCTGACCGGCCGCTTCGAGGGACGCGACGGCCGGCTGGCGGTGGCCTTTCGCAGCCGGGCGGGCGAGCTTGGCGACCTGCGGCTGCCCGCCACCCAGGGCCGGCTGAGCTTCGACCGCCAGCGCTTGACGGGCTGGCTGCGCGTGGACGAACCGGGAAGCCCGCTGGACGCCTCGGTTCGCTACGCGCCCGACCGACCCCCAGAGGTGGCGGCACAGGCGGTGGTCCCCCACCTGGAGGACGTGGCGCGGCTGCAGAGCTGGCTTGCGGGGCGTCCGGTAGGGCGGGCACGGGCGCCACTGCGCGGCCGCGCCGAGCTGTGGGCCCGTGCGGCCCTGAGCGACGAGTGGCTGGACGCTCAGCTCGAGGCGCGGATCGGCCCGGTCGCCTACCCGCGCGGCAAGCTCGAGCTCGGTCAGGCGCGCCTTCGGGGGACGTTGCGCGGAAAGCCGCA
>CAYTYV010000207.1:0-10861 GCA_964441055.1 uncultured Polyangiaceae bacterium | reverse complement strand
CGCAACGAGCAAGCCAGCCATTACCGTCCAAAGAGCAAGCCTTCGCAGACGCATGTTGGAACCTCCGAGTTGCGTATCCTTATGTCGTGATAGGACAATTCAAGGTCGTACGCCAGAGGCTTGCGCCGAAAGGGGGGTGCGTCGAAGGCCGATGCGCTGGAGCCCATCTGCGGCGAGTTGGTATCTAGAACCAGCCCATCAGGCCCCAGCCGAGTAACCCGGGCTCGAGCAGAGGACCGGCCAGCAGATCGATGTCCGGGCCGGGCTGCTGGTCTCCCGCGGGCTTGGCGGGCGGCGGATCCGGGGCCGGAGGCAGCGAGACCGCGGGGCGATCGAGCAGCAGCAGGAACAGGCCGGTGACGGTCAGGGCCGCACCCGCACCCGTGGTGATCCCGGACGCTAGGGCGAAATCGTCACGGCGGCTGACCGCGTCGTTGTGCTCGAGGCGCTGCGTTTCCTCGATGGGACCGGCCTCGTAGGCATCGGCGATCGACATCGCTTCGCCCTGCTCGACCAGGGCCACCGCGGCCAACGCCCCGCCCGCCGCGACGGCGGCTGCTGCCGTGGCCAGCACCGCGTAGGCCGCCACGCGCTGGTCGGTCATCGGCAGGGATATGTCTACGGTGGTCGACGTCCCGGGCTGCAAACCGAGCTCGTGCGCGAACGGCTGGTGGCCCGTGGCGGTCACGGTCACGAAGTGACGCCCGGCATCGAGCTCGAGCGGGCGCGGCAGGGGCAGCTCGCCCGAGGAGCGACCGTCAACCGCGACCTCGGCTCCGTCGGTGCCGACCACGTTGAGCAGTGCCGGCTTCTCCCGCAGACGCACGTCCAGGGCCACCATCTGCCCATCGCGCGCCTCCAGCTTGCGCTTCTCCGGGTAGTGACCGGTCGCCATCACCACGGCCACGTGCGGCCCGGGCTCGACCTCTTGGCTGAGCCCCGCGGCCGCAGGCGGACCGTCGTCGACGCTCACCACGGCACCCAGCGTGGGTGAGGTCACCATGAGGCTGGTCGCGAACCGGACCTCGGGAGGCGGTCCCACGTCCTCCACGCCCAGCGCGGCCAGGTGGGGCGTCAGCTCGCTCAGACCGCGGACCGCTTCGAGCCGCCGCCCGCCCTTTTTCACTTCGGCCAGATACTGTCGGTAGTACCACACGGCCACGCGCAGTTGACGCGGCTGGTGGTCGATCTGGAACTGCCGTCGGAAGGCCTGCGCAATGGAAAACGACAGCTCGGGTCGCGGATAGAGCTTGCGCGCCTCGATGAAGGCCTGCCCAGCGGCGAGGAATTGCCCCGCCTTGTACGCCTGTACCCCAGCGTTGAAATAGATGCGCGCTTCCTCCTTGGCGCTCTCTTGGGCGGGGGCGCGATCCGAGCCGAAAGCCACGGCAAGGCCCAGCAGCACTGCCAGCGCCAGCGTCCGGGAGCTCATGGCCGCACCGGTTGCCCCCGGAGAACCCGGTAGCTGTCGAAGTCGCCCATGACCAGGTCGTCCACCCCATCGCCGTCCAGATCGCCTGCAGCGATGACGTCGCCGCCGGGCAGCAGCTCGTTTTCGGTCGGCCAGCTCTTCAGTGGGTCTACCTGCCCGGGTGCGGAAAACGCTCGCGGACCCACGAGCTGCAACAGCCTCAGGCCCGCGTCCGTCAGCAGCGCGAGCTCGAGCTCGAGGTCGTGGTCGGCATCGAGCAGCGCGAAGTCCGTCGCGCTCTCGCCAGCCGGGCTCTCGAGCTGGGTGACCACGCTCGGATCGGCGTCGGCCCAGCGTTCTGGCAGCCCATCGGCCTCGTCCTGCCAAAGGATGACCACCTTGGCACTGCCGGGATCCGCCGGATCCCCGCCACCTGCCATCAGAGCGATGTCTGGCCGGCCATCGCGGTCGATGTCGGCGACGATGGGGCGGGGGCGGACGGCCCTGGAGTCGGTCTCCGGACTCCCGAAAGGTATCGAGGTCGGCTGTGACGACCAGAGTTCGAAGCCGTCCTCGCGGACCTGGTAGACCGACACTGTCGCCCGGCCAAAGGTGAGCAGCTCGTCGATGCCGTCGCCATCCAGATCCACGGCGGCCGACACGCAGCCGTGGCAGGCAATGCCGGTCGGTTGGTCCGAGGTGAGCAGCTCGGCCGGAAGCAGCGGCGTCAGATCCGCCCGGTCATCGCCGCTCGAGCGAACCAGCCACAGCCGATAGTCTCCGCCGCGCTCCTGCTCGTCCTGGGTCATGACGGCGAGGCCGGGCACGGCGGGGTCCGAGAAGAAGGTCCCTTGCGTGAGCCACAGAGGTTCGGTCATGCCTGCATTTGGCACCATCTGCCGAAGGAGAAATGGCGCGAAAAGCCCGCGGTCGCCGCTGCCGATGACGATGGCCGCGTGCAGCGACGCCTCCGCCTCGGGGCTCGGTCGCGTGAGCATCAGGATCTCGTCGGCGGAGTCTCCCCCTCGGATCGGGTCGGACAGGATCTGCTCGACCCAGCTGAGCTCACCGAGGGTCTGGGGAAGCTCGGGAGAGCCAGCCGGGCGGCCGAAGGATACGGACAAGATGTCGTCGGTGTCGCTAGCGCCCGTCGGATCCGAGCGCTGGATGAAGGCGACATCGGCGAGCAGGTCGCCGTCAAAGTCGCCGGTTGCGAGGTGGGCCACGGGCTGGTTCGAGGGGAGAACCGAATGGCTGAACACGCCCTGGCCCGTGCCGTCGAAGAAGTCGAGGCCTGGTGCGCCCTGGCGGGCGGCCACCAGATCGAGGGCTCCGTTGCCGTTGAAATCGGCGACCGCAGCGGCACTCCACTGCATGTTGCGAGCGAGGACCGTGTAGCTGCCGCCGTCTTCGGCGCTCGTCAACAACAGCTCGTCGCTCACCACGTCGGGCCGGCCGTCACCGTTGAAGTCGGCCAGCGCCAGCGGAAAGCCCAGAGAGACACCAGGGTCGAGGTCCAGGCTGAGCTCCGCGGCCTCGTCGTCGTAGTCCTCGGGCAGGGCGGGTAGCGGGAGGGTCGAGTGGAACCGGCCTTGGCCCCCGCCGTAGGCCAGCAGGAGGACGGGCTCGCCCGGGGCGCTGCTGACCGCGCCCACCACCAGGAGATCGAGGTGCGCGTCGTCGTTCCAGTCGACGGCGAACAAGGCCTGGGCGCCGCCCAGGGCCGCCGATGGCGAAGCCCCGGAGGGAAGGTCGAAGACCTCGAAGCCACCCAACGACACGGACCGCCACTCGGGCGGTGTGCGCCAATCGGCGCAACCTGCCGCGCTCGGCACCAGCAGCCAGACCTCCGTCTCGCCGCGGAAGGCGAGCGCGGCCTCGTCGCAGGGCGAGCCCACCGGATCCTCGTCGAAGCGGCCTACCGCAATACCGACGAGATCGCTCGCGTCCTGGCCGCCGAGGTCTCCCAGAACGGTCCTGGACCGGCTGGGCTCGATGCCGTCGAGGCTGTCGTCGCGAAACGCCAGCAGCTCCTTGGGGACGGCTGGCGGCAAGGCGTCGATGGCGGCGAAGAGCGCGTGGTCGGTGCCGGCCAGGGCAATGGACGAGTAGGTGGTGGTCGCCAGCGATCGATCCGGCCGGGCGCGCAGCACGGCCAGGCCGCCACCGAAATCGGTGCCCATGAAGACCCGCAGGACCAGGTCATCCATGCCGTCGCCGGTCAGGTCCTCGAGCAGCGGCAGCGAGGTCGCGCCCCACAGGGTTGTCGTGTCGGCCGGGACCAGCCCCTCGCCGTAGAAATGCGCTGACGTCGTGTCCGTGGACAGCCGTATCGCGTCGTGCCGCCGATCCGCGTCCAGGTCGCCGATGGCCAGGCCCAGCGTAGGCGCCGCCAAGGTGTGCGCGGCCACGGAGTACGCGCCTCGAGCTCGGCGGCACACCGCGTCCAGACCGCAGCCAAAGCCGCTGGGGCAGCAGCCGGGGCAGTCGGTCAGCGGGTCGCAGCCGTTGGCGCACGGAGCCGCCGGATCGCAACCGAAGCGGCAGGCGGCGTACTCGCCCGGTGGACGGCAGTTGGCCTCGCCGTCGCAGTCCTCGTCGCGGGCGTCCTCGGTGACGTGGTTACCGCACTGGTTCGCCTCGATGAAAGGCAGCTCGCCGCACGCAGCTATCGCCAGGCCGGCGAGCAACAGAGCAAGCGGAGTACGCGGTGGTCTGGGCAGGGCCGGCATCTCGCTCGGGCGCCGTCCCAGGCCGAAGGGCGGATCGGCTGCGGCGGTCACGGCGAGTCCTCGAAGCCCGGGGGGAAGGCGAGCTCTGTAGGGTTGCCGCCCGTGGTCGCGCGGGTCGTCGGCGCGGTGTGGCGGGTCTTAGGTGAGGTGGGGCGTGGGCGGAGCTCCACGGACCGGCTGATGCCGTCGCGGTCGGGTGTGACCGTCACCTTCTCGGGCAGATAGCCCGGCTTGAGCAGCGTGAGCTCGACCGGCTCGGTGCCGCGCGGCAGCGCGATCTGACCTGGCGCGGTGCCGATCTTGTTGCCGTCCATCAACACGTCGATGCCGTGGACCGAGCAGTGGATGGTCAGGCGGACTTCGGCGTCGGACGAAGCCGGGGCGGAGGGGGCGGCAGGAGGCAAGGAGGCGCCGTCCGAGGTGGCCGACGGCTGGCTGGCCGGTCCTGAATCCGCCGCCGCGATCGATTCGTCCGCAGGCCTCGACCGGACGAATGCCACGGCCAGCGCCCAGCCGACGATCAGCACCGCCCCAACCACGAGCAGCCCCGTGCGCCGTGAGCCGTGGCGAGCAGCAGGAGCCCCCGGGATAGCCACATCTGCCTCGACGTTGGCCAGCGTGCCCGTTCGGCCGGCTGGGGCTGCGCTGCGGTCGGCCGAGCGCGCGCTGGCCGTGAACGCCGCCCGGCTCGGCTTGACCTCGGAATCGCCGGATACCTGGCGCGAAAAGCTGAGCTCGCCGCGGGGGTTGGCCACGCGGAGGCCAGCGGCCTGGGCGGCCTCGATGAGCTCGTCAACGGCTTCGCGAATCGTTTGAGGCCGCTCGGCCGGATCCTTGGCGAGCATGCGAAGCACGGGCGCGTCGAGCTGTTCGGGCAGCTCGACGCGCACCGTCGACATGGGCGGCGGAGGGGCCGTGGTCTGCTTCAACATGAGCTCCATGACGTTGTCGGCGTCGAAGGGCGGCCGGCCCGTCAGCACCTCGTGGGCCATGGCGCCGAAGGAGTAGATGTCCGCGCGGTGGTCCACTCCCCGCCCGCGGCATTGCTCCGGGGACATGTACAGCGGAGTGCCCATCGCGACCCCGGTGCGCGTCTTGTGCTCCGCCGCCGAGCTATCGAGCAGCTTGGCGATGCCGAAGTCGAGCAGCTTGGGATACACGGCGGCGGCGTCGTCGGAGCAGAGAAACACGTTGTCGGGCTTGAGATCGCGGTGAGCGATGCCTGCAGCGTGGGCGGCTGCGAGCGCCCGCCCGACGTCGCGCAACAGGGTCATGGCCTGATCGGGAGCAAGGGGGCCGTGCTTCTTGAGGTGCTGGTCGAGCGGAATGCCGTCGAGCCATTCCATCGCGAAGTACTGGCGTCCCCCCGGCAGCGCGCCGAAGGAGAAGATGTCGATGATGTTGCGGTGCCGGATCTGATTGACGGCACGCGCCTCGGCCACGAAGCGCGAGAGCACGGTGGGATCGGACGAGAACTTCCGACGCAGCACCTTGATGGCCGCGGCCTTGCCGATGACCGGATGCACGGCGCCGTACACCGTGCCGAAGGCGCCCTCGCCGATCTTGCGCTCGACCCGAAACTCCCCGACCAGATCTCCCTCCGCGAGATCGGCGTCGAGCCCGCTGCAGGCTTCGTCGGGCAAAAGCCTTTCGCCGTCGAGCTCACAGGTCTCGACGTCGTCGGAGTAGCGAACACGGCACTTGGGGCAGGTGGCCATGGTGGTCCCGCTGCGGAGAGAGGCCGCGGCTACGGCAGTGTACACCACCGCGTGACGCGCGTTCCACTCGGCCAGCGGCCGTCGAGGGCTGGCAGGACCTGAGGGCCCCTGCACCGCGGCGGCGTCACCATAGGCCTGCGGTGCCCCTTGGCAGCGAGCCCCTGGCCGTGGACAATGCCGCCGCTTGCGGTCGGAGTCGCGGGGCTCCCCACGGGCCTGAGCTTGGCCCCCCCGGAAGCGTGATTGGCAGGATCTGGGAGTAGCGCGGTGGACCTAGCACGAGCGGAAAGACGGCTTGCCAGCGTCCAGCCCACGTATCTCGACGGGGTCAACTTCGTCCGCGCCTACAACACCGACGTGGTCGCCAAGCTGGGCCACGAGCACTTCTTCGATTGCACCTGGTCGTTCGAGCGCGGCTATCGCTACAACTTCGCCCGCACCCACCCCATGCTCTACCTGGCGGCGGACCACACCGTGGCCAGCGCCGAGATCGGCCCGCGCACGCTGGCGGACGTGCTCGGCCCCCACCTCAAGGCCGCCGTTCCCCCGCTGCTGTACGTGACCGTGAGCGTGACGGCGCGCGCGCTCGACCTGACCGACCCGGGCGTGCGGCGACGGCTGGGCGTGACCCTAGGCGAGCTGCTGGTCTCGACCGAAGACTGGGACCGCGGCATGAAGGCGGGCATCTGGTCGGCCACCCACTACATCGGACGATGGGCGCTGCAAGACGGCCGCTTCGACGGCATTGTCTACCCGCCGTATCCCTGGCGACGCATCTTGGACAAGCCGGGCAAGCACAACATGGCCGTGTTCATGGACCCCTCGTCGCCCGCCATGTCCCGACCGCGCAACCCCGACGTGGAGCTGAGCGTCCGCGACCCCCACGAGGTGCTGACCAAGCTCGGCCTGGTGCTGTAGCGCAGCTAGCCGCCGTGCGCGGCGGTGAACGCGTCCATCAGCGCTTCTCTCAGCGGGGCCAGCTCGCGTCTCTTGATGAGATCGATGGGCCGCTCCAGGTTGAGCGCCCTGTTGGGGGCGTTGAGCCAGCTCTGGATCTCCTCGTCGGAGTTGGACTCGTCGGTCAAGGCCACCAGCAGCGAGATCACCTGGTTCAGCTCGTACCAGAACTTGCGGGCGACCTGGCTGCGCGGCTGAACGTATCGTTTTCCGGCGCGCAGCTGCTGCGAGACGGCTTGGCGGGAAACCCCCAGCGTCCTGGCCAAGGTCGATTGGTCTAACTGCAGCAGCGCGCTCAGTCCCTTGATGTCGACGCCTCCTTTGGGTCCCACGTAGGGGGACGCGGCCAGCATCGCATCCTGTAGCGCTAGTTCCATCGCGGCCTCCTAGTGGATCATGAGGCCGATGCTCGGACTTGTCAAGTGATTGTCAAGTTACTGTCAAGTTTTCGGATGAGCCAGTACAAAGCGCAATGCCTCGTCCAACGAGCGCCGATCCATGCCGATGACATGGCCCCCGCCCTGCACGGTCCACAGCTCCACGGCGCCTCGCGGGCAGCCGGGGTAGACGAGGCGCGAGGTGGGCTTGCCGGAGATGGCGGGGCCGGGCGCGACCGCGGCGGCCTTGGTCGAGGCGCAGCCCAATGCGCGGGCCCAGCCGGCCGTGGTCTCGGGCGCACTCGGATGACGGGGCAGGTCTGGACGGCCGAGCAGGTGCCCGCCGTCAAGGGCCACGATGGGGTCTGCGTCGCCGTGGACTTGCAGGACGGCAACGGGGGCGGTCGGGCGGCATCGGCCAGGGTCGAGCCAGCCCACGCCCGAGAAAGCGACGATGGCTGCGAGCCGTTCGCTGCGCTCGCAGGCCAGGCGATGCGCCATGAAGGCGCCGTTGGAGTAGCCCACCGCGAACACCCGTCTCCGGTCCACGGGCCGACGTCGCATCACGTCGGCCAGCACGGCATCGAGGTAGTCCACGTCCGAGACGCCCGTCCGGTCGAAGTCGCAGCAGGCGTCGGTGGCGTGCCAGAAGCGGCGACCCTGCGAGTCCCGGGTCCCGTCGGGAGCCACCGCTAGGATCTGGTGGGCGTCCACGATGGCGCGCAGCCCCACGAGGCGCCGAAGCCGGTCGCCAGAAGCGCCGAGGCCGTGCAGGAACAGCCCCAGGGGAAGCGGCGCCGTGGGCTCGACGCCCGCGGGCACCAGCAGCTCGTAGGGGCGCTCGGCGAGCAGCCGTGCGTGCGCGGGCCGCGCTGACGAGCGGGTCGGCCCGCTAGCGGCGACGGGCGCGGAGGCCGTGGGGGCGTCGGCAGACGAGCCCGTGGCCCTGGCGGCCGCGTCGCCCTTGCAGGCCCCCAGCGAAAGGGCACACAGCCCCAGCAGCGCATTCGTCCAGAGGGGACGGCTCATCGCGAGCCCGAGCATGGCACGGCGCTTGGGGCAGAGCCAGCCGCGCGATCCTCGACTCGAAGCCGGGGTTGCGGCGCGGCAACACTCGGCAGCCCGCGGCCGCCATTCGCCTGGTGATCCCTGCCTGCTGGAGGGCTAACATGGCGTTTCGGCATGGCAGAGGACCCTTTCGGCTTCATCGGCGCGGTCATCGACAACCGACATCGGCTGGACCAGATGATCGGCGAGGGCGGCTTCGGGGTGGTGTACCGAGGCTTCCACCTGAGCTTCGAGCAGCCCATCGCGGTCAAGTGCCTCAAGCTTCCCGCCCACTTCACGACCGAGGCCAAGGCCTTGTTCCTCGAGAAGTTCCGCGAGGAGGGCAAGCTGCTCGCGCAACTCTCGCAAGACGCCTCCATCGTGCGGGTCTACGACTTCGGCATCGCGCAGAGCCCGACCGCTGGCCCGGTTCCCTACCTGGCGCTGGAGTGGCTTGAGGGACGCGACTTGGAGGAGCACCTGGCCGAGCGGGCGCGCCGCGGCGCCGAGCCCTTTTCCGAGCAGCAGGCCTTGAGCTTTGTTCGCCCAGCGGTCAAGGCCATCGCCTTTGCGCATCGGCTCAAGATCGCCCACCGCGACATCAAGCCCGCCAACCTGTTCCTGGCGCGCACCGCGGGCGGCAAGGTGCTCAAGGTGCTCGACTTCGGCATCGCCAAGGCCATGCAGGAGGGCGAGACCGCCACCCAGATCGCCACCAAGACGAGCAGCGGGTTCAGCGCCTTCTCGCCCCAGTACGGCGCGCCCGAGCAGTTTCTGTCCAAAAAGCACGGCGCCACAGGGCCTTGGACCGACGTGCATGCGCTCGGGCTGGTGCTGACCGAGCTGGTGGCGGGACGTCCCGCGTTGGAAGGCGACGAGCAAGGCGAGCTCATGCTGGCGGCCATCGACGAGCAGCGCGCCACGCCGCGGGCCTGCGGGGCGCAGGTGAGCGATGCCTTCGAGCAGCTATGCGCCAAGGCGCTGGCGCGGATGCCACGGGACCGCTTTCAGGACGCGGGCGAGATGCTGGCGGCGCTCGACCGGGTGCTTGGCGAGGAGGCGGCAGCGGATGGTCCTGGCAGCGGGATGGCGGGCGAGCTCTGGCCCGAGCCCAGCCCCGCGGCAAGCCCCGACCCTGGCGAGGCAGGCCCGGACGACACCGCCTCCTTCATTCACGCCCAAGGGCTCGACATCGGCGAGGGCGCCGCTCCAACCGAGCCCGGAGCGCCCGCCAAGGATCCAACCGAGCCCGCGGCGCCCGCCAAGGATCCAACCGAGCCCGCGGCGCCCGTCAAGGATCCAACCGAACCCGCGGCGCCCGTCCCCATGGCCGCCCCGGGCCCTGGCGACGCGGCTCGCCCCCACGGCGCCAGGGGTCTGGCTGCGGGCCCACCAGCTCCCGCCCCTGCCATCCCGGAGCCAACCTACCGTCCGCCGCGGTCCCGCCGCGGACTGGTGCTCGTCGCGCTGGGCGCCTTGGTGGCGGTTGCCGTGGTCGCTGCGGCCCTGCTCCGCCCGACAGCGCCCGACTGCGGCAACGGCGCGGACTGCCACAAGCTCGGGCTCTGCACGCCGCGGGGCGACGGCTGCGTGGCGGCCAGCGACAGCGACTGCGCCCAGGCGGAGGTATGCCGGGAGCTCGGCCTGTGCACGGCGCAAAACGGCGCCTGCACGAGGTCGCCAGAGCTCGATCCGGTCGCCCAGGACCCACCGGTCCACGAGACCGAGCCAGACCGCGTGCACGTACCTGCGGGCAGGACGGACGACCAGGTCTGGACCCCGGCTTTCGAGGCTCGGCTCCCGGTCGAAGAGGCCTCGGGCGACTACCTCGAGGCGGTCTCCCACTGCCGCCACCAGGGGCTGATGCTGTGCACCGAGGCCCAGTGGACCCGAGCCTGCACCGCTCAGCCCGCGGTGGGGCGCCGACCCTGCTGGACCGCCTCTTGGGACGGAGCTGAGGTCGTGCAGCGCGGTGGGGAGGGCTGCCATGACCGCGCGCGGGTGCGCGGCTCAGAGCGAAGCCCCGAGCGCGGCGCGCTGTGCTGTGAGCGCGCCATCGGACTACGCAGCCCGAGCCGGGACGCCGACGAGCTCGAGGGCTACCACCAGCTCCAGCTCGCCTACGAGCGCGCCATCAACGACCAGGACCTCGGCGCGCTGGAGGCCATGTGGGACCCAAGGGGCCTGGTCTTCGACGGCACGCACATGTCGCTGGCCCGCGCGCGCCAGGCCCAGCAGAGCTGGTGGCGCACCCACCCCGAGCAATGGACGATGTACGACGTCTGCGCCGTGGCCGCCGAGCGCGTGCCTTGCGCAGATCCAGCGGGCGAGCCGCCGTGCCAGCACCTGGTCCACGAGTGCATCACGGTCACGGCCTTGGGCCGCCAGCTGAGCGTGGTCGAGCAGACGGTACAACGCCGCCAGCTCGTCACCGAAGGGCCCTATCGCGTCGTCGAGCTCGCCCATCAAGCGCCCCTGCGCCCGCTCGGCGAGCTGTAGGGCTTACTAAAATGGGGGCAGGCTGCTTTTTTGCGCGCACAAAATTACCCCGTTCCCTTTTTCCCTGCGGGGGTTTGGGGGCAGAGGAAGGAGCGCAGCGACGACCGGAGCCCCCATCGT
>CAYTYV010000206.1:0-10886 GCA_964441055.1 uncultured Polyangiaceae bacterium | reverse complement strand
CCTTGCCCGTATTGAGCTCGTACTCGAGCAGGCTGGCGTCGTCCCCGCTCACGTACACGCTCTTGCCGCCTGGGGCGAAGACCAGATCCAAGGGGTGGACGTCGATGGGCAACACGGTCGTGCGCCAATCTCCCGGGGGCTCGGCCGCGGGCTCTGCCTCGGGGGATCGCGCGTCGGCCGGGCCACCATCGTCACCGTCGGGCGTGCGCAGCGTGCCGTGGGCTGTGGGCGAGCCTGCCCGCGCGGCAGGCGGCTTGGCCGAGCCCGCCACCGAGCTCGAGCTCAGCGGGGTGAGCGGCGGGGCCTCGCCCACGGGCGAGGGGCGCTGGGAGATGAGCACCGCGGCCACGGCCACCACCGCCGCAGCCAGCAAGGTGAACGAGCGCGCCGCTCTGGAGGGGGGGCGCGGCTGGGGCGGATCAACCAGCCATCGCTTGCAGGCCCGACACTTGAGCGCGCCTTCGATGATGGGCGCACCGCACTGCGGGCACGGCACGCGCGGGCGGTCGTCGGCCCGCACGGAGCTCGGCTCTTGGCTCACCGAAGCACCCATGCCACCTTCGATCGGTCGGAGATGACCACGGCCGCGCGACCGCAAGGGGTCAGTCGAACGCGGTGCGGCTCGGCGGGCAGCTCGCGCAGCACGAGCTCGTAGCTCTCCAGGTCGAGCAGCCCGATGGCGCCAGCGCCATCGCCTGGCAGGGCCACGATGGCCTGGCGGCTGTCGGGGCTGACCGCCAGATCGGTGGCGCGCGCGCCCAGCGGGATGTGGCGCAGCAGCTTGCGCCGCTCCAGATCGAGCACCTCGATGGCGCGACCTTCGTTGCAGCGAACGATGAAGCGCCGATCGCGGCGCACCAGCTCGATCTGCTCAGGCTGTCTACAGGTGGCCATACGCGGCGATTGCCGCACGGCGCCCGAAGGCAGCCGCCTGAGCGGCACGATGGAGCCGAGCTCGCGCAGCACGACGAAGCTCGCCTCGCCGTCGGGCACCATGATGAGATCCACGGGGTTGCCTGACAAGGCTGCGCGGACGCGGTCCTGCTGGGAGGCCAGGCGGCTGGGATCGAAGGCGTAGAGCGCGCCGCCGCGCGGGGGCGGAAGGCCTGGCAGCACGACGCGGCCCGTGGCGGTCAGACCTCGCTGACCGGTATCGTCGATGGCCACGGGGCCCACGGCGTCGTCGCCGAAGTAGAAGCGATCCACCACGGCATGGAACTCGGTGTCGATGACCAGCACCGTGCGCGCGCCTGGCACCGATACCAGCGCCCGAGCGCGGTGCGCTCCCAAGGCCAGCTCCTCGACCCGGCTGCCCACCTGGATCACCTTCAGCACCTTGGTGCTGGCCGCGTCGATGACGTAGATGCGCTCGGGCGCGGAGGCGTACACCGTCTCGCCCACCCGATAGAGGCGCTGCGCCAGCGGCGCATCGTTGACCAGGCTGACGAGCTCACCCGTGCGGGCGCTGTAGATACCCACGCCCCTGAGCGAGGAGGCGGCAAAGCGCTCCTCGTCGAGCGGCAAGGCGTCGACCACGTCCTCGGGCAGCTTGAAGGGCCCGGCGATCCGCGGCTCGGCCGCGAGGTGGCCGACGTCGTTGGGAGCCTGCCACACGCAGCGGCCGAGCTGGCAGGCCTCGCCGTGCCAACAGGGCGTGTCGCAGGCGGGCTCGGCCGCGGCCGGGGCCATGCGGCGCGGCGGGGTGTAGCGCCCCGGGGCCAGGTGGCGCAGGGCGATGCCCGCGGCCAGCACGCTGCCGATGACGCCGATGGTCACCAGCGGACGCCAGTGGGTGCGCAGCCAGGACGCCTCGGGCGGGTCGTCTGGAATGGAGTTGGGGCGAACGCTGATCGCATGCAGGCTCAGCGGCCGCGACACGGACTCGTCCGCAGGCTCCCCGCACTCCGGGCAAAGCTCGCTGGATGCGGGAATTGTCTCCAGGCAAATTGGACAGTCCCGAAGCTGGCTTACGGCGTCCACGTGGAAGCGCTTTCCCTATCCCGACCGAGGTGTCTTGTCGAGCCCGGGCTACCCCGCATCCGCGGACTCGGGAGCACCTGCGTCCCGCACGCCGTGGCCGATGCGCGTCGGCAGCTCCACATCGCGCGCGTCCGTGATTAGCTCGCCCAGAAAGCTGCGCCACTGCGCGCTGTAGCGGCCGGGCCGCGGGCCCACGACGTGACGCTCCTTCCAAGGCCGAACCGTGGTCACGGCCACGCCGTCCAGGAGCAGATAGAGCAGCAGATCGCTGTGGTTCTGCGCCAGCACTCCCTCGGCTGGCGCAAGCGGGTCGGCGGGTCGCGGCGGCGGCGGCGCGGCTTCATCGCGAAAGGCCGCCAGCTGCGCGCGGGAGAGCAGGGCGTCCCCGGAAGGCTCGGGCAGCCCGCGGAGCACCAGCCGAGCCCCTGGAGGAGGCATCAGCAGCTCTGTGAGCACCAGCTCGGCCGTGCGGCTGAGCGACTCCACCTCGAAGCCGATGCCGCCGCCGTCGATCCAAGCGATCTCTGCGAACAGCACCAAGTCGGCGGGAGCGCAGGCTGGGGTGCGGGGATCCACCCCCGCGATCTCCACCAGCGCGCGGCACAGCGCCACAGCGCCGCGCCCGGCCTCGGGGGCTTCGGCCAGCTCTAGCCGCAGCGTGGCCAGGGCCGAGCGGAGCTCCACCTTGCGGGTCAAAAGGCCCAGGCGCTTGCCAGCACCCTTGTCCTCGGGCTTGCTGGCGGACAGCGGCGTCACATCCACGCGGCGCTCGCTCAGCGTCGTTCGCAGCGCGCCTACGGGCACGATGCGGTACCTCGTTCGGTCGGGCCACAGCGCGACGTGGCCCAGGTGCTCGACGCGCCCGTGCAGCTCGGCGCCGCGCGGAAGCGGTAGGGCGGGCGAGTCAAAGGCGACGCGCATGCGTCCGGCCTCGCTGAGCTCGATTCGCCAGCGCAGCGCCACCTCTTCGCGCGCAGCCTCGAGGGCTCCGGAGGCCACCCCGGGGACTGCCGCGGGTCCGGGGACCCTCTGCCAGATCCAGCGCGCCTTCAGGGTGACCCCAGAGAGATCCGCAAACCTGGGTCGGTCGCTGGGCAGCGCCGCCTCGGGGGACAGCGGCTCCGGGGGCAGCAGGGCCGCGTCGGGCGCCCCGCCATCCCGAGGCCCGCCATCCCGAGGCCCGCCATCCCGAGGCCCACCGTCGCCCTCGCCATGGGCGGCCGCGCCCGCATCTAGCCGCGGTGCCAGGACCTCCTGCGTGCTCAGCGGTCGGGGCAGGATGTTCGGGTTGGGCTGGGCGCGCGCATCGCGGTCTGAGCCGTCGGCAGGAGGGGCGGATGGATCGCAACCGGAGGTCCACATCGCCAAGGCGATGCCCACGGCGGCCAGCCACAGCCGGCCTCGATACGAGCAGAGATCATCCATCACGGCGACCAGCCCGAGCGCAGCAAGGCGGTGCGGGCACAGGGAGCATAGCCGCGGCCCCCCCGCGCCTGCATGGGGTTTCGACCTGCCGTCAAGCACGCGCTGCTATGGGTAGGACTAAAACCTACATTGTTTGCTAATATCCTACATCGGCTCCTACAATGCGGGACGAGCTTGCACATCCGCCATCGAGGAGAGTCATGCATTACCGAACCATCGCCCCTGCCGCCCTTGCGCTGCTCGCGGCTGTGCTGGGTGGCTGCCAGAAATCTCCCAAGGACCGCCTCCAGGGTCGGTGGGTCGGCAAGCAGGTGGAGAACTTCCCCGCGCCCGAGGCGGCCCGTGCCCAGGGATGGGCCACCCACACGTCCTTCGAGTTTCGCGGAAGCCGCGTTCGGGTGAGCATCCCCGCCGAGAGCCCGCGCGAGGGCACCTACAAGATCGCCCGGGTCGACGAGAGCGATCTCACCGTGGAGTTCCTGCGGCCGCACGGCGGTGCCGATGCGGTCGAGCTAGCGCTCGAGGGCGAGGACACCCTGCGCTGGAAGCTCGGCGACGGCCGCGCCATCCTGCTCGAGCGGGCCGACTAACGCGAGCGGCGCGCGGCTCTCGCCGATTCCCTGTCGCTCTTGCTCCCCTTTGACCTCGGGCCCGCCCACGCGTAGCTTCTCGAGCGCGCGAGCCCAAAGGAGGCAGGGGTAGACCATGAGGGGTCGAGCGCGATCGAGGGGGGACCAGCCGGGCCCGAGCCTTTTCGAAGCGGCGGCGCGACGCGATGGCAGCGCGTCCGCCCCCATGCCGCTAGCCGAGCGGATGCGCCCCGAGGCGCTTGCCGAGATCGTGGGGCAGGCGCACCTGCTGGGCACGACCGGACCGCTCCGTCGCGCCATCGAGGGCGATCGCGTGCCGAGCATGATCCTGTGGGGACCGCCCGGCTCGGGCAAGACCACCATCGCCCGGGTGCTGGCGGTGACCACCGAGGCCTGCTTCGTGCCGTTCAGCGCCGTGCTGGGCGGCGTGGCCGAGGTGCGTCGCATCGTGGAGGCCGCGCGCGAGCGCCGCGCGCTCGAGGGGCGGCGAACCCTGCTGTTCGTCGACGAGATCCACCGCTTCAACAAGGCCCAGCAGGACGCCTTTCTGCCGCACGTCGAGGACGGCACGATCACGCTGGTCGGGGCCACCACCGAGAACCCCTCCTTCGCCCTGAACGCGCCGCTATTATCGCGCTGCATCGTCCACCGCCTCGAGCCGCTCGGCCCCGACGAGCTGAAGGTGCTGCTAGGCCGAGCGCTGGACCACCCGGCTGGCTTGGACGGCGCCTGCCAGGCCGACGAGCAAGCGCTCGAGGCCATCGCGGCGCAGGCCGACGGCGACGCGCGCCGAGCGCTGCAGATGCTGGAGGTGGTCGCGGCGCAGCTGCGACAAGACGGCGAGCAGCGCTTGACGCTCGAGCGGATCGAGCAGCTCGGCAGCCGCCGCACGCTGCTCTACGACAAGAGCGGCGAGGAGCACTACAACGTGGTGAGCGCCTTCATCAAGTCGATGCGCGGCTCCGACCCGGATGCCGCAGTCTACTGGATGATGCGCATGATCGAGGCGGGCGACGACCCGCGCTTCGTCGGCCGCCGCATGATCATCTTCGCCTCCGAGGACGTGGGCAACGCCGATCCGCGCGCGCTCCGCGTGGCGGTCGACGCCGATCGCGCCTTCCAGCGGCTGGGCCTGCCCGAGGGGCTGTACGCCCTCGGTCAAGCGGCCACCTATCTGGCCGCGGCGCCCAAGTCCAACGCCTCCGGGCAGGCCTGGCAACGCGCCCGCAAGGCCGTCCGCGACCGCGGCGCCCTGCCCGTGCCGCACAAGCTGCGCAACCCGGTGACCGCGCTCATGCGAGAGCAGGGCTACGGCGAGGGCTACCGCTACGCCCACGACGAGCCCGAGGCCGTAGCTTGGGGCGAGACCTACCTGCCCGACGCGCTAGCAGGCGAGCGCTTCTACGAGCCCACCGAGCGCGGCTTCGAGCGCCACATCGCCGAGCGGCTGCGCTGGATCCGCGACCGCAAAAACGACAGCGACGACTAGCCCGAACTATTCACCAAGGAGCAACAAGTGCCCAATTACTCGCTCGGCGTCTGGATGGTCGTGTCGAAGGCGAAGCTGTCGAGGCACCACACATCGCCGTCGACCACGGGCGTCGAATGGAAGGTATCCCAGTCGATGGTGACCTCGCGGAAGCTCACGTCGGTCAAGGTACCCGTGAGCTGGTCGCCAACGACGCCTTGCGCGGTTACCTCGAGCGTGCCGCTTACGGCGAGGAAGGTCCGCTCGCAGTTCTCGGGGTCGAAGCAGCGCTCGTACATGATCGCGCAGGTGTGACAGGCGTCGTAGTTCTCCCCGCTGAACACGTGGCTGTGGGGCCCGTCGTCGGCACCGAACTCGTAGAACAGCTCGAAGGTCAGCGCATCGACCGGGATCGTGATGGACCGTTGCCCCTCGTAGTAGAGGTAGTCCCACTTCGCGCTGTACTCGGCGAGCTGCGTGTTCGCGGAAAAGCCGTCGAGCGCGCACTCGGACGACGCGCCGCCCGATGCGCCGCCGCCACTCGCCCCGCTGCCCCCCATCCCAGCGGAGGCGCCCTGTCCCGCCGTGCCGCCGCCCGCCGCGCCCGCCTGGCCGCCCTCACCAGGACCAAAGGGCGACGGGGTGGTCTCGGACGAACAGGCGGCCAAGCCCACGACGAGGACGAGCACCCCTCCGATTCCCACGGTTTCCCGATGCTGCATACTTCGAGGCTACCGCAGTCGGCGCCAACCCACCAACAGCTCTAGGCCCCCGACCTGTGTCCGGGGCTCCTTTCCGAGCGGCGGCGAATCTCCGAGACTTGCTTTTATGGCAGCGTGGCCGGATCGCGCGGCGCGGGGATTGCAGGGAACTCGGGGCAGTCGTCGCTGGAGTTGCAGCGATCCGTGCTCAGCAGCTGTCCGCCGCTCGAGAAGTAGCGGCCGACCATGTTCATCATGAAGTTGCCGATGTCGAAGGTGACGAGATCGTTGCAGCCGCAGGGATCGTCGCCCTCGGTTTCCGTGCACTGCTCGCGGCACTGCCGACGGACGCGGTCGATCATCTCGCCAGGCATGTCGAAGCCGTGCTGGCCCTCGGGTCGGTTGTACGGGAAGATGGCCGCCGATTTGCCGCCCAATGCGTCCGTGACATCCATGCCGAGGCGCAGCGGCGGATCGAGCCGAGGCACCTCGTCGCCATACATGTCGTCACCGCCGCTGAAGACCTCGACGTCGAGGTGGATGCCCTCGCCCGCGGTATTGGTATAGCGCTCGTACACGTTCATGCCCTCGGCCGTGTAGTTGTCGATGAGCTCCTGGTTGACCGGCTTGCCATAGCGGTCGTCGGCCACCAGGAAGTCCACCAGGCCAGCCGCCCGCCCCACCGTCAGGCCCGAGGCGGCGGGCACCGCAGTGTCGCCCATGGTGGTGATGATGAGCGTGTGGGCACCCGTCTGCTCGCCCGTGCCCGGGTAGTGCAGCGGCTCGGTCAACAGGTGACGCGCCAGCACTGCCGGATCGGCGGGATCGAGCACGAGCTGCCCCAGACCCGAAAAGCGGCGGAAGTCGGGATGGCAGCGCCTCAGGCCCAAGCCCTCGGCCAGCGCCCGAAGCGGGCTGCCCGCATCGACCGACTCGCTCTGGAAGATGAACGGCTCGTCAAAGCTATCCACCACGGCGTAGGGCTCGGCGCCGCTTCGCCGCACGCACTCGGTGCTGCCCGCGACAAGCTGCGGTCCCCGATAAAAGAGGATGCGGGTGCGATCGCCCACGTCGCTCTCGACGGCCACGCGCACCGTGCCCTGCTCGCTGACGTAGCCGCAGCGCTCCACTCCGTTTTGGAGGTTCTGGACCACCACCGTATCCCAGGGCGCCACGCCGCCGAGCGTGGTGATGGTCTGGGTGAAGTCGTCGTTCAGATCCGGCACGATCGTCTCGATCAACATGTCGCCGCTCTCGGCGTCGATGGTGCCCACGTACAGCGGCCCCATCGAGCGCAGGATAAAGGCCTGGTAGACGCCGCCCTGGGTCGAGCGAATGCCGATGTCCGCATAGCCGCCCCCGCCCGAGACGGGCGCAATGGCGCTGACGGCGGGCTCGGTCTCGCCGAGCAGCGTCGACATGAAGCCGCCCAGCGAGGCGCCAAAAGCATAGATGGGCGCGTCCATGCCCACGTCGACCGCGCCGTCGCCGTCGAAGTCGCCCGCGAGCCCGTCGAGCTCGGCAGCGCCGTCGTCGTCCACGTCGATCGACCACGAGCGCTGCCCGTCGAAGCTGCGCAACAGCCGCACGAGCTGCCAGTAGTCCACGGTGAACTGCCGCACCATGTCGCGGGTGTGGAACAGATAAGCCGACCAGAAGTCCGCGCCCGAGTCGGTGCTGCCGTCGCCGTTCTGGTCGAAGGAGCGATCCTTCAGGATGGCCTCCGCCCCCGCGGCGATCCCGAACTGCGAGGCCAGGGCCTTGGCGAGCAGGTCCTCGCCCGGGCTCAGGCCGAGGCCGTGCGAGGGCCCGTCGATGCCGACGGCCGCCAGCCCGTGCTGGGCCAGGTAGCCGGAAAACTGCATCACGTCGAAGCGGTTGCCCGTGTAGCCGTGACCCACGATGACCACGGGAGCCGGCTGGCCCGCGCCGCGTGCGGAGACCTCGGGGCGCGGCACGGCCAGGGTGAAGTACACGGTCTCGGCGCGGGCATCGACGGGCACCCGATCCAGGTCGGGCGGCCAGGACTGGTCGTTGTAGCCGAGCGGCCGGCCGCTTCCGTCGGTGCGCTGGAACAGCTGCGGCGAACGGTAGCTGCCCACCACGAAGTAGTCGACGTAGCCAGTGCCATCGAGCAGCTTGGTCTCGAACACGCCCTCTTCGGTGCCGAGCAGCTCCTTGGCCGCCTGGACCAGGAAGGGCTTCCAGACCTCGCTGTAGAGCAGGTGGGGCTTGGTCATGCCCGGAAAGGCCTCGGCGTCGCGCATGGGCTCGATGCTCTCGACCCGGGCGGGAAACTCCGCGCCGATGTGCGCCTGAACGCCGTGGCCGTACAGCCCGTCGCGCACCGCCTTCCAGTCGGACTGCACGGTCTGCGTCGTGAACGAGTAGGCAAAGGCGATGTCGGTCTCGTCGAGGCCCGCGGGCAACAGCTCCAGCATCGGCTCGAGCGCCTCGTTCTGGGAGGTGTGGTTGATGAAGGGAAAGGGCGAGCCCACGGGCTGGCCGCCCGCGTCCAGCAGCCGTCGGGTCACCACCACGGCGTAGGTGGTCCGCTCGCGAAGCGGCATCATGGGCCGCGCGATGAGCGTCTGGGTGGCGCGCTCGTAGAAGGTCATCAGCGCGTCGGCACGGCCGGCTAGATCATCGGCGACCGGGTGGTGTCCGGGCAGGTAGTTGGGCTTGTCCAGGATGCCGTCCGCGTCGCTGTCCTCGGGCGGATCCAAGATGCCGTCGTCGTCCCGATCCTCGCCCGGGTCCAGCACGCCGTTGCCGGTTTCGTCCTCACCCGGGTCCAGCCCGCCATTGCCATTGCGGTCCTCGTCGGTCTCCTCGTACATGAGCGAGCTGGACTGCCCGCGCGGATCGGTCTTCCAGTAGATATCGCGCCGTTCCAGCAGCACGGGGTAGTTGCCATTGCCCAGATCGAGGTGATGGATGCGACCTAGCTCGCTGGAATCGGGGTCGACGTTGATGAGGTAGATGACGTCGTCCGATAGGTCGTAGTCGTCGTCGCGGTGGCGGGCGAGGATGCGGCCCACGTCCAGCGGCCCGGTGAAGGGCACGGTGATGGGCTGCAGCGGCCCCCAGCCGTCCAGCTTGTCGAGCAGCTCGCGCGTGTGCGACTCGTAGGTGGTCGGCGCGATCATGGAGGCGTTGACGCGGCGCAGCGTGGCCGAGCTCGCATCAAAGCGCGTGGCGATGTCATTGGGCAGGGGGATCTCGGGGAAGGGCCGATGGAAGAAGTCCATCTTGACCGTGACCCGGGCCGGCTGGGCCGCAACCAGCCCCTCGGGGTCGGGGGAGCAGCCCGCCAGGGCCAACCCGACTGCCGCCATTACCATTGCCCACCCGCGCTTCGCTGACTTGCTATCCTTCGCCATGGTCGACTCGCCTCGATCTAGCCTTGCCATCGGAATGCCTGCGCCCTCGGCCCGACTCGCCACCGCTACAGCCGGTAGGTGAAAAGGCCCCGTCCGCCGTACACCGTATCCATCCTTATGCCGTCGGCGTGAACCCACGCGCTGCCCGGGCGCAGCACGCCCAGCTCGGCGCCCACCTCGAGCTCGGTGCCCTCGATGAGGGCCCGATAGCGAACGCCCAGGTCGAGCTCGGTGCCGAGATAGCGGCTTCCCCGGCCGTCGAGGGCGTTGCGCGGCATGCCGCCTGCGAGCCGGGTGTTGAACGGGTCTACGACGGGCACCACCGCGAAGGCGAACAGCGGACCTGCATAGACCACCAAGCCATCGAGCGGCCGCACCCGCAGCCGCGGGAACACCGCCACCGTGTTGGTGATGGAGCCGCGCGTGGCAATGCGGTCCAGGTCCTCGGAGGGGAGCCCGACCAGCGTGGGATCGCCCGCCGTGTGCACGCCTCGCGCAGAATGCGCGCCGAGCACGTGGCGGTAGAGCAGCAGACCCATCTCGTAGTTGGGATCCACCTTGAAGCCGTTCTGCGCATCGTCGTCGATGTTCTGGTCGCCCGAGGCGTAGAGCAGATCCAAGGCCGCGCCGAAAAAGCCCGCATCGATGCTCGAGCGCATGGCCGCACCGAACTGCAGCACGTCGTGCTCGGGGTAATCGACCGTGGGGCCCAGCTCGGTGGTGCCCGTGATGAGCGCGGCCTCGGTCTGGAGCGAGACGCGCGCCACGTCCAGGTCCACGCTCGTGCGGCCGGTCAGATCGATGGCCCAGACGTCAGTGGGGCTGCCGTCGGCCGCCTCTTGATGGCGCCGCACCAGGTACGCGCCCGCCGAGTGCGGCTGCCCAAAGCCCAAGGTGGCCGCAGCGATGAGCTGCATGGCGCGGTCGCCCGGCAGGACCACGTCGTCGCCGCTCAGGTAGTCCTCGCCCACCAGATCGCCGCCCACCGCCACCAACAGATCGACGCAAGTGTGTGGGCCCGACGAGACCAGCGCGCGCAGCATCCGGTCGCCGCCGAGCGGAAAGGCGAACCGCGCCTCGGCCTCGGACCAGCTCTCGGCCCCGCTGTTGGCGAGCAGACCCATGCCCCAGTGGCTGGTCATGTAGCCGCCCGAGAGCTGTACGTTCGTGCCGAAGGCGGCGCGCACGAAGGCCTTGCGAAGCTGGGTCTCGAGCTCCTCGGTGCCCGGGTAGCCGTCACCGGCCAGATCGGTCTCGCCGCCCGCGCTGCCCGTGAGCAGGTCCTGCTCGTACTCGGCGCGGATGGAGACCACGTCGATCTCGCGTCCCGTATCAAAGC
>CAYTYV010000205.1:0-10924 GCA_964441055.1 uncultured Polyangiaceae bacterium | reverse complement strand
ACGAGGCCCCGCTCCTCGGCGAAGGTGGCGATGACCGCGTGTCCTTTGGGCGCGAGGTAGCGCTTCATCTGCTCGAGGTACGTTGTCCGATCTTGGCGCTCGGTCAGAAAGTGGAACACCGCGCGGTCGTGCCACAGATCGAGGGGGCCGCGGAGGTCGTGCCGAAGCACATCCGCCACGGCCCAGTGGATCTTTTCGGCCTTGGGGCCAAGCCGCTCTCGGGCATGGTCGAGGGCGGAGGACGCGATGTCCAGCACGGTGACGTTGCGGAAGCCACGGTCGAGCAGGTGGTCCACCAGGCGGGAAACCCCTCCGCCAACATCCACGAGCGCACCGTCGGGCGGCACGCCCGCCCGATCGATCAGCGCCAGCGAGGTGTGCGGTACCGCTTCGTGCCAGCTCACCTCGTCGGGACGCTTGTCGCGGTGAATCTGCTCCCAGTGCTGCTGTCTTGAGGTGCTCAGTGTTGCCTCGCTAGGCACGCGTCACCATCCAGAGTAACTACAGCTGAAGATGGCGGCAACAGAGCGCGCGGAGCACGACGAGCGAGGCGGCGGGGTCGAAGCTCGACAGACCCGCGGCTCCAGCGCTATCCTGGGGGAAATGCGCCATCGGATGATCGCCGCGCACGTAGGGCTCGTCCTCATCTGGAGCGCGTTTTCGGCCTCGGCGGCGGAGCCCGAGAGCAGCGGCGACAGGCAGTGCGACTTCGCCTTCCAGCAGCCCGATCCCATCCACCTGCGCGTGGACACGTCGATGATCTGGCCCCTCGAGCCCTCGGCCGACATGGGGCTCGGCGTGGACGGCGTCGTCGGCTTGGGGTTGCTGCAGCGCGAGGGGCCGTGGCTGCTCGTCCCCCACGCCTCGTACAGCTTCCAGGCTCACCACAAGGCCAACGCCGACGAGGAGGACGATTTCGCTCATCTCGGAGGGCTTGGGCTGGCCGCTGCCTATGCCGTCGATCCCCACGGCTACTTTGCGGTGGGCCTCGAGGAGCGCGTCCTGCTCGGCAGCGACCGCGGTCGGCTGGCGGGGGGACTGCGCACCAGCCTGCAGGCCCGCTTCATCGCCCACGGCGTCGTGGTCGTGGCGCTGGGGCACCAGGGACTGTTTCGCGACGGCGAGGCGGAGCCCGCGGACCTGGTGCTCAGCTTCGGAATCGACGTGATGCAGTTTTTGACGGTGATCGACTTCGACGGGCGGATGTAGCTACGGCGCGCCGCCGCAGATCCCTAGATCAAAGGCGAAGAGCTTTCCCACCACCTCTTGATTGAGGTTGTAGCGGGTGATGAACAGCGTGCCCCCGCGAAACGCGTAGCTGGCAGGCGTTTCAAAGGCGTCGTTCATGTCCTTGGACACCATGACCTGGCCGTCGGAGACGCGAATGACCTCGTGGCCGAAGTAACGCGAGACGTACGCTTCCCCACTCTGGTCCACGGCCACGCCGTCGGTGATCACCATGCCTGGCGGGTCCCAGATCTTCTCGGGCGAGCTGAGCGAGCCGTCGGGCTCGACGTCGTAGCGGTACAGCAGGCCGGGCACCGAGATGGCCACGTAGAGCTTCTCGGAGGCCGCGTGATAGGCCAAGCCATTGGCTCCCGCCTGGCCCAGAACTCCGTTGAGAAAGTCATCGTCGGCCGCCAGCGTGATCGAGTAGTCGTCGAGCAGACCCTCGTCGTAGCGCACGATCCATCCATGGGCCGAATCGGTCATGTACACGCCCCTGCCCGGCACGAAGGCGATGCCGTTGGGGTTTTGCAGATCGGTGTCCTCCACCGACGAGGGCATGTCGATTCCGTCGTGGCCCGGATAGTCGATGCGCACGCACGAGCCCGCGCCTCCGTCGAGGGGCCAGCGGGCCGCGAACAGGCGTCCCTCGTCGTCGCAGGCCAAGCCGATGGGGGCGAGATCGCCGTCCCAGACGTCGTACTGCTCGGGCGGACCACCGCCGTAGGGCAGTCGCCAAATCACTTGGTCCATGGACTGCGAGGTGTACACGTCGCCGTTCGGACACACGGTCACCCCCTCGACGCCCGAGGAAAACTCGGCGAGCTCGGTGAGCGACTGGCTGCCGTCCCCGGGAGGAAAGCCATCGTTGCAGAGCAGCTCTGTGCCGCCAACGCCGCCCGTGCCGCCTGCGCCGCCCGAGCCACCTAGCGCGCCGCTGCCGCCACTGCCCGCGCTGCTGGTGCCGCCGCCCGTGCCGCCTGCCCCCTGCCCAGTCCCCGCTTGGGCGCCCGAGCCTACCTGTCCACCCGAGCCAGCCTCGGTACCGGTCACCGAAGAGCCACAGGCGAACGACAGCATCGACGCGGCCACGAGCGCGCCCGCAGCCCCTGGGATCCTCCATGTGGATGCGCATGTCATGTGGTTGCCTCCGCGGCGAAGATATCACGGCGATCTCCCCGCCACACCACCGCAGATTGCGCGCGCGTAGCGGGCGCGGGACCGCAGGCTTGCTCGCCGACCCGGTGGCTGTGGCATGATGGGCGCATGTACTTCGACCGTCACGCCAACGGCGCCCATCGCGCCACCGCGGCGGCCAGCGCGGTCCTGGCCCTGGTGATCGCCTCTGGCTGCGGCGACGAGACCACGGCTGCGGCCCCGCCGTTTCAGCCCCTCTTTTCCCTGGCCGTGCTCGCCGATCCGCACATCGCCAGCGACCCCGAGCACGACCAGCGGCTCAGCGCGGCGGTGGAGTGGATCAACGACAACGCCGCCGCCCGCCAGATCGAGCTCGTCGTGGTGCTGGGCGACGTGGGCTGGGGCGCTGGGCTGCCGCGCTCCCGCGAGCTGCTGGACGAGCTGGATCTGCCCTACGTACCGCTCATCGGCGACAACGAGGTCCACGTGGGCGATGACGAGACCTTCCACAACACCTACCAGTCGCAGTACGAGCAGCTCGCCTCGGTGCTCGACGATTGGCGCAAAGCGCCGACCCCAGTCTACCACCCCCAGGCCGAGGAGGACGCTTGGCTGCAGAACGTGGCGTTTTCCCATCGCGGCGTGCACTTTTTCGGGCTGGACTGGTGCGTGCGCGGAGCCGAGGACGAGTTCGCTGGCGAGTTCGGCGATCTGAACGATTTTTCGGGCGGCACCTGGCCGTGGTTCGAGCAAGAGCTCGAGCAGACCGAGCCCGCGCTGCCCGAGAGCATCGTGATGCTCACGCACATTCCCATGATGATCGGCCTGTTCTTCGCCGACGAGATGGCTGCCCTGGCCGAGCTATTGGGACCGCGGGCAGAGCACGTCTACGCCAATCTCGCGGGCCACGTCCACGGCGAGCTCGAGTGGCCGGTCGAGGAGGCGGGCTACACCGTGTACACGACCGACGCCACCTGGGACGACGAGATCACCGTGAGGGTGATTCGGGTGGACTCGAACGGCACGGCCTTGGCCTATCAGCATGAAAACGTGGTGGTCGACTGAGCGCTCGCTCATCGAGCTGTCCACTCGGGCGGTTTCGGGGGTAGCATCGGGGCCATGACTCATCGAGGTCGATCCAAGCGCAGCCGTTGCCTTGGCCCCACGCGGCGCGAGCTTCTAAAGGCCACGGCCGCCGCGGGCACGGCGCTTGCCGTGGGCGAGGCTTGCAGTGGGGGCGAGAGCGATCCCCTGCCGAGCGCCGAGTGCGCCACGCCACCCGATCGCCCCCCCTTCGACGAGATCCCGCAGGGCCAAGTGGCACTGGTGCGCGCGGACACACCGCAGGCCGCGGTGGCTCGCGGGGTGGCGCTGATGAACGGCCTGTCCTTTATCGAGCCCTGCCAGACCGTGCTGCTCAAGCCCAACCTGACGGGCCCGTTCTTGATTCCGCCTGACACGACCAGCCCCGAGGTCCTGGTCGAGCTCATCGCGCAGTGCAAGGCCGCGGGCGCCGCAAGCGTGATCGTGGCCGAGCGGGTCTGGTACCAGGTCTCCTCCGACTACGTCGTCGATATTGCGATCTACGAGGGCAACACCAAGAGCATGCGCCAGTACATCGAACAGGCGGGTGCCACCTTCCTGTCGCTCGATGACGAGCCGTGGGTGGAGGTCCATCCCGCGGGCGCCGTGGATTTCGAAGAGCCGCTGCTCGTCTCGGCGGCCCTGGACGAGGTGGATCACGTCATCAACGTGCCCGCGCTTAAGACGCACAACGAGGCGACCTTCACCATGTGCATGAAGAACCTGTTCGGCTGCGTGCACCCGGACACGAGGCTTGATCAGGTGCACTTCCACCCGAACAACGACACCGATCCCGGACGCGAAAAGCGCATGTTCGCGCAGATGAACCTGGCCTTCTCGCCCGTGCTCAACGTCATGGATGCCATCGTGAGCCGCACGACAGGCGGCCCCACGCCACCGGGTGACATCGCCGAGACCAACATGGTGCTGCTCGGTCGCGACCGCGTGGCCATGGACGCCGTGGGCCTGGCCGTTTTGCGCCACTACGGCACCGAGACGTGGATCGAGGATAGGCCCGTGTGGGAGCAGGTGCAGCTCGCCGAGGCCGTTCGCTGCGGCGTGGGCGTGGACGGCCCCGAGGCGATCACCCTGGTCGGCGACGGCGTCGACGAGATCGACGAGATCGACGCCTTGCTGCGCGAGGTCTAGATGGCGGCGCAGGCGCGATGAGGCTGCTGCACACCTCGGACTGGCACCTAGGCCACAGCTTGCACGGGCTCTCGCGCGCCTACGAGCACGAGCGCTTTTTCGCATGGCTGCTCGACCTGCTCGAGGGTGAGCAGGTCGATGCGCTGGTGGTGGCTGGCGACGTCTTTGACACGGCCAACCCCTCGGCCGAGGCGCAGCGCATGTACTATGGTTTGTTGCGCGATGCGCTCGAGCGCTGTCCCGGGCTCGACATCGTGGTGGTGGGGGGCAACCACGACTCGGCCTCGCGACTGGACGCGCCCCGCGAGCTGCTCGCCGCGCTGGGTCCGCGGGTGGTGGGGGGCCTTTCCCGCAGCGGCGAGGGCGCCATCGATGCCGAGCGGATCTTCGTCGAGCTCTGCGGCCGCGAAGGCGAGGCAGAGGCCCTGTGCGTGGCGCTTCCGTATCTGCGGCCGGCTGATCTGCCTTCCGACGTGGAGGTGGACGAGGGCGAGGACGAGCTGGTCGTGCGCATGCGCGCGCTTCACGGGCGCGTTTTGGATCAAGCGGCCGAGCGGCTAGCCGAGGGGCAGGCGCTGGTGGTGACGGGGCACTGCTACATGACGGGCGCCGTTCTGAGCGAGCTGAGCGAGCGCAAGATCCTGGGAGGGCACGAGCACGCCTTGCCGCTCGACGTCTTTGGATCCCGCCCCACCTACGTGGCCCTGGGGCACATGCACAAGGCGCAGCGGGTCGGCGGCCGCGAGCACGTTCGCTACTCGGGCGCTCCCATTGCGCTGTCGTTTGCCGAGGCGGGCTACGCGCACCAGGTGCGGCTGATCGACTTCGAGGCGGGCGCGCTCGTGGCCCAGCGCGCGGTGGATGTGCCGCGCAGCGTGGAGCTCGTGCGCATCGGGCCAGCGCCCTTGAACGAGGTGTTGGTCGAGCTTGACGCGCTCCCCGCCCTCGCCGAGGCCGCCGCGGCAGAGCAGCGTCCCTATCTCGAGGTGCGCGTGAAGCTGGCCGAGCCCGAGCCCGATCTGCGCGCCAAGGTCGAGGCGGCGCTCGAGGGCAAAAAGCCGCGGCTGACCCGCATTGCCATCGAGACCACGGGAAGCGGCGAGGCGCTCGGCGCGGCGCAGCCGGAAAGGGACCTGGAGGAGCTCGAGCCCGAGTCGGTTTTCGGCCTGCTGTGGCAGAAGCAATGCGAGGGTGAGCCTCCCCCAGAGATGCTGAGCGCCTTTCGCGAGCTGGTCGAAGGCGCCTACGAGGCCGAGCCATGAGGATCCTCGCCGTGCGCGGCAAGAACCTGGCCAGCCTCGAGGCCTTTGACATCGACTTCGAGGCCGATCTGGGCGGGGCCGGCCTGTTCGCTATCAGCGGGCCCACGGGCGCGGGCAAGAGCACCTTGCTCGATGCCATTTGCTTGGCGCTGTTCGACAAGACGCCGCGAATGCGAGGAAGAAGCTCCTACAGCATCGCCGCGGCCGACGGCTCGCGTGAGGACGGGCTCGGGGCGCACGACGTTCGCGGGATCTTGCGCCGCGGCGCGGGCGAGGCCTTTGCCGAGGTCGACTTTCAGGGAAGCGACGGCGCGCGCCATCGGGCCCGATGGAGCGTGCGGCGCGCGCGGGCCAAAGCCACGGGCCGCTTTCAAAAGCAGAGCATGTCCCTGACGGAGCTCGCTGACGGCACCGCGCTCGGCGGAACGCGCAGCGAGACGCGGCAGGCCATCGTGGAAAAGCTCGGGCTTAGCTTCGATCAGTTCTGCCGCTCTGTGCTGCTTGCGCAGGGCGACTTCGACGCCTTTTTGCGCGCCGACGAAAAAGCCCGCGCCACCCTGCTCGAGCGCATGACGGGCACGGAGATCTACGGCGAGATCTCCGTGGCCGCCTATGACCGCGCAGCGCGCATGCGAGAGGAGCTCGCGGGTGCAGAGAGCGAGCTTGAGCAGATGGCGCCGCTATCGGCAGAGGATCGCCGGGCCCTCGAGGCTGCGGAGAAGGAGCAGCGCCAGGCCCTCGGCCGTCTGGACGAGCAGCAAAAGCGCTTCGAGAAGATCGACGAGCTGGCGGCCAGGCAGAAACGACTTCGCTCGGAGCTCGAGGAGCTGGACCGCGAGCTGGCGCAGTGGAAGAGCGAGCTTGCCGACGCTCGGGAGCGGGGCAGGCAGGCCGAGACCGACCGCGGGGTGCTATCTGTGGCAAAGGCGCTCCTGGCCGAGCGGGAGCTCGCCGAGTGCAAGCGGGCCGTGGAGGCTCTTTTCAAGCAGCGTAAGGACGCTCTCGTCTGGCAGAGGCAGCACGCCGAGCTCGCAACGTTGGCCGACCAATGGCCGCGCTGGAAGGACGCGCTCGCGATGCTCGCCACCCGTCGCCGCCAAGGGGCGGAGCTACGCGAACAGGCGACCGCCTTTTCCGCGAAGCGGGAGGACGCCAGGACCGAGCTGGGCCGCGCCATGACTACGGGTCACGAGGCCGCCCGAGCGCTGGCCCAGGCAGAAGAGATCGAGGAGCGGGCGGCACGCGTCTTTGATGCCGACCGGCTGCGCGCGCTCGACGAGGAGCTCGCCCAGCAAAACGAACGGCTCGCGGGCTTGAAGGATCTCTCGAGTCAGCTCACGCGCCTTGGGCAATGCCGCAAGCGCATGAACGAGGCAAAGCAGGCCATCGAAGACCTCCGGGCCGAGCTCCAGAGGCTACGAGCCGACCAGCAGGCTCAGAGCGCAAAGCTCGCCCGCTGCCAAGGGCAGATCGAGCAGGCCGATAGGGCGCTCCAGCGCACCCGTGCCGCCATGAGCCTGGACGAGCGCCGCGGCGAGCTCGCACCTGGCGAGCCCTGTCCGCTTTGTGGCTCGACCGAGCACCCCTTTTTTCAGCAGTCCTTTGAGCAGCGGGCCCAGGGCGAGGCCGCCGATCTCGCCGCGTTGAGGCAGGAGCGCGACTCCGTGCAGGCCGAGCTCGCCTCGCTCAAGAGCGACATCGCCACGCGCGAGGCTCGAATTTCGGATCATCAAAAGAAAATCGCTATCGAGCAGGCCGACGGCGAGCAGGCGCTCGAGGCGTGGAAGCGATCGGCCCCTGGCCTCGAGCTTGCCGCGGATCCTGCGACCGAGGGCGTAGACGCTGAGCTCGAGGCCTGCGTCCAGCAGGCGAGCTCGGCCAAGCAGCAGGTCGAGGAGCAGAAGGGCCTGGTCGTCGAACGCCAAAGAGAGCTAGACCGCGCCCGTAGCGCGGCAAAGAAGGCTCGCGCGGCAAGCGACGCCGCCAGGGAGGCCGTCTCCGAGGCCGACAAACGCCACCAGCAGCCATTGGACGCGCTCAAAGCCAACCAGAACGAGCAATCGAGCCTTGCCACGGTCACTAGCGAGCTTCGCGGCACGCTCAGGGAACCGCTTTCCCACCTGGGCGACTGGTGGGCGCTGCTCGAGCAGGACGAGGAGGCCTTTTTCGCGCAGCGAGCGGAGGACGTGAAGCAATGGCAGGAGCGGAAAGGCGAGCTCGAGCTCGTGTCCGCGGAGCTCGAAAAGAAGCGCGCCGAACAGGAGGCGCTGGCACGACGCGCCCGCGAGATCCAGGAGGCGTGCTGTGGCTCGATCCAACGCGACGCCATTCCGCCCGAGCTTGCGGCCCAGGCCCAAACGAGGCTTGCTGGGGAGCTCGATGCTGCCACCGCCGAGTCGCGCGCGAGGCGCCTGGCCGAGGCCCATGACCAGAACGAGGCCGCCGAGGCGCAGGCCGCCGATCGCGTGCGGCAGGCCGAAAAGGAGATCGCCGCTCGCGGCAGTGCCCGAACGCTGCGCGAGCAGGACCTGGCCGAGGCCACCGCAAAAAGGACCGCGCTCCTCGAGGCCGTCGGCGCAACCGACGAGCCCGCCCTGCGCCAGGCCGCGGAGCGCTCGGCCGAGCAGCACGCCAAGGCCAAGAGCGCCCACCAACAAAGCTGTGTGGCGCTGCAGTCCGACGACGACAAGATCGCCTATGGCCGCCAGCAGGCCGCTGCACTCGAGTCGCTTCGGCAAAAGAGCGAGATCTGGCAGAAGCTCAGCGCGCTCGTCGGCTCGCGGGACGGCAACAAGCTCCGCACCTTTGCGCAAAACCTCACCCTGGAGCAGATGCTTGTCCAGGCCAACGAGCGGCTGCGGGAGCTGGCGCCACGTTATCGGCTGCAACCCGTGCCCCAGGAGAACCTGCAGCTCCAGGTCGTCGATTGCGACATGGGCAACGAGGTGCGCAGCATCGCCAGCCTCTCGGGTGGGGAGAGCTTTCTGGTGTCGCTGGCGCTCGCGCTGGGGCTGGCCTCGCTGTCGGCCCGACGCGTGCGCGTGGAGTCGATGTTCATCGACGAGGGCTTTGGCAGTCTCGATCCCGACACCCTGGACGTGGCGCTCTGTAGCCTGGACAGCCTGCAGGCAGGCGGCCGACAGATCGGCATCATCTCCCACGTCGCCGGGCTAGGCGAGCGCATCGGCACGCAGATCCGCGTCGAAAAGCACGGCGGCGGCCACAGCGGTGTGCGCATCGTCCGCCCGTAGCCCGAACGAGCTACCGCTAGCGCGAGACGGTGGCCGCCAATCCAAGGTGGTCCGATCCGGTGACACCTCCCACAGCGGTGTCCAGAATACGGGTGATGGACTCGGGCCCGAGCCCCGATTGCCCGGCGTAGAGCCACACATAGTCGATCCGCACGTTGGGACCCGAGGCGGGAAACGTGTACCCGTCCTCGCCCGGGTGGAGCGCATCCCAGAGGTCGGCATAGCCCGAGGCCTCGAGCGTGCTGTGGACGTTCCCGGAGGGGCCTTCGTTGAGGTCTCCCACGAGTATGCGTCCTTCCGCGGCACTGGCAAACTCGGCGATTCCCTCGACGGCCGCCGCGATCTGCTGCTCGCGGATGTCGCTGTTCAGGTGGTCGAGATGGGTCGTGGCCACGACCACTGGATCCTGGGCAGTGACCAAACGCGCCATTAGCGCTTTCCGCTGGAACGCTCCAGGGGGAAGGGAGATGGCCTCTTCGTCGGTAATGCTGTGGGGGCTGACCAGGGCTATGCCCTCATCATAGGTGTCCCACGACCAATGGGTAACCGTACGGGCAGAGTCGTAGCTCAGGCCAGTGCGCGCCCCGAGGGCGCTGAGGAGCTCCTCGAGGTTGTCCCGACCACCGGGCTCGGCACACACTTCCTGCAAGCCGACGACATCGGGATCGGCGTCGGCGATGGCGTCGGCGATTAGCGGCAGCCTGGCGTCCCAGTCATCGATCAGGCATCTGAGGTTCAGGGTGACGATCGTCACCGAGCTAGCCGCGCTGACCGTGAGCAGCGGGGCGTCGTCCGCAGACCAGCCATCGTCACTTCCCAGACGGCCGCCGTCCGAGCGGTCACAGTAGACCCAGGGGCCGTCTTCATAGCGAACCCGGGCCCCCCAAAGTAGGTCACCAGCCTGCTCTGGCGTCACCGTGCCCACGAGCTCGTCCTCATTGGTGCACGTGGCGCAGAGCGGATTGTGGCTCGCTGGCTGCCAGGCCCAGCTGCTCTCGGAGGGCGTGGCCGTGCTCGGTCCGAACCCAACATCCACCCGCAGGCTCGGATCTGCGCCCCCCGAGGGCGTGACGCCCTGGACCCGCGTCCGCACGTAGAGGCTCTCGGTGGCCACCCCAGCTGTGGTGGCGGTGGCCAGGGGCCATTGGGTGCTGCACCAGGTGGGAGGTGCGGGCCCGACATCCGGGAGCGCGTCCTGGCCGCCAGCGTCGCTAGCTCCAGCGTCCAGAGAACCGCTCCCAGCGTCACCGCAAGCAGCGACGAGCACCAGGCAGAGCGCCGTGGAAAAGACCCGGACCGTGTTTGCGAGGTCCCCGGGGACCATCTTCAGGAGCACCTTGAGCAAGCTGTAGCCGGGCACTGGATCGCTGTCCACCGACGTTGGGCTGCGTCCGCCTAGCGGCTGCGTTCCACGTCCGCTCAGTCGCGGAAGCGGTTGGCGGCGCGCTCGAGCTCGCGTCGGACGCCTGTCTCGCGGAGCCAGCCGTAGCCAGCCCAGCGCAGGCGAGCAAGCAGCGCCTCGAAGCCGTCGTCATCCCAGGTGGGCGGGCCGCTGCGGCCGATGCCATCGGCGTCGAGCCTGCGCTGTCGGGCGAGGAAGTCGTCCAACAGGGGGCGGGCGCTCTCGTCCCAGTCCGCAGCGCGCCTGACGACGGGCTGCCACTCGAGGCACCAGAGCTTGAGCGCACCGTGCTCGCCCGTGGTGAGCGCGCGGCGGGCCGCGGCGGCGAGCGCCACCCCGGAAGCGGCCCCGCCCTGGCCGTGCCACAGCGAGGCGACGCATTGCCGCTTTCCGAGGTCCCAAACGCGGACGCT
>CAYTYV010000204.1:0-10957 GCA_964441055.1 uncultured Polyangiaceae bacterium | reverse complement strand
TAGCCGGGTAGCCACGTTCGGAACGGATAACCGCTGAAAGCATCTAAGCGGGAAGCCGGCCCCGAGATAAGGTATCCCGGGCCATTTGGCCCCTAAAGGCCCCTTGTAGACTACAAGGTTGATAGGCCGGGTGTGGAAGTCCAGCAATGGGCGGAGCTAACCGGTACTAATAGGCCGTGCGGCTTGGCCGTTTTTCTAGGGCACACGTCGATGCTCGTGCGCGGAGCTCGTCGTCTCACCACGCGTGAACACGTGAAACACGTGGAGGAAACGCGTGGCGACGTCAGCGCAAGGCGCGGCGACGTAGGACGCAAAAGTTTTTGAGGTGTACAAAGCCACCTCTGAAGGTTTCCGGTGGCGATATCGAGAAGGTTCCACCCGATCCCATTCCGAACTCGGAAGTTAAGCTTCTCAGAGCCGATGGTACTGCCAGGGTGACTTGGTGGGAGAGTAGGACGCTGCCGGGATTTTTTTTCAAGCCCGCGGGACGTAGGTCGCGCGGGCTTTTTTTTTGCGCCTCGAGGCGCGGCGGTGGGGAGTGGGCCGGATGGGCGGCGAGGGGACCAGCAGCGGTGAAGCCGCGCACGTAGCTGCTGCGGAGCCCGCGGTGGGGCGCGGTGCAGCGCCGTGGCGGATGGAGCGGCGGCGGGGGGGGGGGGGGCGAGGCCCAGCATTTCCCGGGATGTGGTGAGACTGGCGGAAGCGTTGCTACGCTGGTGATGCCATGCGCAGGCGATTCTGGATAGCGGTGCTCGCTGGCGGCCTGACCGTTGGCGCGGCCGCGGCGGGCTTTGGGCCCTGCGTCGAGCGGGAGCTGGAAAAGCGCGCCGAGGCCTACGGGGCACGACTGGAGGTCCAGCGGATCTGGCCGAGCTGGGATGGGCTGCGCTTGCGCGGGGTGGACGTGACGCTGGCCGACCTGCCCGAGGTGCAGATCCGGCTGGACGATGTGCGGGTGAGCTGGAGCTCGCCGCGCCAGGTGCGCCTGGCAGGCGGCCGCGTCGTGGCCGTGGGGCCGCTCGACCGGCTCTGGCAGCGCGCGGAAAAGTGGCGGCGCCGTCATGTGCGCGCCGGGCCGAGCGGGGGCTCGTCGGCGGGCGATCTGCGCGTCGAGGGGCTGGAGCTCGAGTGGCGGGAGCGCGAGCGCGATCCACAGAGCCGGTTTTTCGTGCGCGGGCTGCGCGTGGCGCGCGAGGACGGAAAGCTGCGCTTCGATGCCGACGCTCTCACGGCCAAGCTCGCGGGCGCCGAGCTCGCGGCGCGCCGCGGGCGGCTGGTGCTGGCTTCTGAGGACGGCACCTACCGAGCCCGAGAGCTATTCTCGCAGACCTTGGAGCTGCGCTACCGGATCGAGCTCGAGCAGCCTCTGTCGGCCGACGGAGGCGGCGACCAAGAGGACGGGCCGCCGCGAGCCAGGGCGGAGACGTCGGCGCGGCCGCACCGCCGCGTGCGCGCTGCTCGAAAGGTACGCCAGAGGCTCGTCGCCGCGGCGGCCGAGCTCGACCGGGTGCTCGGATCCGAGGCGCGGGTGGCCGTCGATCGCGCCCACGCGGCGGTCGAGGTGGGGGACGAGAGGCTCAACCTCGGCCCTGGCACGCTGCGCGTCGAGCGCGGCGGCGAGGCCATGACGATCGCGCTCTCGCCGTCTGCATCATCGCCGCCCGAGCCCGAGCCGCGCTTGGCGTCGCGGCGGTCCGAGCCGTCGCTCGGCTTTGCGCTGCGGATCCCGCTCGGTCCGGCAGCCGAGCCGAACGGCGATGCCCTGGTGGCGGAGCTGGACGGCGGTCCCGTGTGGCTTTCCACCTTGGGGCTGCGGGAAGGCGATCTCGGGCTGCGGGGCGTGGCGGGCACCTCGCTCGAGGCCAAGGCCCGCCTGGTGCTGGCCGCCGACGGTGGCTCACTCCGGCTCGACGGCCGCGGCACGCTACGCGATCTCGGCATCCATCACCCCAAGCTGGCCGACCAGCCGCTCGAGCACGTCGAGCTCGGCTGGACGGCTGAGCTCGGGCTCGGCCTCGACGGCAAGCGGATCGACGTGGACCACGCTGAGGTGCGCCTCGGCGAGCTTCGTCTCGGCCTGCGCGGGGGCTACCAGCGCGGGGACGACGGTCACCAGCTCGATGCCGAGCTCGAGCTCAAGCCGGTCGGCTGTCAGCAAGCCTTTGCCGCGCTGCCGAAGGCCCTGGTGCCCCGCCTTGTCGGCATGCGCTTCGACGGCACGCTCGCCGCCAAGGGGCAGGTCCGGCTGGATACCGCCCGGCTCGGTGAGCGCTACCACGTCGACTGGGACGGCACGCTCGAATGCCGCGTCATCGAGGTGCCGCCCGCGCTCGACAGCGATCGGCTTCGCGGCCCCTTCCGCAAGATCGCCTACACCCCCGATGGCCGAGAAACGGAGCTGGAGCTCGGCCCGGGTACCGACGGCTGGACGCCGTACGGAGCGATTTCGCGCCACCTTGACGCCGCGGTGATCGTCACCGAGGACGGCCGCTTCTACCGCCATCGCGGCTTCGATCAAGAGGCCATCGTCAACTCCATGCGGGAGAACCTACAGGCCGGCCGCTTCGTGCGGGGGGCGAGCACCATCAGCATGCAGCTCGCGCGCAACCTGTTCCTCCGCCGTGACAAGACCGTATCGCGCAAGCTGCAGGAGGCGATCCTCACCCTCTATCTCGAGCAGGAGTTCAGCAAGCAGGAGCTGATGGAGCTCTACCTCAACGTCATCGAGTTCGGACCGATGGTCTACGGCATCGGTCCGGCTGCCCAGCACTACTTCCGTCGCTCGCCCGCAGGCCTGTCCGTGGGCCAGAGCTTCTACCTGGCCTCCATCCTCCCCAAACCCCAGACGCAGCACTTCGGCGCGGGCGGCGCCGTCTCTCCGCGGTGGGCGAGCTTGCTGCGGGCCTACATGCGCGTCGGCCACCGGATCCACCGCCTCACCGACGAGGAGCTGGAGATCGGCCTGCGGGAGACCGTGGTCTACGGCTCGCCGACCCCCCTGCTGGAGCCGCCCGAGGGCGACCTTTACGCGGACGCCGACGCCCTCGATCCGCTGCACTAGTGACGTAGCGGTCGAGAAGTTGGTGCGAATCGATCAAGTCTTGCCCGGAGAGAGCCAACCTTGCGCCCATCGCCTTGCCCTCACCATTGCCTAGGGCAAGGCGGTGGGCGCAAGGGGCGAGTGGCGAACGCCTAGAACGGAATGTCGTCGTCGCCGAAGCCGTCGTCTGGCGGGTCGTTCTGGGACGGGCCGTCGCCTTGCGCCGCGCTGTGCTGCGGTCCTGCCGCGGGCCGCTCGTCGGGCGGGCCAGCCGCGTAGGTCGGCTCGCCGCCTGCGTAGCCCGGGTCGCCGCCGCCCCGGGCTCGGCCCCCGCCCGTGAGCAGAACGTTGCGGGCGTTGACCTCGGTTCGATAGCGCTTGGTCCCGTCGCGCCCCTCGAAGCTGGAGGTTCTGATCGAGCCCTCGACGAAGATGCTCGAGCCCTTGCCCAGAATCTTGGCCAGCGCCTCGCCCCGCTTGCCCCAGATCACCACGTTGTGCCAGTCGGTTCGCTCCCGCCGGTTTCCGTCGCGGTCGACGAAGCTCTCCGAGGTGGCCAAGCGGAGGTTCAGCACCGCCTGGCCGCTTTGGGTGTAGCGCAGCTCCGGATCGGCACCGAGGTTGCCGAGGAGCATCACGCGATTGAGTCCTTCCGCCATGGCGTCCCTTCTTTCGAGCGTTCGAGATCCGGGTACGCGTCCGCCCAGGGCGCGTCAAGCCGTCGGGGCGGCTTCGAGCGAACACCGCGATGATCGCTGTCGAGCTCGTCGAGCGGCGATCCAGCTGATCTCGGCCTGGGGGGTGTACGGCAGTTGACTTCTCCAGGTCCGCAGTGTCAACCAAGTTGACTGCTCGTGGTGTCGATCATCCTCCAACTGTGCAATCTGACGTGGCATAATAGGCATCCCACTATGGCATCGGGCTTGCGAGCCGTGATATCGGACCATAGTGGGTCGGCGCTTGTGCGAGCAGGTGACCATCTGCTTCTACGGGCGACCGCACAGGCCGGTGCCAGGACGAAGCCGGCAAGCGGACGAAGGGAGACTACAGATGCGCGAAGGCAACGTGGGGAGTCGCAAGGGGTGGGTCCCGCTGGCCCGCATCGCGGCGCTGGGCGCCGTGGTGGTGGCTAGTGGAGCCATTTCCGGGCCGGGGTGCTTGGATCGGCCCATCGAGCGCGTTGAGCCGCGCACTACCTCCACCATCGTGGAGCGGCTGACGCAGCACGCGGTCGACAAGATCGACCTGCTGCTGGTCATCGACAACTCGCGGTCGATGGCCGACAAGCAGGAGATCCTCCACAAGGCTGTGCACGACTTGGTCGGCCGACTGGTCAACCCCTGGTGCGTGGACGCCAACACGGGCCTGTACGATCCGGGCGTCACGCAACCGTCCAACCCGGTGCAGCAATGCCCGGATGGCACCGAGCGCGAGTTCTCGCCCCTGGATGACATCCACGTCGGCGTCATCAGCTCCAGCCTCGGGGGGCATGGCTCGGACGCCTGCGACCCGGGCAACGAGCCCACCAACGACGACCACGCCCATCTTATCACCCGCGGCGACGGGGTGGTGACCTACGAGAACAAGGGCTTTCTCTGGTGGCATCCCGGTCCGAGCGACTCCGAGGACGAGGTGGAGGCGCAGATGGACTCCATCATCGAGAACCTCCGGAAGATCGTCATCGGCGTGGGCGAGACGGGCTGCGGCTACGAGGCATCGATGGAGGCCTGGTATCGCTTCCTGGTCCAGCCCGATCCCTGGCAGACGGTCGAGCTGCAAGGCGACAAGGCCACGATGATCGGCGACGACGAGGCGCTGCTCGAGCAGCGGGCGGACTTCCTGCGACCGGACTCGCTGCTGGCGGTCATCGTGCTGAGCGATGAGAACGACTGCTCCATCCGCGATGGCGGCATCAACTGGATCGTGGCGCAGCAGCAGATGGGCGGCGGCTACTTCCACATGCCGCGCGCCACTGCCGAGTGCGAGAGCGACCCCAGCGACCCCTGCTGCTACTCCTGCGGCCAGGTCAATCCGCCGTCGGGCTGCAACACCGACGACGACGACTGCTCGAGCCCGCTCAGCCCGTCCGAGGACCACAACAACCTACGCTGCTACGACCAGAAGCGTCGCTTCGGGATCGACTTCCTCTATCCCATCAGCCGCTACGTCGATGGGCTGACCGCCCCGATGGTGCCCGACCGCACGGGCAAGTCGGAGGCGTACATGCCCAACCCGCTCTACCAGGATCTGAACCCCGACGACGACAACACCAACATTCGCGACACGGGCCTGGTGTTCCTGGCTGGCATCGTGGGCGTGCCCTGGCACGACATCGCCCGCAAGAACGAGGATGGCGAGCCCGACCTCATCAACGGGCTGAACGCCGAGGGGCAGGTCGTCGGTGGCTACCAGAGCGGCGACGAGCTGGCGCTCAACGACACCTGGAACCTGATTCTGGGCGACCCGTCCAACTATCACTCCAACTCGAACGCCCTGCCCGACGACCCGCTGATGTGGGAATCGGTGGGACCGCGCGACAACACCGAGGTCACCCCCAGCCCGCCCGCGCCGCTGGTGTACTGGGACCCGCCGGGTGACGGTATGATGCCGCACCCCATCACGGAGGAGGATATCGGCGTCAACGCCTGCAACTCCATCAACGGTCACGAGTACGCCTACCACGTGGTCGACAACGCGAACGACGACCTGCAGTACGCGTGCACCTTCCCGCTAGACGAGGAGCGCGTGTGCAGCGGTGCCAACCCGCCGACGGCCTGTGACTGCTTGGATGCTGGAAACGACAACCCGCTGTGCGAGCAGACGCCCTGCTCGGGCGCCTTTGGGCAGAACCAGTACCGGGCCAAGGCCTATCCGGGCATTCGCCACTTGCAGGTGCTGCAGGCCATCGGCACGCAGGGCATCGTGGCCTCCATCGCGCCCGCCGAGCAGGCCGACGAGAACAGCCCGATCTACGGCTACCGTCCGGCCGTCAACGCCATCGTTGACCGGCTCAAGCTGGCCCTGGGCGGCCAGTGCCTGCCGCGAACGCTGGTGCCGGACGTCTCGGGGCAGGTCTCCTGTCTCATCATCGAGGCCACTTTCACGCCCGCCGAGCAGTGCAGCTGCGACGCGGCCGGGCGGCAGCCGGTAGACGCGCGCTACGACGCGGCCATCGACGCCATCCGGAACGATCCGACCAACCAGAACTGGACCTGCTTCTGTCAGATCACCCAGGCGGTTGGCGACCAGCTCAGGGCCTGCCAGGGCATGTGCGCTGGGGGCAACGTGTGCACCGAGCAGCAGTACGTGGCCAACGGCTGCCTGCCGTGCGACGCAACCCACTGGAACGTCCAGAACCCGGGCAGCGTGCAGGATGCGCACGGCGACAACGTCAACGGCTGGTGCTACGTCGATGCCACCACGGCTCCGCCCGTGGGCAACCCGGCGATCGTGTCCGATTGTCCGTCCACCGAGCAGCGGCTCATTCGCTTCGTAGGCGACCCCTACCAGACCAAGGGCACGCTGTTCATCACCTGCTCGGGCGAGACCGGCTAGCGGCGTTCGCGCCAGCCCCTTGGGGGCCAGCGGCGTTCGCCAGCCCTTAGGGGGCCAGCGGCGTTCGCCAGCCCTTTGGGGGCCAGCGGCTGGCCCCCAAGACAGGTGAGGGCCAGCCGATGACCCCCAAAGGGCGAGCTGTGCGTAGCCTTGGTGATTGATTTGACGATGGGGGCTCCGGTCGTCGCTGCGCTCCTCCCTCTGCCCCCAAACCCCCGCGAGGCTCTGCCCTGGACAAAGTTGATCGGCTGACGGCGGCCGAGGACTTTGTCCGCGGCCCTCGGTCGGCGGGGTTGACGCATTGGGGCGGCTCCGGAATACCGATGGCGGACGGGCTGCGGAGTCGGCCTGAGCCGCTGCTATCGGGGCGTGGGTCGTGGCATCCAAGAAGAGGATTCTCATCATCGAGGACGAGCCGCCGATCGTGCTCGGTCTGACCGACGCGCTCGAGTTCGAGGGCTTCGGGGTGCTGTCGGCGGGCACTGGCAAGGAAGGGGTGGCCCTGGCCAAGCAGCACAAGCCCAACGCCATCATCCTCGACCTGATGCTGCCCGACACCAACGGTTTCGTGGTTTGCGAGGAGCTGCGCCGCCTCGATCGCTTCGTGCCCATCATCATGCTGACGGCCCGCAGCGAGGAGGCCGACAAGATCCGCGGTCTGGACGCTGGCGCCGACGACTACGTGACCAAGCCCTTCAGCGTGGGCGAGCTCATCGCCCGCATGCGGGCCATCTTTCGGCGAGCCGAGCGGCCCGTGGAACAGGCGTCCGAGACCTTCAAGGTGGGACGAGCGGTGGTCAACCTGGCGGCGCAGTCGGTCAGCCGCGGCAAGAACGTCCAGCAGCTGTCCTTCTACGAGGTGGGGCTGCTCAGGCTGCTGTACGAGCGCGCGGGTCAGCCCGTCTCGCGCGACGAGATCCTGGAGAAGGTCTGGGGGCTGGAGGTCGGCCCCTCGAACCGCACCGTGGACAACTTCATCGTCAAGCTCCGGCGCAAGCTAGAGCGCAAGCCCGACAAACCGGAGCACATCCTCACGGTCTACGGCTACGGCTACAAGCTCGCACCGTAGCCGCACCCGGTCGCCGCCGCGGCGGCTAGCCGCCGCCAGCTATGGCGGAACATCCAGGCTAGGCAGCGCGTTCCTCAGGTCGCAGGGAACGCTCACGGCCGGGCTCAGCATCTCGCTAAGGTGCGCGAAGGACTTGGGTGCGTCTGGGCGGAGCTGGCGCAGCTCCAGGTCCAGCGAGGCTAGGCCGTCGCCGTCGGTCGCTTCGTCGGCGGGGTTGCAGAAGCCCAGGGTAGCCCCAGCCGCCAGCGTTGCGCCGCTCACGATGCCGGGTCCTGGCCGGTCGAGCCCACCGTGGATGAGCAGGTAGCTGCGCAAGCCGGCAGCAGAGGCGACGCGGTGGCGCGTGACCACCGTCACGCCGTAGAGCTCGCCCACCGCAACCGCCACCGTGGCGCCCTGTTGGCCCTCGAGCTCGATGGCCCGCACCGCCGCCCCGCCCTCCGTTTCAACGCGGACGGCAGCCGCCGATGGACGGCCGGCCCAGCCCGGCGCGAGCCCGACGTCGCCGCCTTGGGCATCGAGGTCCGCCGAGAGCACCGACCAGACCGGCTCGACCGGCAGCCGGTAGTCGGCGTAGCGCTCGGGCCGACCCGGCAGGCGCGCGATGGCCTGCGCGCCCGTCGCTAGCCGCAGTCGCCTGGCCGAGGTCAGCGCCAGCGCGGGCGGCCGCCCGCGGGCCGAGGCGAGCCCGGGTCGGTCGGGGAGGCGGAGGCAGCCGCCCCGGTCCGGGATCGAGTGGGCGGGACAGCCCGTCCGCTCGAGTCCGTAGCCAGGTGCGCTGGTCGATCGAGGCTCAGCCGCAGCCGGTTCGGCGGGTGCGGGGGCGAGCCGCACAGGAGTGGACAGCCCGCTCGTGGCGGCCATGGTCGCCACCACGGCCGCCGCTCGAATCAGGGGATGCACTAGCGGCGTTCGCCAGCCCCTTGGGGACCATCGACTGGCCCCAAGACAGGTGAGGGCCAGCCGATGGTCCCCAAGGGGCGAGCTCTGCTTGCCGTTTGGATGGATTTGACCTTGGGGGCTCCGGGCGTCGCTCGGCTCCTTCCTCCGCCCCCAAACCCCCGCGATTTCCCACTGGACGGTTGAGGAACTCGTCGTTCCGCGACCACCGCACCCACCATAAATGCGATGCGACAAGTCGGCAGGCCCTCGTCTCTAATAGCGGGGAGCTGCGGCGCCGGGGCTCAACCGCGGCGCTAGAAGCGAGCTCCAGCAAACGCGAGAAAGGGCGATTTCATGAGGGTTAGCGTGGTATTGGCTACGGCTTGTTTGGTGTTTGGGTGTGGGAACGAGGAAAACGGTGCCGCTGGAACGCCGACACCTTCATCCACGACCACCGCTAACCAGGGAGGCAGTCAGCCGACGGGTGGAACCAGCAACGTTGGCGGCAGTGGTGGAATCCTGCCGGCTGGCGGCACCGGCGGCACGGGAGGACAGGAGCCCGACCCCGATTGGTATGACTCGGGCGAGCCGCTGACCATCGCTGGACAGCTGATTTGGGAGGTGGACTTCGACGCCGCCGCAGAAGCCAATGGCAGCAGCGATTGCACCCTCGTAGTCAATTATGATGGCCAAGAAGACCGCACGGTGCACTACTTGTGCCCCCTGTGTGAACGGATGTACCAAGTCAATTACGACGTGCCCGCGACCAGCCAACAATGCGCTACGGCGATCGGCCTGGATGACACTGGTTATATCGGTCACGGTAATGGCAAATTATACGCTCATAGTACGCGGCTGTACCGTTTACACTCCGTGGCCGATGCTACCGTCCAGCTCAGCCAACAACAGCTCAGTGTCAGCGGTACCGGCGAAACGTATAAATTCGGACTCAAACCGGAAGATCTACGGCGTTTCACCAGCACCGTAACGGGTCAACTCGCGCTATCGGTATCGTCACACGATCCAAACTTCGGATTGGTACCGCCGGATACCGACTACCTTTGCGGCTACGACAAGAGCGGTCTGCCAGCCTATGACGGCAGCTGGGTATTGAGCGATAACGACATACCAGATGGCGTCTTCATCGACTCTTGTGGCGAAGCCGTACGACTACACGATCTGCTTGGACAGTACGTTTTATTGGAAGCCTCAGCCGTACTCTGCGGCCCCTGTAACAAGATGGCCGAGGAAGAACCAGCCTTCGAGCTCGAGATGAAAAATCTCGGGCTGTCATTCACCTCGGTTACTTTCCTAATATCCACGATAGCTGGCTTTTTCGACACTCCACCGGTTACGGAGCTCGAGGCCTGGGATTATCAATACCAACTACACGGTCCCATCGTGGCGGATCGCGGCTATGGCCATAACGTGATCGGCCCCTATGTACAGCAGCAAGCCAAAGGTACGGATCCGGAAGACTACAACCACACGTCGTACCCGAGTTGGGTACTTATCAATCCCAATGGAAAGATCCTCGGCTCAGGCCTCGGCGCCGCTTGGTATAACATCCGGAAGCTCATCAAGCAGGACGCAGGCATTCTGTAAGCGCCCCCCTCACACCACTAGGCCGGGATCTGGAGGCAAACAAAGGTTAGCGCCCAGGTCGGGTTGGTGCGATAAAGGTCGGCGTCATGAGCGACGTCAACTTTTTTGGTGACCCGCCCGATTCGTTCGATGTCAACGAGTGGAAACCTCGTCGAAAACGCTGGGTTTTGCTCGTGCTGCTCCTGCTCCTTGCCGCCGGCGCCGTAGTAGTTTGGCGCGTAGCTTTGGTACCCCACCCCAAAGGCAACCTCATGGTGGTGTTGGTGCAAACCGAGACCAGCAAAGGCGAACAGGGGCGTTGGTGGGGACAAAATGGCGAAGCATCTCTGAGTTGCGCCAAACAGTTCCAAAAGCAGCTCACCGACTTGGGCATGGACTTCGTCGATCCAACGGCTAAGAGAACCTTGGACGAATTCACGGACCGGACCACGGCAGCCCAGCTAAGGGAAGCGGCTCTCGAGCTAGAGGCAGGGCTCGCCTTAGCCGGCTCCCTCAAAGTTACGGGATCTACCGCGCTGACCGGTAGTAGTAACGAACATGATTTCGCCATCGAAGTGAACCTCAAACTCGAGGATTCGGCTCACGACAAGACAGTGGCATTGACCGAGCCAGTTTTTCGCATCCATCGGACCGCTCACACCGAGTCCGAAGCATTGCAACAAGCTTGTGAACAACTCGCCGTGCGCTTGATACCCCAAATTGCCCTCAAGCTCGAACAGGTGCCCGCGCTCAAGGCGCTATTAGATAAACGAGGTGAGTCTCCCCGGGGCAAGCCCCGGGGCCTCAGGGCCTTCGCTTCGCTTTTC
>CAYTYV010000203.1:0-11035 GCA_964441055.1 uncultured Polyangiaceae bacterium | reverse complement strand
TCGGCCGCGGCTGCGAGCGCCTCCGCCGCAGGCGCGAAGCCGCCGAGCGACATGCCGTCTTGGCGGCGCGGCTACGAACGCTTCGACCGCCGCTGAGCGCCCTGCCGCTCGCGGTGCCCAGCGGTGGCGCAGCGCGTTTGCGGCGGGCAGCGCGGCCGACGCCGCGCGCGTCTCGTGGGCCTACGAGCGAGCCGTCAACAGCGCCGCCAAGCGGATCCGCGACGGGGCCCGATCCACACTGTACGACGCCCAGGTGAGCGTGTAACGTCCGTGCCGACCTATGGACCCTCGCGACAGAGAAACGCTTGTATCTCGCCTCATCGCCAACCCGCATGACGAGGCTGCTCTGAACCGAGCCCACGAGGCCGGAACCGAGGACCCTCAATCCTACGCGGCCCTGCTGGAGCAGGTGGGGCAAGGCACGCCGGACCCCGCCCATGCAGCCCACTGGTTTGGGCAGGCGGCGGACGTTTGGGAGACCCTCGAGGACGGGGCGCAGGCCAAGCGGGTGCTGCGTTCGGCCCTGGATTGCGATCCGTCCAACTACGACCTGGGGGACCGGTTGACCCAGCTGCTGCGCGACGAGGGCAACGTGGCCGAGCTGGCGCAGGTGCTCGAACGCCTCGGCGACGGCATGGCGCAGGTGCTGCGCGAGCAGCCCGAGCTCAAGCCCCACCTGATCGCGACGCACGAGCAGCTCGCTCAGCTCTACGGCGATGAGCCGATGGCCCATCCGGAGCGGGCGGTGGAGCACTGGCGGCGGGTGTGCGAGCTGGACACCCGCAACGTCATGGCCATCTACTCGCTGCGCGAGCTGCTCAAGTCGCTGGAGCGATACGCCGAGGCTTTGCCCTTCTACGGCAAGGAGCACGCCTTGGTCAGCGACGCCGAGCGCCGACTGGCGCTGCTGCAAGACGAAGCCGACGTGCGGCGGCTCGTCGGCGATCTCTCGGGGGTGACCGATGCCTTGCGGCAGGCTCGCGCCTTCGCGTCCGACGACCCAGCCGTCACCTACCAGTTCGGCGTGTCGGTGGTCGCCCGCGTCGATGTCGGCGAACAGGTGCCACCCGCCGAGTGCAACGAAGCCGCCCAAGCCTTGCTCGGCTTGGCCGAGCAGTACGACGGCGAGCACGGCATGATGTACGCGGCCGCAGCGCTCAAGCTGGCTCCAGGCGACGACCGCGCCATGCAGCTGGCCGACCACTACGCCTCGGCGCTGGGAAGGACGGCCGAGCTGCTGGAGCCGTATCGGCAGTACCTGGCGGCCACGCCGAGCGGCTACATGGCCGAGCAGGCCAAGGCGGTGCTGGCCGAGCATGGTGAGCCGGCCGCCGAGGCGCGCCCGTCGGGCTACCCCCCACCAGCGGCGCGTCCCTCTGGCTACCCCCCGGTGGGGGCTCCGATTGCGGGAGCCCCGCCAGGCGCTGCCGTGGCCACCGCCCCATCGGATCCCCCCCCGGCCGAGCCGGCCGCCGCCCCGGTCGACGTGGCCCGGCTGCTGGAGGAAGCTGCCGCCGATGCTCAGCGCGGTCGCCGACCGCAGGCTTACGAAACCTATCGCCAGGTGCTGGCCGCGGAGCCCGCCAACACCGAGGCGCTGTCCTGGGTCGAGGAGTTCTTGCGCCAGCGGCGCAAGTTTGGCGACCTGCGGGACGTGCTGCTTGCGGCCTCGCGCGTAGCCAGCGTGTCGGCCGAGACCCGCAAGGCGCAGCTCCGCGACGTAGCCGGGCTGTGCGGGTCCAAGCTCCGCGACCACGACACGGCCATCGCCGCCTGGAAGCAGATCTGCCAGATCGACCGCGAGGACACCAAGGCTCGCGAAACGCTGATCAAGCTGCTCGAAAAGCACGGCCGCTGGGATGAGCTGGCGCCGCTTATGGAGCAGGAGGCGATGAACGAGACGGACGCCGAGGCCAAGATCTCCCTCGAGAAGAAGGTGGCCGCGCTGCATCGCGACAAGCGCAACGATGCGGCGGCGGCAGCCGAGGCCTGGGTGCGCATCGCCGAGGTGGTTCCGGGCAACGAGGTGGCGGTCCACACCGCCGTAGACCTGTACGAAGGGGTGGGCCAGCTCGATACCGCAGCAGGGGTGATCGTCGACAACCTCGGCGACATCAACGAGCAAGAGCTGAAGGGCAAGCTGCTGGAGCGGCTGGGCGACCTGCGCCAGAAACTTGGAGACGTGGGTGGCGCGGGCGACGCCTACACCGAGGCCGCCGAGCTCACCGAGCAGGACCGACTTTGGGAGCGGGCCATCGAAGCCTATCGGAACGCCGAGCGGTGGAGCGACGCCGCTCACTGCACCGAGCAGCAAGCCGCGTTGCACGAGGGCACTCGCAAAGCGGAGCTCATGCACCAGGCCGGTCAGCTGTTGGAGCAAGGCGGCAACCACGCGGCCGCCCTGTTGCAGTTCGAGCAGGCGGCTGAGCAGGACCCGCCCAACGAGGAGTACGCCGAGCGCGTCGAGCAGGCCTACGCCGCGGCAGGACGCCAGGCCGACCAGGTGGCCTTCGTGCTCAGGCGGGCCGAGCAGCTCGAGGATCCCACGGTGCGGATGGCCCAGCGCCATAAGGCTGCGGCACTGCAATGGGATTTGGGCGACGACGAGGGGGCCTGCGAGAGCCTGCGCCAGGTCCTGGCGGACGGCGAGGATCGCGCGGCGCTCGAGGCGCTGCTCGGGGCGGCGCAGCAGCGCGAGGACCACCAGGAGGCGGTGGAGCTGTTGCAGCGCTTGGTCGCCGTTGGCGAGGGCGAGGAGAAGCTGGGCTTCGCGCTGGTCGAGGCGCAGACGATCGCCCACGGCATCGGCGACATCGACCTTGCGGTCGAGCGCTACGAGGCGGTGCTCAAGAACATCGATCCACAATGCCGCGAGGCCTTGGACGCCATCGCGGAGCTCGAGCTGCAGCGCGGCAACTCGGTGCAGGCCGCCGATGCGCTCGAGCGGGCCCTGGGGCTGGCCGAGGACGAGGAACGCATCCCGCTGGCGCGGCGACTGGGTGAGCTGTACAGCGGTCCGCTGGATGACCCCCGCGCGGCGGTGCGGGTGTTGAACGTGGTCCACGAGGCCGACCCCGAGGACTTCGACGCGGTGGCGCGGCTGCAGCGGCTCAGCGAGATGCTGGAGGACTGGCCTCGGGTGACCGAGATGCTGGCCAAGCTGATCGAGGTCGAGGGAGATCCCGAGGAGGCCTCGGAGATGTCGCGACAGCTGGCGACGATCTTCTTCGAGCGCCTGGGCCAAGGCGACCAGGCGCTGGCCGCGCTGGAGCAGATGTCAGACCAGGGCGACGTGGCCTGCCAACAAGCCTACGAGGAGCTGGGGTTGGAGCTCGGCTGGCATGGCATCGTGGCGACCAAGCTGGTCCAGTGGCACGAGTCGGTGGCCGGTACCTCGCGCGCCGAGGCGCTGCAGAAGGCCTTTCATCTGTTCATCGAGGTGGGCCGCGAGGATGATGCCCGCACCGTGGGCGTGGAGCTGGCGCGCACCCGGGACGCCGACCAGGAGATCGCCGAGAAGCTGGAGGAGATCGCGGTACGCCTGCAGGACCTCGATTCGCTGGCGGTGGCGCACGACATCCTGGTGGCCGATCGGTCGGGCTTGGAACGGGCCGAAGAGCTGGTGCGCCAGGCCGAGCTGCTGCATCAGGCGGGCGCCGATCCCGCCGATGCGGTCAAGCACGGCGAGAGCGGGCTCGCCAGCGTGGAGCCGGCCGACGCTGACGTGCTGGCGCCGCGGCTGGCCGCTCTGGCGGGCGACCCCGAGGCCGTCATCGAGCTGTACCAGCGACAGGTGGCGCGCTGTCGCCTGCCGTCCGAGCGGATCGCAGCGCTGGCGCGAGCCGCACAGGTGGCGGCGGAGCACGGGGCCTCGGACCGGGCGCGGGAGTTCTTCAACACGGCGCTCAGCGGAGGCGTGCACGAGGAGGCGCTCGCAGCCTTGGAGACGGCAGCCCGGGATGCGGACCAGGGAGGCTCGGGTGACAAGACCCTGCTGCGCACGCTGGCCGAGGCCCTGGCCACGGGTGGTCAGGGATCGCGAGACGGCGGGCGCACCCGCGGCGCGCTACTGCGACGCGCGGCGGTGCTGGCCCACCGCGACCTTGGCGATGTGGATCGGGCGTTCGACTGGCTGGCCGACTCCATCGTCACGCACGTCGACGACCACGCGCTGGATGCGCTCGAGGACCTGGGCCACCACGTCAACGACATGAAGCGCGTGGAGGGCGCCTTGAGCCGAGCGCTGGAAGAGGTGTTCGACGGGCCGCTGGTGCGCAAGCTGCTGCGCCGCCGAGCCGACGTGCGTCGCGACGTGTTGGGCGACCGCCGGGGCGCTGCCGACGACCTCAAGCGGCTCCACGATCTGTCGCCGTCCGACCAGGATCTCACCGAGGAGCTGTCCGAGATCCTCACGGTGCTCGAAGACCATCGCGGGATGATCGAGCTCTACGAGGACCAGATCCTGCGGGGTCGCGATCCCCAGGTGCGCGCCGACCTGGCTCGCATGGTGGCGCGAATCTGGGAGGAGGAGCTGACCGATGCCCGCGAGGCGGCCGATGCCTGGCGGCGGGTCTTGCGCATGCAGCCGGGCGATCCGGAGGCCACGGCCGGGCTGGAGCGGGCCAAGAGCGGCAAGCTCGAGGGGCCGCCACCCGTGCCGCAAGATGTGGGGAGCACCTCGGCGGGCAGCACCCCGCCGCCGGACGCCGCGCCCGCGCCAGAGCCCGTTGCCGAGCCGGTCGCCCCGCCGCCAGAACCGGCCGTTGCCGCGCCAGCTGAGGGCGAGCCGTGGCAGGACCAGCAATGGCACGAGCCGAGCTCGGCCGAGGCCGCTGTGACCGGCTATGACGAGGTGGGCTCGGTGCCGCCACAAACAGCGGTGCCCTCGGAGCCAGCGCCGATGGTTCCCTCGGAGCCAGCGCCAGCGCCGATGGTTCCCTCGGAGCCAGCGCCAGCGCCGCCGCCGATGGTGCCGTCGGAGCCAGCGCCGCCGCCGATGGTGCCGTCGGAGCCAGCGCCGCCGGGATCGGTGCCGCCAGAGCCAGCCTCTCCGCCCGAGGAGCTTGGCCACTTTGATCCGCAAGGGCCCGTGGCCGGGCAGGCGCAAGCTGACGACGATGCCGTCGTGGAGCTGGGCGAGGCCGAGATCGATCTCGACGATCTCGACGAGGTTGACGCGGTTGAGCTGATGGAAGGCGACGAGGTGATTCCGCCTACCGAGCCGGAGTCCGACGGCGGCGCGAGTCGCTGAGGCGCGAGCGCATAGGTGCCAGCTACGACCAGCCAGTCGCATCCATCGCCTGGCCAAGCCGTGCTCTTCCCCCAAGCCCTGCGTCCAGGCGATGCGGTCCGGGTGATCGCGCCATCGAGCTCCTTTGAAGCCCCATTGGTGTGGCGTGCACTGGGCTGGCTCTCCCGCCGCTACCGGGTGCGCTACGCCCGCGGCATCTTCGCGCGGCGCGGCTACCTGGCCGGCTCGGACGAGCGCCGTCTTGCCGAGCTACAGCAGGCGCTCGAGGAGCCCGACGTGCGAGCGGTGCTGGTGGCTCGCGGCGGCTACGGGCTGTCGCGGCTCGCGCACCGCGTTGACTGGTCGGCGCTGCGGGCCCGGCCCCGTTGGCTGGTGGGCTTCTCCGATGCCACGGTGCTGCACGTCGAGGCCTGCCGACAGGGCGTGGCCTCGCTCCACGCGTGCAACCTGACCGCGCTAGGTCGCGGCGATGCGGCGAGCCGGGCGGCCTTCCTCGGCGCGCTCGAGGCGCCCGAGCGCGCCTTCGGCTGGAGCGGTCTGCGCGTGCTTGTTCCGGGTCGGGCCCGCGGGCCGCTTTGCGGTGGCAACCTGACGGTGCTGCACGCTTGCGCCGCGTCCGGTCGGCTGCGTCTTCCCCCCGGGTGTGTGCTGCTGGTCGAGGACGTTGGCGAGCGTCCCTACCGCATCGATCGCGCGCTGAGCACCCTGGCAGCGGGCGGGCATCTGGGTCGGGTGACCGGCATCGTCGCCGGACAGTTCACCGACTGCGAGCCCGGGCCCGATGGCACCGAGGTGGCCGAAGTGCTGCGCGAGGCCCTGGCGCCGCTGCGCGTTCCCCTAGTCACGGGCGCACCCGTCGGCCACGGTCGGCGCAACCAGCCCTTCGTGGTGGGTGCCGCGGCGAGCCTGCTGGCCAAGGGAGACGCGGGTCGGGTCGAGATCGGCGGCTAGAAAAACCACGAGCGACGTTCCTTGACGCCGCGATGGACCATGCTCTGGATCGTCCGCTTGACGATGTCGACCTTCTTGCCGATGACGGCATCCTCGTCGTCCGGATCGCCGTCGAAGTACAGCGGCTCGCCGAAGTTCAGGCGGTACTTGGTGGGCAAGGGCAGCTGTCCGCCCGGAAAGAACCACTGCGGCACGACCGGAAAGGCCGGCATGCCCAACACCTTGGCCGCGCGTCGGACATTGCCTAGGTTGATGTACTGCTCCTCGCCGCCGACCACGGCGATGGGAACGATGGGCGTCTTCGTTTGCAGCGCCAGCCGCATGAAGCCCAGGCCGAAATCGGTGAGCTCGTAGCGCTGCCAGATCGGCTTGGACACGCCCCGTGCACCCTCGGGAAAGGCCACGATGGCCTGACCGCTGCGCAGCAGGCGCTGGCAGTTCTCCGGATTGCCGACCACCTGTCCCACCCGCTGAAACAGCGTGCCGACGAAGGGAAGCGTCTGCGACCAGCGCTCGACCATGGAGCGCACGATGCGAGGCGGGGCGGCGTCGAGGAACATCGAAGCGCCGATCAGCAGGCCATCGAGAGGGATCTGTCCCGAGTGGTTGGCGACCAACAGCACCCGGCCGCTCGGCACGCGGTCAACGCCGCGCACCTCGGAGCGAAAGTAGACGCGGTGGAGAAAGGCTGCGGCGGCGGCGGCGTACTTGGCCGTGCGGATGTCGAAGCCGAAGTCGTCCATCTTGCCGTCGGGCAGCGTGGAGGCCACCAGCTGGAGCCGCTCCTCGAAGTCGCGTCCCACCAGGCGAATGGCCAGGTCGTCCGCCGTATCCCGCAGCCACGACAGCCCGACGCGCGCCATGGGCAGCGCCTGGTGCTGGGCGACGTTGCCCAGCCTCGATAAGGCGGAAGTGGTGATCATGAGCGGTTTGCTGGGACGGCGGCTCTGTCAAGGCTTTGTCCAGCCCAAAGAGTTGTACACCATGCCGTGGCGCGGTTGCCAATCCCCTACGGTTCATCGCCGTCAGTAGTCGCCGAAGAAGAAGGTGGCGACAGCGATACCTCTCACATTTTCCAACGGTTAGCTCTATCACCCTTGACGGCGCGGCGCGGGCGGTCGAACTTTGGGGCATGGGGACTTCGCCAAGTGGCAGGGAAGGCGGGGGCGAGAGGAACGAGCCGGAGCGGCCCGTGCTCATCACGGGGATCTGCGGTCGGTTGGGCCGCCGCCTGGCCCGGCTGCTCCATCGCAAGCGCCGAGCCATCGGCGTGGATCGGCGCCCTTTCTGGGGATGCCCCAAGGACATCACGGTCCACGAGGTCGACATCCGCCGCAAGAAAACCCGGGACATCTTTCGGCACGAACGGCCCGCCGCGGTGGTCCACCTGGGCGTCATGCACGATTTGCGGGCCAGCCAGGTCGACCACCACACCTGGAACGTGGCCGGCTTCCAGCGCCTGCTCGAGTACACCGCGCAATACGACGTGCCAAAGATCGTGGTGCTGTCCAGCCACAGCGTCTACGGCCCGCGGCCGGACAACCCGCAGTTCTTGGAGGAGGACGCCCCGCTGATGGGCGGCGCGTCGTTCAGCGCCATGCAGGACCTGATTGAGGTCGACATGTTGGCGCAGTCGTTTTTCTGGAAGCAGCCCGGGATCGAGACGGTGATCCTGCGGCCGGCCAACATCCTGGGCACCGTGCGCAACGCGCCGTCCAACTACCTGCGGCTGCGCATGGTGCCCACGCTGATGGGCTACGACCCCATGGTGCAAATCATCCACCAGGACGACGTCATTCGCGCCATCGACTGCGCGCTTCGGCCGGGCGTGCGCGGCATCTTCAACGTCGCCGGGCCGCCGCCCGCCTCGCTGTCCCGCATCATCACGGCGGCGGGCAAGACGCGGCTGCCTCTGCCGCGCCTCGGCCTCGAGACCTTCCTCAGCCAGCTCTGGCGCTACCGCGCCACCTCGTTCCCCGCGCCCGAGCTGGACTTCATCCGCTACGTGTGCATGGTAGACGACGCCCGCGCGCGGGCCGACCTAGGCTATGAGCCGCGCTACGGCTTGGCCGACACCGTGCGCGGCGTGTTCGACTTCGAATGACGCCATGAGCGAGACCGCGGTAGTTCGGCACGATTGGCAGCTAGACGAGGTCATCGCGCTGCACGATGCGCCGCTGTTCGAGCTGGTCGATCGCGCTCGGGCGGTGCACCGTCAGGCGCATCCCGACGGCCGGGTGCAGCTCTGTGCCCTGCTCAGCGTGCAGACCGGCGCGTGCACGGAGGACTGCTCGTACTGTGCCCAGTCGGTGCGCCACCCGAGCGAGCCCTTGCCGCCACAGTCGATGTCCGTCGACGAGGTGCGAAAGCGGGCCGTCGAGGCCAAGGAGCGCGGCTCGAGCCGGCTGTGCATGGGTGCGGCCGGACGGCGCGTCCGGGAAGGTCAGGGCTTCGAGGCGCTGCTGGAGATGGTGCGCGAGGTCAAGGTGCTCGGGCTCGAGGTCTGCTGCACCCTCGGCATGCTCAGCCCACGGCAGGCCGCCAAGCTGCGACAGGCCGGGCTGGACGTGTACAATCACAATCTCGACACCTCGCGGCAGTACTACCCGTCGATCGTCACCACGCACGGCTACGACGATCGGCTGGCCACCTTGCGGGCCGTGCGCGAGGCGGGCATCGGCGTGTGCTCGGGCGGCATCGTGGGCATGGGCGAGACGGTGCGCGATCGCTGCGCGCTGCTCGTGGAGCTGGCGAGCTTCACGCCTCAGCCCGAGAGCGTGCCGATCAATGCCCTGGTGCCGATCGCGGGCACGCCGCTGGAGGGCCGGCCGCCCGTGAGGCCGCTGGAGCTCGTGCGTATGATCGCGACTGCGCGCGTTTTGATGCCGCACGCTCGCGTGCGCCTGGCCGCTGGCCGCAGCGCGCTGTCGCGCGAGGAGCAGCTGCTGTGTCTGTACGCGGGGGCCAACTCGATCTTCTTCGGCGAAAAGCTGCTCACCACGCCGAATGCCAGCGTCGACGAGGACGCGGAGCTGCTCGAAGAGGCAGGCCTGGTGCCTGCGCCCCCTCGAGGTCACTAGGAACATCGACGTCGGGCCCAGCGCGCTAGCCCGAGCAGCCCAAGCCAAGCCGGCCATGACGAACCGAGCCCCGGTCGGCCGGAGGCGGTGCAGCCGTCGTCTTCCTCGGGCGGCGGCCAGGGCCCGCAGGTGCTCTTGAAGCCGCCGCGCGGCGTGGCGTCGCAAGTCCGGGAGTCCACCTCGAGCGGGGGGTAGACAGCGCAGATCGCGGCGACGTCGTCCTCCGCAGGCGAGCGTTGGCTGGTGTCGCCAGGCGTGTAGCTCGCGTTCATCGTTGCCTCGTCCACCGGGCTGTGGGCCAAGCCGAGCATGTGGCCCGCCTCGTGGGTGATGATGGACTGCAGGTCGTAGACGACGTCGTCCTCGCCCGTGGTGAGCGCCATGCCCGCCGTGGCGTTGATCTCCAGATCGGCGTCGTAGATCTCGCCCGTGTCCAGCCGGTAGGTCACCGTGGTCATCGCCAGGGTGCTCGGCCCCCCGTAGGGCCAGGACTCGTCGTGGAAGAGGATGACGTTGGCGTTGCCGCCCTCGGTGTTGAACTCCGCGGCGCGGCACTGGATCGGCCCCAGGTCGACCACCTCGAAGCTGGGCGAGCGTCCGCCGCCACAGTCGGCCGTCCGCCAGGCAACGAAGGAGGCGGTGGCGACGGTGTGGGCCGTCTCCCAGTCGACCTTCGCGGAGGCGTCCTCCTGCACGCCGACGCCGATGCAGCGACGGTTCCAGAAAAGCGGCACGCCGCAGTCTCCGCTCTCGGGCGGCTCGCAGCGCTGCCCCGGGCGGCCGTCCTCGCACGTGCTGGTGCGGCAGTAGGCCTCGGCGGGCGGAGCCGCCAGCACGGCAGCCAGCGCCAGGGCCAGGCCGGTGAGCGGGCCGCGGCTAGTCGTCCTGCTGTTCACGCAGCCGCTCCTTTTCCCGCAGCCGCTTGCCAGCCTCTTCGATGGCGGCGATGCCCTCGTCGAGCGTGCGACCGTCCAGCCGAGCGGAGGCGGGGACGGAGGGGCCACGACGGCTTCGCACCTGCCCCCGGTCGGGGCTGAGCTGCAGCCGGGGCGGGCCGCTCTCGGGCTTGACCACGGGATAGTGCCCCTGCGCGCGTCCGGTGACCACCCACGGCTCGTCGGCCGAGCGCCTGAGGAACAACAGCGAGCTCGAGCCCAGCGCGATACGCGCCTCGCCAGAGACGTACTGACCGATCTTGCCCACCACGCCGCCCAGCGTGCGCACCCACAGCGGGGAGGATGCGGTACCCCAGGCCGAGCGGGTCACCTCGATCTTGGTGTAGGTCACGATGCGCTTGCTCGAGCCGACCTTTTCCCAACGCGAGCGCCGCTCGGTGGCCACGGCCACCACGGCGAGCTCCGAGGCCTCCAGCAGCTCGTCCAGGCTAAGGGCGATGGAGACCGAGGCCTCGGCGCGCGGCGGGCCCTGCATCGGCGCGGCCGAGTCCAGCGACATCACAAGCAGCCCAGCGGCACAAACGACGACGGCGCACACGGCTCGCATGAGCCAACCATAGCACGGCGGCGGCTGGTGCAGTCCGAGGGCGAGCGCGCGGCCGGGCCCCCCAAGCCGCCTGCTCAGGCCGCGCGCCGGGCCCGAGGCCGACCGCGAAAATCGCCCGGGCCTACCCGCGCAGTTGCCTTCTATCGGCAGCGGTTGCTACCATCGGGTCCGAGCGGCTCCCACGCCGTACGGACGGCGTGTCGGAGCGCATTTATTGCGTACTTCCCAAGGGTTGCAGGCACTATCCAGA
>CAYTYV010000202.1:0-11045 GCA_964441055.1 uncultured Polyangiaceae bacterium | reverse complement strand
CGCTGCTCAACTCCCAGCCCATGGGCTTTTACTCGCCTGCCAGCCTCGTGCGCGATGCCAAGCAGGCGCAGCCGTGGCGGCGGGCCGTCGAGGTGCGACCGCTGCGCGTCGAGCACAGCGACTGGGACTGCACCCTGGAGCCCGGGTCCGCGAATCGGCGAGCCATGCGCCTGGGCCTGCGTCTGCTCCGCGGCTTGGGTAGGCAGGCGGCGCAGCGCATCGAGGACGCCCGCCGCCAGCGGCTAGCCGCCAATGGCGAGGAGCCTGCCGCCGCCTTCGCGGGCATGGACGACTTCATGCGAGCGACCGCGCTGCGGCGCGCCGAGCTCGAGCAGCTCGCCCAGGCTGGCGCGCTCGACGGCATCCTGCCAGGGCGGCGCGAGGCCTTGTGGCGCATCCGCGCTCCACACGCCCCTGGCCTCTACGAGGACCAGCCCCTCGAGCCCGAGCATCCAATAGGTCTGCCGCCCTTGCCCAAGGCCGAGCAGCTGGCCTTCGACTACGCCACCGTGGGGCTGTCGCTCACCGATCACCCCATGCGCCACCTGCGCCCGCGGCTCGCCCGCCGAGGCGTGCGCCGCGCCGCGGAGCAGCAGGGCTTCAAGCCCAACCAACAGGTCACCGTAGCTGGCGTCGTCACCTGCCGACAGCGTCCCATGACCGCCAATGGCGTCGTCTTCATCACCGTGGAAGACGAGACTGGCGTCCTCAACCTGGTGCTCTATCGCAAGGTATACGAGCGCTACGAGCTCACCGCCCGCCACGCTGCCATCCTGCTCGCGCGCGGTCGGGTGCAGCGCCGCGGCGAGGTCGTGCACATCCAGGTAGCCATGCTCGAGCGACTGGACCTGCCCGACGATGGGCCCGCGGCAGGCGGGCAAGGCCGCTGGCGACTACGCTCGCGGGATTTTCATTGAGATGTTCATCGCCTCGGCAGTGGGTTACCGGTTCCAGTCCAGCCCAGAGGCTCCAAGCGTGCTATCCTGATCCCGTGGATCATCAGGCGCAGCAGCGCGCGGCCGCTCGAAGGCGACGCTGGCACGGGGGGCTCGTACGGCACGAGCAAGCCCTAGACCACGACCTGGACTTCTGGCTGGCCGCATCGCCATCGGACCGCTTGGGCGCCGTCTGGCAGATGGCCGAGGACTACTGCACCATCCGGGGAGAGGATGGCACTGCACCCCGACTTCAAGGATCTCCTTCAGGCCTTCGCCGACGCTGAGGTCCGCTACATGGTGGTCGGCGGCTACGCGGTGGCGTTCCACGCCAAGCCGCGTTTCACCAAAGACCTCGATCTGTGGGTCTCGCCGACTGCGGAGAACCTGGATCGCGTACGTGACGCTTTGACGCGCTTCGGCGCTCCGCGACAGCTTTTGGACAAGCTCGTGGGGGCGAGCTCTGAAGACGTGCTCTGGATGGGCGTGCCACCCACCCGCATCGATATCGTCAAAGGGGTGCCTGGAGGAGACTTCGAGCAGGCATATGCGGGGCGGGCCAGGGCACGGTGGGACGACGTGCCGGTTATGGTGATCGGGCTCGACGATCTGATAGCCATCAAAAGAGCTTCAGGTCGGCGTCAAGACGAGCTCGATCTGGTGTGGCTCGAGCGCGCCGCCGATCGGCAGCGACGCTGAGACTGCGTTGATCCGCCGTGGACAGCCGCGAGCGCCAGCGGCGTCGTCTTCGACGCTCAGACCGTCTTCCCGTTTCAATGCACGGTGCGGATGGTCCACTGCGGCATGCGATCGGCGCGGGCTGGCTGGGGCAAGGAGCGCAGGCAGCGTCGCAAGGCGTAGCGCTCCACGCTGCGCGGGTCGGAGAACTCGAGCCCCATGCCCCCGCGAACGCGCCCCTCCTCCGCCAGCTTTGCGGAGGCCTGCGGCCGCACGGATCGCCTGACCGAGGTGAAGAGCGTCAGCTCGGTCGCGGCAAGCCTCCTCGGGCCCGCTCGGGCGATGGGGGGGCGGAAGCTCACCACCACGGGCTCCCCCCGAGTCAGGGGGAAGGAGGTGGGAACCCACAGCCCCACGGCGGACAGGTTGGTGATGCGGCCTTGTACGGGCCCAGGCCAGCGGTGGCTGACGAGCTCGCACGGGAGATCGACCTCATAGCGCTGACAGCGACGAGCATACGAAGGAGGGTACATCATGTCGTATATAATACGACATATACCTACCCCGGCTCCAAGAAAGGCGAGGGGCTTCGGTGCTCGTGGCGCAGCCCTCAGGCTTGCCGCAGCACGTCCTCGGGCAGCGCCTCGTTGTGACTGCCGCGTCGGTAGCCGTCGAGGTCGAGCGCAACGTAGCGGAATCCCGCGTCGTGACCCGCTTGCGCGATGCGCTGCCGCATCGGGGGCTCGGTCGCGGCGGCCACCTCCTCGGGACCGAGCTCGATGCGCGCCACATCGCCGTGGCAGCGGACCCGCACGGTGCGGAAGCCAAAGCGCTGGAGCGCCTCCTCGACCTCGGCCACGCGGGAAAGGAGCTCGGCGGTGATGGCCGTGCCATAGGGGATCCGGCTCGCGAGGCAGGCCGAGGCCGGCTTGTCCCACACCTCTAGCCCCAGCAGGCGAGCGGCTGCGCGCACCTCGTCCTTGGTAAAGCCCAGCTCGCCCAGCGGGCTACGCACGCCCGCGGGCCCGGCCGCTCGGGCGCCCGGTCGGTAGTCGTCGGCATCGTCGAGGTTCGAGCCGTTGACCACTGCCTCGAGGCCCCACTCCAGGCGCTTGTGCTCGGCGATGCGGTACAGCTCGGTCTTGCAGAAAAAGCAGCGGTTCTCGTCGTTGCAGGCGTAGCTCGAGTCCTCGAGCTCGTACGACTCGACCAGCCGATGCTCGGCCCCGATGGCCTGGGCCGTGCGCACGGCCTGCTCCCGCTCGGCGGGCGCCAGGCTGGGCGAGACCGCGGTCATCCCCACCGCCTTGGGGCCCAGCACCTGGTGGGCGACCGCGAGCAGCAAGGCGCTGTCCACGCCGCCCGAGTAGCACACCAGCACCGAGCCCAGCTCGGCCAACGCTTGGCGCAGGGCCTCGAGCTTGCGATCGACGACGCGCTCGTCCACCGCAAGCTCAGGCTGTCCCATGGCGGCTCACCCCGCGATCACTTGCGGCGCGGTCGGTCGTCGGTGCGGTCGGAGCGGTCCGCGTCTTCGCCCGAGTCCGAGCCCGAGCCTGTGGTGCGCCTCGTGGCCGTGGCCCGTCCGCCTCGCGGGGGCGGGGGACCGGATCGGTCGCCCCGCGGCGGTCCCGAGCGATCCGAGCGCCCGTCCGAGCGTTCTCCGCGCCCGTCCGAGCGTTCTCCGCGCCCGCCCGAGCGTTCTCCGCGCCCCCCCGAGCGTTCTCCGCGTCCACCGGAGCGTTCTCCGCGTCCCCCCGAGCGATCCGAGCGTCCGCCCGAGCGGCCGCCACGCCCCCCAACCCGGTCTGCCGCGCGCCGCGGCGGTCGCCCGCCGCCGCCGCCAGTACCGCCCACGCTCACGCCGTCCTCAGGCGGCGGCAGCGTCTCCCGATGGCTCAGCCGCACCTTGCCGTCGTCGATGCTGATCACCTTCACGGTCAGGTTGTCGCCTTCGCTGCACACGTCCTCCACCCGCTCGGTGCGGCCGTGCGCCAGCTCGGAGATGTGCACCAGCCCGTCCCAGTTGGGCAGGATCTCGACGAAGGCCCCGAAGTCGGCGACCCGCCGCACCACGCCCTCGTAGACCTTGCCGATCTCGGGCTCGGCCGTGAGCGCCTCGACCAGCTCGACCGCCTTGCGCAGTTTGGCCGAGTCGGACGAGGCGATGTTGACGGTGCCATCGTCCTCCACGTCGATGGCGACCCCGGTCTGGTCGACGATGCCCTTGATGGTCTTGCCGCCCGGCCCGATGATGATGCGGATCTGCTCGGGCTTGACCTTCACCGTCACGATGCGCGGGGCAAAGTCGCTGAGCTCGGGCCGCGGTGCAGGCAGCGTCTCGAGCATCTTGCTGAGCACGTGCAGCCGTCCGTCGCGAGCCTGCTCCAGCGCCTCGAGCATGACCTGGCGCGTCAGGCCCTTGATCTTGATGTCCATCTGGATGGCGGTGATGCCCTTTTCGGTGCCGCACACCTTGAAGTCCATGTCGCCGACGTGGTCCTCGTCGCCGAGGATGTCGGTGAGCACAGCGTGGCGCTCGCCGTCCGAGATGAGCCCCATGGCGATGCCCGCGACCGGGGCCCGAATGGGCACGCCCGCGTCCATCAGCGACATGCAGCCGCCGCTCACGGCAGCCATGGACGACGAGCCGTTGCTCTCCAGCGTCTCCGAGACGACGCGGATGGTGTAGGGGAACTCCTCCTTGGTGGGCAGCACGGCCGTCAGCGCCCGCTCGGCCAGGTTGCCGTGGCCGATCTCGCGGCGGCCCGGGCCGCGCAGGAACTTGACCTCGCCCACGCAGAACGGCGGGAAGTTGTAGTGCAGGTAGAAGTGCTTCCAGCGCTCGCCATAGAGGTTATCGATCTTCTGCTCGTCGCTGGTGGTCCCGAGCGTGGTGATGGCCATGGCCTGGGTCTCGCCGCGCTGGAACAGGGCGCTGCCGTGGGTGCGGCTCAGCACGCCCACGTCGGTGGTGATGGGCCGCACCGTGCGAAGATCGCGGCCGTCGATGCGGGTGCCGCGGTCGAGCACGCCCGCGCGGATGATGGCGGACTTGCGGGCGTCGAACTCCTTCTTGATGAGTCGGACGTTCTCGTCATAGGCCTCGTCGCCCAGCTCGGCCTTCATCGTCTCGCTCAGCTTGGCCTTGATCTCGTCGAAGCGGCTGTAGCGAGGAAGCTTCTCGGCGATCCGCGTGGCCTCCTGCAGGTCGCCATCGACCACGGCGGCCACCCGCTGCTTGAGCCCGTCGTCGAGCTTGGGCGCCTGGACCTCTTGCTTGGGCTTGCCGACCACCGCGCGCAGCTCCTCGATGAGATCGAGGACTGGCTGGACGGTTTCGTGCGCGAACTCTAGCGCGTCGGCCATCTCGCGCTCGGTCAGCTCCTGGCACTTGCCCTCGACCATCACGATGGCATCGCGCGAGGCGGCCACCACGATGTCCAAGTCGCTCTCCTCGAGGTCGGAACGGGTGGGGTTGGCGATGAGCTCGCCGTCCTTGCGACCCACGCGAACGCCCGCGATGGGGCCATCCCACGGCAGGCTGGAGATGTGCAGCGCGGCGCTGGCGCCCGTCAGGGCCAGGACGTCGCCGCGGTTTTCGTTGTCGCTGGACATCACCGTGGCGATGAGCTGGGTGTCCTTCATGAAGCCGTCGGCAAACAGTGGCCGAACGGGGCGGTCCATGATCCGCGCCACCAGGATCTCGCCGTCGCGGGGGCGGTTCTCGCGCTTGAAGAAGCCACCCGGGAAGCGACCCGCGGCATAGGTCTTCTCGACGAAGTCGCAGGTCAGCGGGAAGAAGCCGGGGGTGAAGCGCGGCTCCTGAACGCAGGCGGTCACCAGGACTTGGGTGTCACCGTGGGTGACCAGGACGGCGCCGTCGGCCTGCTTGGCGAGACGGCCGGTTTCCAGCGTGAGGGGGCGGCCCCCCACCATGACGGATTCTCGGACGAACATGTGCTCTTCTCTTTCTCGATGGTGCGGCCATCGCGCGCTCGCCGTCCCGGGTCCGGGGGGACCCGCGAGGCGGTCGAAGAGCCGAGCACAGGCTGCCTTCTTCCTCGGTTCCTACGTACGAGCACTCGCAGCGCTCATGCGCACGAATCGAAGACGAAGTTGCCTCGCCACGCTCGGCACGGTGGCTCGATGGCCGCGTTTTTGTATGGGTGGATGCGGTCTTGGGCGCCAGGAGGCTACTTGCGCAGCCCAAGCCGTCCGATCAAGGACTTGTAGCGATTGATGTCGATGCCCTTGAGGTAGTTGAGCTGGCGTCGCCGCTGGCTGACCAGCTTGAGCAGGCCTCGACGGGAGTGGTGGTCCTTCTTGTGGGTCTTGAAGTGCTCGGTGAGCTGCGAGATCCGTACGGTCAGCAGCGCAATCTGCACCTCAGGGGAACCGGTATCCTTGTCGTGCGTACGGTATTCTTTAACAATTTCGAACTTTTGTGAAGGATGAAGCATGGCTTCGCTCCTGGGCTGGGCCCGCGCGGCATCGCTTTTTCGTAGCCCGCACGAGCCAGCTGACGCCTGGCCGCGAGCCCGCCGAATGACGAGCCCGCTAGCTGATGGGACCAGGCCGATGGCTACGATATGGTCGTGATGGCGAGCGGGAGTATACGCAGCCGCGCCACAAGGTCAATCACATCGAGCGGATCCGGCCCTTGCGGGGTCGCTGCTCCGAGGCTATCCATCGGTATCTGCTTCAGCTCTTTTGGCCTGGCAAAACCCATGAAAGTACCCACGCTTGCTAGCTTCATCGTCGTCGCGCTGGTCCTGGGCGCGTGCGATGCGCCCGTGGTTGGCTCGTGGCAATCCGACAAGAAGCTGCCCAACGGCTCGCGCAACAAGCTGACCGTGGAGAGCGACCTGACCGGAAGCGCCACCATCTACGCCACGCCCGCCAACGATCACAACTCCTGGACCAAGTTCAAGTTCGACGTCGAGGGCGAGGAGGCCAACGATGGCTACCGCTTCGACTTCAACATGGACTGCAAGAGCGGCGGCTGCGACGGCGCGGACTTCAAGATGAAGTGCGAGGTCATCGACACCACCGACGAGGACGCCCCCGACAAGATGGACTGCGAGGGCAACAAGCGGTGGGACGACTACCCCTTCGACTGGGAGCGGGACGAGTAGCGGCGCGGGCTCGTCGAGCGCATCCGCCTGGTTCTCGAGCACCTGGGCGAACTGCTCGAGGTCGCCGCGGGTGAGCTGCCAGGCGGCCGGGAGGGCTTCCAGCTGCAGCAAGGCTGCGGCAGACTATTTGCTGGCAAGCTCTCACCATCGACGCGCCGCCCCCCGCGCGCTACGCTGAACAAGGCGCGCTGGAGCGATGGACCATGCTCACCAAGTACATCCGCGGAGCCATGGCGCTGGCCCACTACGAGATCCTCGGGGACGACGGCTCGTTCTACGGCGAGATCCCGGAGTTTGACGGAGTGTACGCGAACGCAGCCACGCTCGAGGCCTGTAGGGATGAGCTGGAAGAGGTTCTGGAGGAGTGGATACTGTTCCGGGTCTCGCGCAATCTCGAGCTGCCCTTGGTGAACGGCATCCGACTGGCTGTGAGGGAAGTCGCGTAGTGCCTCGCTTCGGGCCGGTCCGTCGCGTTGACCTGGTGCGCTACCTCAGAAAGCTGGGCTTCGAGGGGCCGTATGCTGGCGGCAAACACCAGTTCATGGTCCGGGGAACGACGACGGTCCGGTTGCCGAATCCCCACCAGGGAGATGTCGGCAAAGAGCTGTTGACCAGGGTGCTTCGGCAAGCTGGCGTCGACCGGAGCGAATGGGAGAAGCTCTAGCCCCCGCGGCCGCGAGCCGCTCGGCCTCGGGGACAAAGTGTCCTACCCCCTTTTTTCGCGCGGTTGATGCCGTGGTCGGTGACCTCTCGCTTCCGCTGGTTCCGACGGTTTTCCTCTGCTATTTTCGATAGATGTCGGCTGAAGAACGTCGCGCTCGGGCGGAGGCCAGGCATAAGCGGATGGTGCTTCGCAAGACGACGCTGCACGAGGCCGAGCAGGAGTTGCATCCCCTACGTGGTGCGGAGGCCATTTCGCTGGTCTGGCCGCTAACCCGCATGGCCTGGTCCCTGAGTGGAAGGCCCATGCCCGCGCAGGACCGCTCGGCGATGCGAGTCCGCTTCGTCCCTCGGCACCCCCCGTGATCGACCTCCCAGCAGACTTCCTCGATCTTCTGCTCGATCTCAGCGATGCTGGCGCCGATTTCGTCGTCGTCGTCGGTCACGCTGTTGCATTCGAGATCCTCGGTCGGGCGATCCCCGTCATAGGATTGGCTGCACTCCTCAAGAACAAGCGTGCCGCGGGTCGCGACCAGGATCTTGCGGATGTGAAGGCCTTGGAGCAGAAGCTGGCGGACGCGGACGACGGGAGCGTCGCGGCGACGGGCCGCCGCGGACCTACGTGGCCGAAGGCGTAGCGACGCGGGACGCGTCCAGCCTGCTTCGGGGGGAAGAGCGTTGTAACGCCGAGGCGTTGGTCTCTCGGTGTGGGGCCGCAGCAGTTTGGGAAAAGTTGCCAGCTGGGCCGAGGGCACGGGACGATCCCATGCGCGAAGGGTCATCCCCCCGCTGGCGCGCCGTCTCTCGAGCGCGCCCCCGTACCGCGCTCGCGGGCATAACATGGCGAAACTCCAAGGCAAGCGCTCCAAGCTCCGCGCCCGCGAGGCCAAGCCGACGCGAGGCGGCTCGCCAGGCTCGGGCGAGGTCTCCGTCTCCAAATGGGCAGCCGGATCGCCCAGCCGAGCTGCTGAAAACGGGCGCGGCTCCAAGCGGAGCAAGCCGCGCAGGCGCTGGCGCCCCCGAGCCCTGGTGGCGCTGGCGGTCAGTCCCCTGGCGGTGCTTATCCTCTGGGCGGCGGTTCACCGCATCCCCTGGCTGGGGCCGCTGTTGGCCGACGGCTTGCGAGCCGTGGTGGGTGTGGAGGCGGTGAGCAAGCTCGAGGACTTCGCCTACAGCCTGCAGGATCGCTGGAACCGCCACTGGCGCGGCGACGAGCGTCCCCAGGCCTACTGGGAGGTGCCGACGAGCCGCGCCGTTCGACCCGCGCTTCCCGAGCCTGTCGAGCAAGGTTGCGCCGTGCCGCCCTTTGCCCTGGACGCGGTCGGCCCCGTGCACCAGAGCTGGTCCGCGCCTGGCGACGGAAAATGGGTGCCCATTGCCGATGCCCAGCACCCGGACGAGGGCCCGCGCATGCTCAAGACGCTGCTCCATCCGGACAAGCGGCGGAGCTGGGCTGCAGTGATGGTGGTGGCTATCGATCTGCGCCAGGTCGACCTGCACCTGGTCGCGGGCCGCCACGAGCCCAAGAACGGAACGCGCGAGGCCTTTGCCTACGAGCGGCCCGCAGTCATTCCCGCCGAGCGTCACGGTGACCTGTTGGCGGCCTTCAACGGCGGCTTCAAGGCCGAGCACGGCCACTACGGCATGCATATCGACGGCGTGACCATTCTGCCGCCGCGCCGCAGGGCCTGCTTCATTACTATGCACGAGGGCCAGCGCATCGGCATCCAGGACTGGGACGCGCACTCGAGCCGCGCCGAGGGAGCGCAGTGGTGGCGGCAGACGCCAGCCTGCATGGTCGAAGAGGGCAAGCTGCACCCGGGGCTGGTCTCGGAGACCAACACCTATTGGGGCGCCACGGTCAAGGGCGAGACCATCATCCGCCGCTCGGCCATTGGGCTGAGCGGCGACCGCCAGGTGCTGTTCGCGGCCATTGGCGACCACTGCTCGGCGCGGGCCATTGCGGTGGCCATGCGGCATGCGGGCGCGGCCGACGTGGCCCAGCTCGACGTCAACTGGTCCTACCCCAAGTTCGTCCTATACGAGCCGCGCGCGGCAGGCTCGGGCGAGCTTTTGGCCAAGCCGCTCACGGACGGCTTCGAGTTTTCCGAAGACGAGTACCTGCGCGCCAGCTCGCCGCGCGATTTTTTCTACCTGGTCCGCAAGAGCCCCGAGCGCATCGAGGCGCGGGTCTGCGGGCCCCAGGGCGAGCCGCCCGCGCCAGGACCGCCTCCCCAAAGCGACGTAGCCGAGCCCAACCCGCCGCCCGAGCCATCGCAGGCCAAGGGGCCTGCCGTGGGTCTGGTCGACGAGGCCTGATCGGCTTGTGGCTGAGCCCGAGCCTCAGCCCGAAGTCTCGCCATCTTCGGGCGGCTCACTGCGTGCGCGGCAACCGCTCTTTCCAGCGCGAGTGCGGGTCGGTTGAAGGCCATCTTCTGCCACTGTCGCTGTGACGGCCTCGACGGCGATCCGTACGCTGCGGTGACCCACAAAACACCAGGAAATCCGACAAAATAGCTAGGATTTTAAAGGCGTTCGTGCGCGGCCGGATCCATGGTAACCCGCTACAGCAAGCCGGGTCCATGCGCGGCAGCCGAGCCGTCGGCGGGGCGGCGGGCAGACCTTCCGTTTAGGGGGCAACAGAGGAGCGGTCATGAGCAAGGGGTACCTGGGGTCTCTGGTGGTTTGTGCTGGTCTGGTCCTGGCTCTGGCCGGCTGCAGCGGCGGCTGGGATGAGCCCGAGCAGGACTGGGGCGTGGGCTCGCCCGGAGCAGAGCCGCAGTCAGGCGCGGAGCGCGGCAACGGCGGGCCCAAGCCGCCGCCTGGCCCGGGGGGCATCTACCGTCCCGATGGCGGCCCTGGCCCCACCCCTATCCGGCGTCGAGGACCGGGAGAGGATTGCGGCTTTCGCAGGCCGTGCCAGACCGGGCTGTACTGCGTCGATGGCGTCTGCTGCACCTCCAAGTGCGACGGCCTTTGCGAGCGCTGCGACCTAGACGTGGTTCCGGGCAGTCACCCTCCCAAGCTCACGGGCAACTGCACCGCCATCGCGGCGGGCGACGACCCGGACAAGGAGTGCCCGGGCGGCGGAGCTTGCGGCGGAAAATGCGATGGCAACCGTCAGTGCGCATATGCCCCAGGCGGGACCACCTGCCAGCCGCCAGAGTGCAATGGCAACGTGTTGCACGAGTTCGGCTGCAACGGCTGGGGCACCTGTCTGGAGCACACCACCGACTGCGCGCCCGAGCTGTGCGTGCAGTACAGCCCCACGGTGGCGACGTGCGGTGACTGCGTGCTGTACGTCGACGTCGACGTCCCCTCCTCGGGCGACGGGCTGGGCTGGAGCACGGCCTTCCAGACGGTGCAGGAGGGCATCGACGCAGCCCATCAGGCGGTGCAGGGCACCCCGGGGCTGTCCAGCTGCGACGTCTGGGTGGCCGAGGGCACGTACTACATCTACGAAAGCGCCCAGACCGACACCGTGCTGCTCAAGGCTGGCGCCGAGGTCTACGGCGGGTTCGATGGCACCGAGACGGCGCGCGACCAGCGCGACTGGACAAACCACGTCACCACCCTGAGCGGCTACGACAGCCCTGGCGGCTCGGACCGGGTCTACCACGTGGTCACGGGCAGC
>CAYTYV010000201.1:0-11071 GCA_964441055.1 uncultured Polyangiaceae bacterium | reverse complement strand
CCGCATCACGACGAGCCCCAGCTCGTCGCGACACCACCGCGCACGAGAGAAGAACTGGTGGAAGCTCGAGACTCCCTCATCGCAGAAGGCGCTCCTGATGGAAATACCCGCGCGACGCCTCGGCGGCCGCGCGGGCTCTTCTCATTGCTGAAAACCGCTCAAGTCGAGGCTAGGGGCTCGCGCAAGAATACCTTGCCAGAGATCGCGCCCATCTTTGGGTCAGAGTCGGCCGAGCCGATTGAGCAAAAGCGCAGGAATACTCGAAGTAATGCGAGGCCCTCGCCGCTTGCGGGCGAACCAAAACCAAGCTGCGATTGAGGCTTGGCCGAAAATGGCCCAAAGATGGAATGCGACAGCGGCAAGGTATTCTTGCGCGAGCCCTAAGGACCAAGCCATGAGCCGCATCCTGATCGAGCACGTCGAGGTCATCACGCTCGACGCCGAGGACCGCCACCTGCGCGACGCCGCCATCGCCATCGATGGCTCGAGCATCACCGCCGTGGGCACTGCACCCGCCGACTTCGCCCCTGACGAGCGGATCGATGGGCGAGAGCTCGCGGCCGTACCGGGCATGTTCAACGCCCACTGCCACGCCGCCATGACGCTGGAGCGGGGCTGGGCCGAGGATCTGCCCTTCCCGCGCTGGCTCAACGAGAAGATCTGGGTGGCCGAGTCGGCGCTCGAGGAGCGCGACGTGTACTGGGGCGCGGCCCTGGCCGCCTGCGAGATGATCCGCGCGGGCGTCGTCGGCTTTGCCGACCACTACTTCTGGATGGATCAGGTGGCCGAGGTCGTGGCCGAGAGCGGAATGAAAGCGCTGCTCGGCTGGTGCTTGTTTGGCCTGGGACGCGAGCGCGAGGTGGGCGGCGTCGATCTCGGCGCGATTCGAGGCTTCGTGCGGCGCTGGCACGGGCAGGCCGACGGCCGCATTCGCGCCGTGCTGGCCCCGCATTCGCCTTACATGTGCCCGCCCGAGGTGCTGCGCGAGATGGCTGGAGCTGCCCGCGAGCTCGGACTCGGCATCCACCTGCACCTGAGCGAGAGCGACGAGCAGGTGGCGACCTCACGCGAGCGCTACGGCCGAAGCCCGGTCGCGCATCTCGAGGCGTTGGGCGTGCTCGAGGTGCCCACGCTCGCCGCGCACTGCATTGCCGTGGATGCCGAGGACATCGCCATCCTGGCCGACAGGCGCGTCTCCGTGGCCTATACCCCCAAAACCTACCTCAAGCTCGCCATGGGCATGACGCCCGTCCGCGCCCTGCTCGACGCGGGGGTCAACGTGGCCCTCGGCACCGACGGCCCCGCCTCCAATGCCGATCTCAACCTGCTCGAGGTGATGCGGCTTGCGGGCCTGCTGCAAAAAGCCGAAAGCGGCGATGCCGCGGCCATGCCCATCGCCGCCATCCTGCGGCTGGCTTGTGCCCACGGCGCCCGCGCCCTCGGCTTTTCCCCAAGCGGAGCCATCGCCGTAGGAGCCCCCGCCGACCTCGTGCTGCTGGACACGCGCGGCGCCCATTGGCACCCCCGTCACGACCTCGGCGCCAGCGTAGTCTACGCCTCACATCCCTCCGACGTGAGCCACGTCCTGGTCGACGGCCGCATGCTGCTGCGCCAGGGCGAGCTGCTGACTCTCGACGAGGAAAGAATCCGCTTCGAGGCCGAGCGCCGCGCCATGCGCATGGTGGGCAAGCCCATGGCGCAGGTGAGGGAGTATCCAAGCGGGGAGCCATCCGCCGACGCGACATGAGCGAAGCGGCATTCCACCATTACTGGCGCGCTGCCGCTGCCGTGCCCGCTGAGAGTCACAGGCTCAAGGCACGCCGCATTCGCACCAGTCGGATTGGTGGCCGTTGTCCTCGAAGCAGTCGAGCGGGTTTGCGGGCTCTTTGATGCAGCCGGGCTCGCCGCCGTAGCGGGCCTGGCAGACCAGGCCGGCCGCGGCGCAGTAGGCCACGCAGCCAGCTCCGTCGCCAAACACCCCCGCGCAGGTGCTCGGCCCCGTCTCGCATACCTCCCAGGCCGGGTTCTCCGCCGAGATGAGCGAGCAGTCCACCTCGGGCTCGGGATCGTCATCGATGCGCACCTCGTAGACCTGGCCCCCGTCGCCGTACTGCCAGGTGCCGACGTAGAGGTGCTCGCCCGCGGCCGCGATGGACCAGGCGGCGATCTCGGAAAACTCGCACACCGTCTGCCAGCTGGCGCCGTCGCGGCTCATGAGCAGGCTGGATGTGCCCTGGTGGGTCTTCCAGCCGTCCGAGGTTCCCGCCCATAGCGCCTGGTCCCAATCGGTGAGCTCTGTCACGTAGCGCTTTTCGACCTCTTGGACCAGCGTGGCCCCGCTGCCGTCGAACTGCCACACGCCCGCGACGCCGTTCGAGCTGCGCTCCGTGCTGCCGATCCATAGCGAGCCCTGCCAGGAGTGGGCGCGAAAAAAACGCGAGGGCGTGGGATGGCTGCTCCAGTCCGTGCCATTGGCGCTCGAGAGGCGATAACCCTGGAGGGTGCCCTCGTCGACGGCAAAGGCATGGAGCACGCCCGCGTGTGCGGCCAGCTCGCGGAGGTACCAGGGCTCAGCTCCGCTGTCCCATACGATCTGCCAGTCAGTGCCATTGGCGCTTCGCAGCACGCGGCCGTTTTCCTGGGCCTGGACGTCGTAGTTGACCGCGTAGAGCTGCCCGCCAAAGACCTCGAGCGCGCAGCCGATGGAGCTCGGTGGGCCGTCGTAGACCCGCTGCCAGCTCTCCCCGTCGGCCGAGCGGAAGATATCGCCGCTGCTCTCGGTATTGGCATAGAGCCAGCCGTCGAGCTCGATGAGCGCGCACACCGACTCGCTGATCCCGGTCAAGCCCGGCTGGACCAGCTCCCAGGGCGGGTAGCGATAGAGCATGCTCTGGGATTCGTGGCCGTAGCCGAACTGGCCCGCGTAGAGCGCGCCCTGAAAGCCGCGCAAGGCGAAAAAGCCGTCGCTGTAGCCGCTGCCCACGGTCACGCATTCGTATTGATGGGGCGCGGAGCCGCCATCGGCCGCACCGCCGCCGCCCGCATCCCCGCCGCCGCCTCCAGCCGATGCGTCGGCGTCGGGATGTCCAGCGTCGGGCTCGGCAGCGCCGCTGCCAGGGCTCGAGTCCTCGGCGGGCTCACCCGGACAGCCCGCGGACAGAAGCGCCAAACCAACGGCAGCGGGTACGGCCAGGAAGATGCGGCGCATGCGAGCTCCTCGTCAGCGCGGGCGACGGCCCATGATAGCATGGCGCTCGTGAACTCGAACCAACCACCAACCAGCCGCGGAGCTCCCCACAGCGCCTGGCGCGGCACCTACGCCGCCGAGCTCGGCATGCGCTATGAGCGAGCCGAGCCCGGCAACACGGTGGCGACGCTTCGGATCGGCGCCGAGCACTGCAACCCCCACGGCATCTGTCACGGCGGGGCAATCTTCACGCTGGTGGACGACTCGATGGGCGCGGCGGCCTACCCCCTCTGTCCCGACGGACACCTGCCCACCTCGACCCAGGTCAACATCCACTACGCTCGCAGCACCCGCCCGGGCGCCACCCTGCGGGCCGAGACAACGGTCGCCTCCCACGGTCGCCGCACGGCCGTGCTCGAGTCCAGAGTGACCGACGAGCACGGGCGCCTCGTGGCCCTGGTCACGGCGGCCTATCTCTTCGTGGAGGACCGATCCACCGATCCCGAGGCTTAAGGACTCGGCTCAGCCGCGACCGGCCAGCTCGTCCAGCACCGCCATGGCCTCGTCGCTGAGCTCCAGCTCCGCCGCGGCAGCGCTGGACCGAACGCTCTCGGGCCGACTCGCCCCAGGGATGGGGATCACGACGGGCGAGAGTGCGAGCAGCCACGCTAACAACACTTCGTAGGGAGAGCAGCCGAGCCTCTGCGCCACGGACTGCAGCTTCGGGTCCTCTGCCGCGCGCGCGTGCCCGAAGTGCCCTCCCACCGTGCTGTACGGCAAAAACGCGATGCCGTGCTCGGTGCAGTAGTCCACCACCCCGTTTTCCAGCGAGGTGGTGTCCCAGACGTTGAGGCGGTTCTGCACGCTGACCACCTCGACGATGCTGCGGCCGAGCTCGATCTCCGCCACGCTCACGTTGGAAAGCCCGATGTAGCGGATCTTGCCCTGCTCTTGCAGCTCGGCGAGCGCGCCCACGCTGTCGCCGAGCGGCACCTTGCTGTCGGGCGCGTGCAGCTGATAGAGCTCGATGTGGTCCACGCCCAGATGGCGCAGGCTGGCCTCGCAGGCCGCGCGCAAACGCTCGGGTCGACCGTCGGTCGTCCAGGCTCCGCGCGGGCGGCGCAGCCCGCCCTTGGTCGCCACGAGCACCTCACCGCGCACGCCGATCTCGGCCAGGACCTTGGCGATGAGCCTCTCGTTGTGGCCGATGTCGTCATCGTCCAGGCAGTAGACGTCAGCCGTGTCGATGAGGGTCATGCCCGCGTCCACCGCCTGGGCGATCACCTCTCTGGCCTGCGCCTCGTCCGGTCGACCCGACAGCGAAAGCGGCATCGCACCCAGGCCGATGCAACCGACCTCGCGCCCCGTGCTTCCCATGGTTCTCTGCTTCATGATGACTCCTCAACGCCGATCCAGCAGCTCTCGAGCGCGTCCTCGAGCTGGCCCGTAGCGCCACTGCGCGGATCGTCGACAGCGGTGGCAAGCGCCATCGATGCAAGCTAGCCACGCTATCCGTCGGAGCAAGAGCCCAATCGGCCGGGCGATCGGCGCGGGGCGCTCTTCCGGGCTTGGGGACAGGACCCCGGTGGCGTAGAGTTTGCCCCAAGCTCAGGCCGCAGGCCACAGAGCGCCAACGGGTGCGCCATGCCGCTCCTCCAAACGACACGAGCAACCGAACGCCGAGCGGCTTGCGCCTCGCGATGGCCTCTCCGAGCGCCGACCGTGCCGCTTGTGGGGCTCGCCGTCGCGGCGCTGTCTTGCTCGGAGCCCGCTGGTGATCCCACGGGCTCGGGCGGACAAGCCGCCGTCGGCGGCGCTGGCGCTGCCGCGGGGGCAGGCGGCGGCTCAGGCGGGCAGGCCGGGCAGGGCGGCAGCACGAGCTCGGCGCTCGAGGCGCTGCTCGCGGCGCTACGCGCCGACCTCGATGCCGCCATGCAGGCGCAGTCCCAGGCCGACGGCTGGCCCGCCGTGGTCGAGGGCGGCTACCTGTTCGCGTCCCTCGATCCCGCCCTTTGCGAGCTCGCGGGCGATCACGACGACTGGCAGGGCACCGCGATGAACGTCGATGACGGCTTCTGTTGGCTGGTGCTCGATGTCGCCGCGGGCAGCCGCTACAAATTCACCGATCAAGTCGACTGGCAGGCCGATCCCTGGTCTCGCGCCTACGCCTGGGACGACGAGGGCCTGATGAGCATGCTCCCGCCAGACACGGCGCATCTCGAGCGCTTCTTCGGGGTGGGTGACGCCGCCACCGCGCCCCGCACCATTCGCGTGTGGGTTCCCGCCGAGCCGCCCAGCCACGTGCTGTACGTGCACGACGGCCAGAACCTCTTCAATCCCTATGCCATCTGGGGCGGATGGCATCTGCACGAGAGCGCGCCCGACGCGATGATGCTGGTCGGCATCGACAACACGCCCGCGCGCACCGATGAGTACACCCACGTTCCCGACGACCTCGGCAACGGACCGGTCGGCGGGCAAGGGGACGACTACGCCGACTTCGTGCAGACCACCGTGCGCGCGCTCGTCGAGGCCCACTACGGCGAGCCCGCCACCGTAGGCACCATGGGCTCGTCGCTCGGCGGGCTCATCAGCTTTCACATCGCCCAGCGCCACCCGGGACAATACGACTTCGCCGCCAGCTTGTCGGGAACCATGGGCTGGGGATCCATAGGGGTCGACGTGCACAACGAGACGATGATCGAGCGCTGCGCCGCTGGCGGCCACCAGTCGACCGCGCTCTACCTCGACTCGGGCGGCAATGGCGACTGCGTCGACGGCGACGACGACGGCATCATGGACGACGATCCCAACGCCACGGACAACTACTGCGAGAACATGCAGCTGCGGGATACGCTCGAGGCCGTGGGCTACACCTTCGAGCTCGACCTGTGGCATTGGTGGGAGGAGGACGCGCCCCACAACGAGCAGGCCTGGGCCGCGCGGGTGTGGCGCCCGCTCGAGATCTTCGCGGAGCTGTGAACGGGCTCAGTCGAGCCCCGCGGCGCGGCAAGCCCTGTTGACGCGGACGTTCGGATTGCCCTGCACCCGCTCGATCCGACGGGCTCGCTCGCACTCCCAGGCATCGACCGGGTCCTCCGCGTCCCAAGACTGGAGCAGCTTGCGGTTCTCGTGCGAGATGATGCCACGCCCCGGGTAGGCCGCGTCCATGTACAGGTAGATGCGGGCGATGTCGCCGCGGATGTCTGCTCTGGGCTCCACCTTGCGGTCGGCGATCTCGAGGTCGCACCGTCCGAACTCGCGCCGCTCGCCCGCGATCATCGCCATGTCGTAGTTGGATCGCGTCGCGTTGACCTCGCCGATAGCGGGCACCAGGTTGTGCATGTCCGCCTCCATGTAGCGAAACGAATGCGACACCTTGCGGGCGCAGTTGCGCCCGGAAAAGCTCCTGCCCCTTGTGTCGACGCACTGCCGATGTCCGTCGCGCCAGGCGGCAAAGCTCTGGCCGAAAACCTGGGCTGGCACCACGTGCTCCCACTCGATCCGCCCGGCCCGCTTGCCCTTGCGACGCGGCACGTATCCGCAGCTACCGTGGTCGACCTCGCGGCCGTGATAGCGGCAGCCGCAGTAGAACGTCCGCGCGTGGTCGGCGTAGATGCCGCGCAGCGCGCGCTTGGCCTGGTTGAACGAGGGCTGGCTGCTGTTGCCCGGCTGATCCGCAGGAAAAAGGAGGTGCCGGATCTCAGGCACGAGCCAGGCTACGGCGACGAGCAGCACCGCGCCGACGACGAGTCGCCTCATCATCCGCATGCTCGCGCATCCTACACACGATGGTGGGGATTTGGCGTACAATGTCACCCTTCGAGCGGCGCCGAACGCGCCGACGGCGCACGGCTGAGCAGCCGTCCGTCCTCGGCGCTCGCGCGTCGCATCAGCAGCGGGAGGGAACACCATGCCGTCGAACCACGTCTCGAGACACCGCGTACCGCGCGGTGGGCCCAGCCGCTCGAACCTCGCCTCGGCGGTCTGGATGCTGATCGCCCTTTGCGGCGCTGTCGCCGTGTTCCTCCCGGGTAGCGCTCGGGCAACAGGTGAAGACCTGGGCCCCAACGCAAAGGCCAGCACCGCGCCTTCGGCCACGTCGAGCAAGGCGGAGCCCGTGCCTTCCGACAAGGCGGACCGATGCGACCGCGATGGCGACGGGCACCTGGATTCTGCGGGCGGCTGTGGAGGTGACGATTGCCGCGACGATCCCCGGCTCGACGCTGCGCTGTGCGCCGACGCGCCCTGTCGCGACTGCAGCGCGCGACGTTGCGCGGCGTGTGCACGCTGCGTTCACCCGCACGCCATCGAGGTTGCCGACATGCGCGACGGCAATTGCAACGGCATGAGCGACGAGCCGCCCGTGGGAATGGCCCTGGAGGGGTTCTCGCTACAAGGCGCAGCCCTTTCTGTCGAGTGGTACGGCGACGAGCAAGTCCAGTACGCCTACGTTGGCGCTGGCAGCGTTCTGCAGGTATACGAGATCGAGCCCGTCACGGGAGCGCAGTTGGTGCACGAAATCAACCTGCGCGACCTGCCCCGGGACATGAAGGTCGCGGAGCACCCAGGTGGAGCCACCCTGTTCGTGGCGGTGCGCGGTGATGGCTTGTGGGCCTTCGACCTGTCCGACCCGGCTCAACCGTACGCCACGGCAATGGTCGTCGGAAGATTCGATGTCGGCCCATACACCGACGTCGAGGCGATCTTCAACGGCGTGGATGCCCGCTGGGACGGTGACAAATACGTGGTGGCGGCCGCCCATCAGAACTACGTGTCCAAAATCAGCGGCGGCGTCGACGCCGTCGTATTCCATCACTACCCCGACTGCGTTCCGGACTGCCTGATCCCCGTCACCGCCATCGAGGCGGCGGAGGTGCGAGGAGACACGCCGTGGCCGGGGTTGGAGACGCCCTTCACGGTGGGCCTGACCGCCGACGCGCAGGGACTCTACCTCGGGTACGTGGGGAATCTGCTGCTGCTCTTTCCGCAGGGCACCGAGGTCGTCTACGTCGACCTGAGCGAGCCGGACACGGGCTACCACTTGCCCGTCAACGTGGGCTGGGCCTGGGATATCGAGACCTATGGCAGCGACGCGTTCCTCGCCTCTGGACCGTGGACTGACTTTGAGTGCAAGTTGGCCAGGCTCAGCGTGGTGGGCTCTGCCTTGGATTGGGAGTGCATCGCCAATCCGGACGCCAACGGCCCAGGGGGATTTGTGGACGTCGACGGGGATCTGCTCGCCTTTGCCATCACCGCGGTGGGCCGTGATAGCGACAACCAAAACCTTTACCTGTATAGCCTGGCGAGCGACGACCCGACTCTGACGGCCACGGCCTGCACCATGGATTGGGTCTTCTCGCTGGCCTGCCGCGACGCCATCGACCAGCAAGAATCGGACTGGATCTACGTGGCGGACGAGTGGGGCGGGCTTCAGTTGTGGGAAAGCCCTCCGCCAAACGAGGAATTGATCGGCTTCTGCCAGGTCGACTCCGAGCCCCCGTACTACACCTTCACCGAGGGCATGCGCTCCGCCACGGGTGCCGCGCTTTCTGGACACCTGTGGCTGCAAGACGACGAGAGCGGCACGCATATCGTCGCCGCCAAAGGTGGTTCGGGTTTCTGGTACTTCGACGAGCTCGCGCTCGACCAGGAGCGGCCCGCCGTGGAGTGGATCGACTGGCAGGATCCAGGCTGCAACGAGGACTGCGACATTTACTGCGGCGACACCCTGTGCTGCTGCCCGCCGCCGCGTGAATACGATCCGTTGGCACCTCCTGGCGAGCGGATCCATCCGTATCCTCCAGGCATCTTCTCCGCCGCGGGAGCGTCCACCCAGGGCAAGATGGCAATTCTGGCGACCGACCGCAACGCCCCGGGCGACGTGGCGATCGCCCGCTCCTACAACGGCTACTTCATGATGTTTGCGCCCGACCTGGCCGAGGACCGCTACGAGTGTCTCTTCTCCAAACCGGTCAACGCCTCCGGCTCTCGGATCTTGAGCGAGGGCGAGATGCTGTTCGTGCCCCACGAGCACCGCGAGCCGGAAGCGGCAGAGCCGGAGGCGGCGGTGGAGCGAAGTACCCGGGAAGTCCGTCTGTACCAGCACTGCCCCGACGAACAGGACTGGCTGCGCGAGGATCCGGACCTGTGGACGATGGTGCTGGAGGTCCCCCCAGCGACCGATTGGCAAAGCGTGTCCGCGACGCTGGACATGGCCGTGCACGGTGACCTCGTCTTCATCTGCACGGAGGTGTGGAAGCCGGATCCATGGCCGCTCGGAACCTCCGGATGGTTCGTGTACGTCTATCGCTGGAAAGACGGCCCGCTCAGCGGCTGCCCCGAGCAGGCCAACATCTCGGTAGAGTTTCTGGGGTCGTTCTCGAACCAGCTGTCCGCCTTCGTGGGTGCCATTGCGGTCCAGCTGGAAGTGGACCCGCTGCGCGAGCTGCTCTTCGTGGGGGCTGCCAATGGGGCGGGCCAGTTTGGCGTTCTGACGAGCTACGATCTGGCGCGCTTCGATCCGCCGGATATGGAGCAATTCGTGGCTTCACGGCGCGACATCTCCCCCGCTCAGTATGGAATCCCGCAGGATCGGGGGATCGACGTCCAGGGCCTCTCCTTCGACGCGGGCTTGCTGCACGTGGCCGATGCGAACAACGGCCTCTACGTGTATGCGCCCCAAGATGACGCCTATATCGGATTCTACCCCGCCAGCCACGTGAGCGCCTCGCGCGTGATACAGCCAGAGCTGCTAGAGGCTCCACTTGGCACGTTCCCCGTCAACATGCCCATATCGGTGGCCCTGTCGCCCTCGGGCAAGGTGGTGGCCCACGAGCACACCACGGGTCGCGCGGCCCTGCTGGCTTTCGGGGTCTACGCCGCGGCCGACAACGTCGATGGCCCGTGGCTGGGGACACGCGACTTTCCGTACCAGACGATCCAAGAGGCGGTGGACGCAGCGGAGTACGGCTGGCCTGTGTTCGTGGCCGAGGGGACCTACGAGGAGCGAGTGACGCTGAAACCGGGCGTGCGGCTGTACGGGGGCCACGCGCTCGGGAGCTGGGTCCGCGACATCGCGGCGCACGAGACGATCATCGCGAATCCGTGGAGCCCGGGAGGGCCGAGCAACAACTACACGGTGATCGCGGCGGAGGGCTGTCGCATCGATGGCTTTACCATCCAGGGGTTCGACGGCATTCAATCGCACAACTGCTCGCCAGTGATCGTCAACAACACCGTGCGGGTGGAAAACGTGGGCCTCTACACCTCGGACGAAGCCCATCCGTACGTGGCCCGCAATCGCTTCTTCTACAACAACTCCAACAACGGCATCGAGTGCTGGCTCAACGCCCACCCCACGATCGTGAACAACCTCATCGTCGGCAATGCCACGGCCGGTATCTGCATCGGCCAGGATGCACACCCGTCGGTCGTGAACAACACGATCTATATCAACGGGAGCTGTGGCATCGACAGCTTCCATCAGGCCTCTCCGTCGATCCAGAACAACATCATCGTGGCGAACGGTAGCGGTGTTCGCTGTCGAGACCAGGCCTCGCCCGAGCTGTCCCACAACGACGTCTGGGCGAATGGGGGAGGGCTGGACTACGACGGGTGTACGCCCGGCGAGGGCGACATCAGCGCCGATCCCCTGTTCGGCAGTCCGGGCCCACCGAACGAGGACTACCAGCTAACGGCCGATTCTCCGTGCATCGATATGGGCAGCGACCTCGGCGCGCCCGCGGACGACTTCGAGATGGCGCCACGACCGGTCGACGTTCCGGGAGTCGGCCACGAGCAGCAGGACACCACCGACATCGGAGCCTACGAGGTCCAGATCCCAGCGCGTTGACGGGTCGAGGCCCACGGGCGTTCATCGGG
>CAYTYV010000200.1:0-11128 GCA_964441055.1 uncultured Polyangiaceae bacterium | reverse complement strand
GCCGGTTCACGGGGCGGCGCGCGGCCGGGTGCCCCGCGGCCCGGGCGCCGCGCGGCCGAGCGTGCTCACCGTCCACAACCTCGGCCACCAAGGGGTGTTCGACACGGCCGAGCTGGGCGTGACCGGCCTTGGCCCAAAGCAGCTCGCGCCGAGCCAGCTCGAGCACTTCGGCGCGCTCAACCTGCTCAAGGGCGGGCTGCTCAAGGCCACCATGCTCTCGACGGTCTCTCCCCGCTATGCCACCGAGATCCAGACCTCGGAAGGGGGCTTCGGCCTCGACGGCGTGCTGCGAGGACGGGCATCCGAGCTGGTCGGCATCCTCAACGGCATCGACGATGACGCCTGGAACCCGGCTGCGGATCCCTACCTGCCCGCCCACTACGACGCCGACGATCTCGGCGGCAAGGCCTTGTGCAAGGCCGAGCTGCAGCGCGAGCTGGGCCTGGCGGTGCGGCCCGAGGTCCCGCTCGTCGGTCTGGTCAGCCGCTTTGCCGAGCAAAAGGGCATCGACATCTTCGCCGATTCGCTGGGCGAGCTGCTCGGGCTCGATCTGCAGTTCGCCGTGCTGGGCTCGGGCGAGGCCTGGGCCGAGAAGCTCTTCGGGCAGCTCAGCGCTTCGACGCCCCACTTCCGAGCGCGCTTCGGCCACGACGAGCGCCTCGCCCACCGCATCGAGGCCGGAGCGGATCTGTTCGTGATGCCCTCGCGCTACGAGCCGTGCGGGCTCAATCAGATGTACAGCCAGCGCTACGGCACGCTGCCGATCGTCCGCGCGGTGGGCGGGCTAGCCGACACGGTCGAGCAGGAGCGCACGGGCTTCAAGTTCGTCGAGCTCTCGGGGCGCGCGCTTGCCGTGACCGTGGCTTGGGCGGCCGACACCTTTGCCTCGCGCACGGCGCACTTCCGCTCGATGCAGCGCGCCGCCATGCGCAAGCCCATGGGCTGGGACCGGGCTGCCGCGCAGTACGACGCCCTCTACCGCCTGGCCATGGCCCGCCAGGCGAAACGGCTGGAAAACGCCGACTGAGCCCCCACCGCATCGCTTTGGCTTTGCAGCCCGAGCGCCGCCTTGCCACCCTGGCCGCAGCCACCAGCGAGGAGGACAGCGATGACGACAGACGCCAGGGGCCGCTTGGTCATTCTCTCGGGACCTTCCTGCGTCGGCAAGAGCCCGCTCGACAAGGCCTTGGCCCGCTTCTATCCCGATCTCCGCCGCAAGCTGCAGCCGCTGGTGCTGTACAACAGCCGCGCGCCGCGCCCGGGCGAGGTCGACGGCGTGGCCTACCACTTCCGCTCGCGCGCCGAGATCCGGGCGCTGGGCGATGACGAGCGCTACGTCGTCATGGATGTGCGCGGTGACCTGCAAGCGCTGGATCTAGACGACCTCGAGATGCTGCTCGGCCGCGGTGACGTCTTCTTCGAGGGCAACCCCTTCGTGGGCCGGAGCTTGCAGACCCATCCGCGCCTTGCCGCGATCGAGCGGCTCAGCGCGTTCATGGCGCCGCTAAGCCGCCAGGAGATCCTCGAGCTCCGCGATCCGGATCGCAACGCAGACCTGCCCGCGCTCGTCACCGACGTCATGCGCCGCAAGCTCTTGCGGCGAACTCGACGCCAGAAGTCGGAGCTTTCGCTGGCCGATCTCGAGAACATCGAAAAGCGCGCGTCAAGCGCCTACCGCGAGCTGCAAGACGCCCACCACTTCCAGCACGTCATCGCCAACCACGACGGCGAGGACAGCGAGCACTGGGACGCGTTCTACTACCCGCTGGGCGACGCCCGCAAAGCCCTGCTCGCCTTTGCGGCGCTGCTTCGCGGCGAGCCCGCCCAAGGGGTGGAGCGCTGGGAGGCGGATCTTTTGCCCTAGGGCTTCGGCCAGCATAGCGTGGTCAGCCGCGACCCTCCTTTTGCGTAAGAGGGCGTAAGAGGGCGTAGGAGGGCGGCATGGCGCGCGTGGCAGTACTGCAGGGCGGTCCCTCGGCCGAGGCCGAGGTGAGCCGCACGTCGGCGGCGGCCGTGACTCGGGCTCTGACCGAGGCCGAGCACGAGGTCGAGCGACTGGAGGTGGACCGTAGGCTTGCGGTCACGCTGGCAACCGAGGCCTTCGACGTGGCCTTCCCCTTGGTCCACGGCCGGTTGGGCGAGGACGGCACGCTGCAGGGCCTATGCGAGCTCTTGGACCTTCCCTACGTGGGCTCTGGGGTGCTGGCGAGCGCGCTCGGCTTCAACAAGGTCCAGGCCAAGCGAGCCTTTCGCCAAGCAGGTCTGCACGTGGCGGCCGAATGCGTGGTGCGCCGCGACGAGGACCTCGCCCAGGCGGCAGGCCGCGTGCGCGAGGCCGTGGGGGCGGCGGTCATCGTCAAGCCCGCGGCGCAGGGATCGGCCATCGGCGTGAGTCGCGTCGGAGCGGCCGAGCCCGATGCAGCGCTCGCCGCCGCGCTCGAGGCGGGGCTCGGCTACGGTGATCGCATGCTGTGCGAGGCGTGGATCGTCGGCCGCGAGGTGACCTGCGCGGTGCTCGACCTGCCCGCGCTCGGCGGTCTGCGGGCCATGCCGCCGACCGAGATCTACGCCAAGCTGGCCGACTACTACGACTTCCGTTCGCGCTACGCCCCAGGCGGCAGCCACCACGTCTGCCCGGCCGAGCTGCCCGAGGCGCTCGGCACCGAGGTCCAGCGGATGGCCGTGCGCGCCCACCAGGCGCTCGGCTGCCGCGATCTGGCTCGCGCCGACTTCGTGGTGCCCGACGGTGGGCCCGAGGACATCGTGCTCCTGGAGGTCAACACCATGCCGGGCATGACCGCCACCAGCCTCTATCCCGAGGCCGTGGCCGCGGCGGGCATCTCCTTCCAGAAGCTCTGCGCAGCGCTGGTCGAGGCAGCCCTGGCCCGCCCGCGCCTGCGCGAAGTGCCCGTGTTGGCGATGCCCGAAGCGCCCTAGCCGGATCGCCGATCATTCGGGCACGGGCGGCACCACCACCTCGTTGATCGGGGCGACGCTGCCGCCAGCCGGGTAGGCGTACGACGAGAACCAGTCCAGCCCCCACACCATGATGCCGAAGGGGCCCTCGCTCTCGGCGGTCTGCGGGCCGTTGGTGCAGGCGCCGTTGGGCACGCCGCCTTGGATGAGGGCAATGCTGGTCATCTGGAACTTGCCGCTCGTGCCCACGTCGGTCCAGCCCGTCAAGGTGCCGTGGCAAGCGAGCTCCACCTCCTTGAAGCCGCTCGTCATGGCCATGCGCACGAAGACCAGGTTGGTGTTGGGGTAGGTCGGGTCGGTGAAGAAGACGTACTTCGAGAGGAACTGGGCGGGCGGGAACAGGTTGACGAACTCCTCGTCGCCGATGTTGCCCGGGTTACCGGCCACCATGCAGCCCGGCATGATCTGGCCGAGGTAGAAGGGATGGTCGTCGTCCTGGCTGCTCACCGCAAAGGCCTGGGTGGTCTCGAAGTCGATGGCTTGACCAGGGCCGACGATCGTGGGCGCGCCCGGCACGGGCGGATCGAAGCTGAGCTGGGTGTCGGCCACCATGCCCACCAAGCGGTAGGGGATCGACTCGGGCGCGCTGCCGCGCGTGGGGTAGGGCGGAGCGACGAACTCGCGACCCAGCGCCTTGATGGGCGGAATCATCTGATGCGCCGAGTCGCAGCCGCCGCCCGTGGAGGTCTGCGACGAGTAGCAGATGTAGGCGTTGCCGCCCGTAAAGGAGATGGGGTGGCTGCTCTGAATGACCGCTCCGGTCATGTCCTGCGCAAGCTCCCACTGGATGTACTCGCCAGCTTGCAAGGTGAAGGTCGTCAGTTGGTTGGCGGGTGCCGCGGCCACCCCGCCTCCCGCGGGCAAGGAGATGGTGGGCACGATGTCCACGGTGGTGCCATCCGTGGCGGCGAGGATCTGTCCCCAAGGCGGCCCGCTCGAGTCCTTGGGCAGAACGGCGATGTAGTTATCGCCCCACGCGGTGGTGGGCAGGATGAGCTCAGCGCTCGGCAGGTACGAGTCGGCGCCGCCGTAGGGCAGGATGTCGTAGGCGCTTACCGGAACGGAGGTGTGGATGTGCCAGGCCTGCCCTCGCCCCGTGCCCGCGACCGCCGAGCCGTTTCCCGCCACCACCGCGGGGCTGATGGGGCAGGTCAGCGGGTTGACGCCAGGGGGGTTGCCCGAGCTCGGATCGTGCGACAGGAACAGCACTGCCACCTGGCCCTCCGGAAGGCCGGAGGCGGGCACGGCTGGCCAGGTGGCCTCGTTCGGATCGGCGGTGGGCATGCGACCGAACTGGGTCACGTCGTAGCTCACGCCGCCGCGGGTGATGGTGATGGTGGCCTCCTTGGGCCAGTTGTTGGCCAGGAAGGCCGCGAAGCAGGGCGGTAGGATCTGCGTGCAGAAATGGGGCGTGGCCACCATGAAGTCGCAGCTCACGTTGCCCTTGCTGTCGGCGGCGGCCTGGCAGGGCTCGATGCACTCGCCGTCCGAGCAGCCTAGATCGGGCGCGCAGGTCTCGAGCACGTTGCCCTGCTCGTCGATGACGTACTGCAGATCCGCGCTGCAGCCGCGCTCCTCGGTGGAGCCGCCGCCAAAGCCGCCGAGCAGGACGCCCCCCTGGCCGTTGGCGCCCGTCCCTGATGCGCCTGGGCCGCTGCCCCCCGCGGCATTGCCGCCCGCACCATCGAGCTTATTCTGGTCGGTGGCCGCGCAGCCGAGCGCAAGCGCGCACGCTGCCAAGCACGAAATCCCCTTTGCCGAACCAATAATCCGCTTCATCTGACCACTCCTGCCCCGAGGCCGCTCCGTCCGGCTCCATGATAGCACCCAAGGGGCGGATTCCGCTCATGGCTCGCACGCGAGCAGAGCGCCGAGCGCGGCAGCACAGGCCGTTTCAGTGCGCAGCACCAGCGATCCGAGCGAGACCAAGCGATATCCGGACGACGCGGCCTTGGCGAGCTCTGCTGTGGAAAGGCCTCCTTCTGGACCCACCACCACGGTTACGGCCGTGGTTGGCTCGAGGCCGCGGAGCGCGCTGCCCAGGCCTTGGGCTGCCGCCGGATGCAGGCACAGCCCCAGCCGGTCCTTGCCGTGCGGCGCGTGCCGCTCGAGCGCTTCGAGCATCGGCTCGGCCCGTCGAAGCTCGGGCACGTCACCGCGTCCCGACTGGCGGGCGGCTTCGAGCGCCACCCGACGCAGTCGCTCGAGCTGCACCGCTTGGTCGGCCGGGCGCTTGACCGATCGCTCGGCGATGGCAGGCACGATCGAGGTGGCGCCGAGCTCGGTGGCGTCCCGCACGACCGCATCGAGCTTGCGGCCCTTGCCCACCGCCTGGATCAAGCCGAGCTCGCGCGTTGGGCGGAGCGAGGCGGGACGGAGCTCGCCGACTCGCAAACGAGCGGCGCGGCTCGCGCCTGGCCCGCTCGGGGCGGCGAGCAGCTCGGCCTCGGCCTCGCGCGCGCTCGACGGATCGAAGGCGATGACGCGATCGCCCGGCACCAGCCGACGCACGCGCACCAGGTAGCGGGCTGCCTCGGCCGGGAGCGTCACTTCGCCCGGCTCGAGCTCGGCGAGCGGCACGCGCAGCTTGGGGCTCTTGCTCGCCGCCGCCATCGTCCCCGCTCGCAGCTGGGGTGCCGCTACTCGAAGACGTTCACCGTGACCGTGGAGGTGCCAGCCGTGTCGTCGTCCGTGCTGGTGGCCACCACCGCGGCCACGATGATGCCGCCCACCACCACCAGCCCGACGGGCACCCAGAACCAAGGGCTCTCGAAGACCCCCGTGCCCTCGGGCACTGCGATGCGCAGCGGTGCCGCGGCATCGCCCCGCAGGGCCACGGGCAAGCCGGTGTTGTCCTGCGCTTCGAGGTAGTACTCGACCAGCGGAGGCTCCACGGCTGCGGCCGGGATCTCCGCGCTGAAGCGGTACATGGCGAACTTGACCGGAGCGGTCGTGAACTTCCCGCTCGAGCCCGTGCGGTAGTAGAGCTTGATCTTGCCGACCTCACCCGCAGGGTCTTCCACGGTGCCGGTAATGCGCACGTCCAGCCCGGCCTCGGCTTGGGCGGGGGAGGTATGCTTGAGCGTGACCTCCTCCTGCAGTCCGACCGTGGGTTGGCCGGTCGCCTCAAAGCCTGGGCGGCCATCCTTCTCCCACAGCTGCCGCGTTCGCTCGAAGAAATCGCGGAAGCGCGGCGACTCGGTCGCGGGCAGCATGAACTCGGGATCGAGCGCCAAAAGGCCGCGCACGGCAGCGTCCGCCTCTTCGTCGCGCCGCAGAGTGATGTAGTTGTAGGCGAGCAGTCGGTAGACCTCGATGCGTTCCTTTTTCGCGATGCCGGGACGCATCAACGCGGCCGAAAGAGTCTGGACCGACTCCTCGTACTGCTGCTCGTCGAAGTAGTGCTGGCCCTTCTTGATGAGCGTCGCGACGGACTGCTTCTTGCTTTGCGCCGCCGCGTGGCCAGGCGCGCCCAGTGCCAGCCAGAGGCCCACCAAGGCGGCAATCCAGACCCCCCAAACACGCCCGAGGGCAGCTCGAGACCGCAGGCTCTCCATGCCGTCAGCCTACAAGCGCCGCGGCCCCAGGCCAAGGGTTAGCGCTTTCGGGGGGCTACTTGGGCAGCACGCGAATGCCCAGCACCAGGATGCCCTTCTTGTAGGCTTGACCAGCCACGAAGAAGATCTCGCCGGGCTTGGCGTTGACGTCGAGTCGGCGCAGGAACTTCTTCTTCTGTCCAGGCTTGGCGATGCTGGCTCGGATGAGGTAGCGCGGCTTTTCCTCGGGCTTCTTGGGCTCGAGCACGTCTTTGAGCTCGATCTCGAGCACCCGCGTATCGGGCAGCTTCACCTTACCGGGTTTGGAGCCCACCAGCGGCACCTCGTGGCGGTCGAGCAGCTTGTAGGTGTCGTACGCGGAGAACGGGGGCTTCTTGAGCTGGGGCAGATCGCCGATCCGCGGATCGATGCCCTCGTGCTCGTTGGTGGCATGCAGGACGATGACCTGAGCCTTGGCCTCGTGGACGCGCGCTGGCTTGGGCTCTCCGGTTCCCGGGGCTTGGGGCTGCTGGGCTGCCGCCACCGCGCACAACGAGCTCACGATGCAGAACGAGCTCACGGTAAGCGCCGCCACGATCGCTCGGTACCTCATGGTCCCTCTCCACCCGCTTCGTCTGTCACCCAGATGACCGCGGTGGTCGCCTCGGCGTCACCCCCGCCACTGGACACGTAGAACACAGAGCCCATGTACGCGCCGAAATCAACCGCCGCAACCTCGACGGCCGCGTGGGGCTCCTCCTCGGGCTCTGCCTCGGCCCGCCCGGGCGCCGACGGCGTGGTATCGGGCGGTGCTGGGCTCAGCGCCGTGGCGGGCTCGACGGTTGTGCTGGGGGCGATGGCCACCGCCGTCTCCTGTCCCGGCATTCGGCTCCAAACGAACAGGCCGGCCGCCACCGCCGCGGCTGCCAAGGCCAAGCCCACCAAGCCGCGCGCATGGTCGCGGGCGCCGGAGCGCGCTCGCCGCTCGGGCCAGGCGATGATCTTCGCACCCTCCGGGGCTTGCGCCTCGGGCTCGGCGGCTGGTCCTCGATCGGCGGCGCTGTGGTCAGAGGCTGCGCCCTCGCGCGTCGCTTGCACTGTCTTGCGGCCCGCCTCAACGCTCGGCAGGGCGTCGATGCGGGCCATGACGGCCGCGGCGATGTCGTCGCCCCGTCCGTCGCGCTCGGCCTTTTCCCGCAGCAGCTGCCCCACCAGCTCGAGCCCCGCGATCTTGTCTCGGGCCACCGAGTCCCCCTCGAGGTGCGTGGCCACCTCGGCAGCGCGCGGCTCGCCGAGCTCCCCGTCCAGGTAGCCCATCAGCTCCGCATCGCTGGGCGGGCGCGTGTCGTTCGATGTGCTCACGTCTTCGTTCCTCGCGGGGGCGGCTCGCGGCCGCATTGCTCGCGATAGCAGTCTGCCAGAGCCCGCTGCAGCTTCTGTCGGGCGTGGAACAGCCGGCTCATGATGGTTCCCTTGGACACCTCCATGGCCTCGGCCATCTCCTGGTAGCTCATGCCCTCGATCTCCCGCATGAGAATGACCGAGCGGTGGTAGGGCGGCAGGGCGTCCAGGGCTTCCTGGATGCGCTCGGCGATCTCGCCGCGCCGAACCACGTCGAGCGGGTCGGCACCGTCGATCCGGGACACGAAGGGGAAGGCGTCGGCGTCCTCGGCCACCGTGGGGTTGTCGAACAGCTCGGCCTCGCGACGCGCTGGCTTGCGCATGAGGTCGATGGCCAGGTTGGTGACGATGCGATACAGCCAGGTGAAGAAGGACGAGCCGCCCTGAAAGCGGTCCACGCTGCGATACACGCGCAGGAAGGCCTCTTGTACGATCTCGCGTGCATCGTTTTCATCCCGCACCAAGCCGATGGCGATGGCGAAGGCGCGTCGCTGGTGCCGCTCCACCAGCTCGCGGAAGGCGGCCTTGTCCCCTTTCTGTGCCTTCTCGACCAGGACACGGTCTTCCTCCGCTTCGCGTCGTCGTTCCGCACGGTTGGACGCGTTCCGGCGGGCGCTATTCATCGGCGGGCTGCCCGCGCCTATTCTGGCCATCCGAGAAGCAGGAGCGGAGGCGTTTCGGCCCTTGCCGTCCCCCTCGGAAGGCCCGCTCTGCCCGCCGACCACCCCATCGCCGCCAGCCGACGGGCTTGCCTCGGCACCGTCAGCGTCGGTGCGGGCGGGTGATGTAGGTGTCGTGGGCACAGTGAACGATCGATCAGGTACAGCCAAGGATAGTTTACCTGCCGCTGGACAGCTCGCTCAAGGTCAGACGCATGTCGAACTCCCGTCTGCCGCGGGCCACGCGCAGGGTCACCGTTCGATTCACGCCCGCGATGCTCGCCAGCCAGCGCAGCTCGTTGGGGTCGGCCACAGGCTTTCCGTCGAAGGCCAGGATGACGTCGTCCCGCGCCAGGCCAGCGCGGTCGGCGGGCCCGCCAGGGACGACGTCCCTCACCAGCGCCCCGCGGCGGACCGGTCGGCCGAGGCGGGCGGCATCGGCGCCGCTCAACGGCTCGACGATCACGCCGATCTGGCTGCGGCGGATCTGGCCGTCGCGCAGCAGCATGGGCAACAACTGCCGCACCATGTTGATGGGAATGGCGAAGCCGATGTTGTTGGCGCCCGCCCGCACCGCGGTGTTGATCCCCACCACCTGGCCGTGGAGGTTGAGCAGCGGCCCGCCCGAGTTGCCGGGATTGATGCTGGCGTCGGTCTGCAGGAAGTTGAAGTAGCCGCGGCGGTCCAGTCCGCGGACGTCGTCTCGGGTGCGCCCGCGTCCCGACAGGATCCCCGCCGAAACGGTGTGCTCGAGGCCGAAGGGGTTGCCGATGGCCACCACCCAGTCGCCCACCTCGATGGCGTCCGAGTCGCCGAGCGGCAGCGCAGGGAGCCCCTTGGCGTCGACTTTGAGCACCGCGAGATCGGTGGGCTTGTCTCGGCCGACCACGGTGGCCTCCAGCTCGCGATCGTCGTCGAAGCTCACCACGATCTCGTCCGCGTTTTCTATGACGTGGTTGTTGGTGAGCAAGTAGCCGTCGGCGTTGTGAACAAAGGCGGTGCCGATCCCCTCCCGGCTCGGCACCTCGTGGCCGAAGATGTTCTCGCGCTTGACCCAAGCCTTGAGCGTCACCACTGCTGGCTTGGCCACGCGCACCAGCGAGGCAAAGGAGCGGGGCATCGCTCCGGGCCCGCCGACTTTGCCCGACGCTGCCGTGGGCGGGCTCGTCGGCGCGGCCGCGCTCGAGCCTGCCGTCGCCTCGACGGACGCCGCAGCCGAGCCCGAGCTCGCGGGACTCGCCCCGGCCCCCGGGCAGCGGTCGCAAGCTCCCCCGAGGACCGTCAGCACGGCCACCAGCAGCAGCCGGCCACCGTCCCCTGCGCCAGCCGGGGCCTTCACGTCGTCTTCGAGACCTCCACGTACCGCAGGCGCAGCTCGTACAGCGCCTGACTCAGCAGGCGCTCCTCCTCCCCGGTCAGATTGCCCTTGGTCTTGTCCTGGAGCAGCTCGAGTAGCTCGATGTCCTGCTGGGCCAGCAGCAAGTTCGCTCGAGCCTCGTCGCTCTCGCCTGGTGCATCGCCGAGGTGGACGTGGGTCGTGCCGATGATGGACAGGACGAAGGTGGCGAAGTCGAGCTTCGGCAGCGGTTGGCGCTTCGGCTCGGTTTCGATCTGCTGGCCCTTGTCGCCCACGACCTACTCCGCAGCCTCGGCCTGAGGTCGTTGGCCGGGCCCTTCGTCCGCTGCGCTGGGCTTGCCAGCCGCCCCGTCGCCGTCCGAATGCGCCGAGCTTCCGCCGTCGCCGTCGGTCCCCTCCTCCGCGCTCTGCGCCGACGCGATGGCCGGCTGCTCGATGTCGATCATCACGGAGCACTCGGCCGCATCTGGCACCTTGGACAGCGCGGCCTCCATCTCTCGGCGCTCCTTGGCGCTCAAGGGCCCCTTGCGACGGCGGATCCGTTTGTCGACCGTGGGCCACTCTACCTTGTCAGCAGTCGTTTTGCTCATCAGCATTCCTCGATAGTCAGCTCTTCTTCAGCAGATCCGCAAAGGTGCCGAAGCTCGACTCGCGCTGCACCTTCTTGCGGTACTCCTGGTAGGCCCGCTGCTCCGCCTCTTCCTTGAGCGCGCGAATCGACAGCCTGGCCTCGCCCTTGCGGGCATCCACTTCGATCACCTTGGCCTCGAGTCGACGGCCCAGGGGGAAGCTCTTGCGTAGGTCGGTACCGCGGGGCGTGCCCGACTGGCCTGCGGGAACGAAGGCCCGCTGGGCGCGGCCCGTGACGCCGACGATGCGCACCCCCAAGCCCATCTCGCGGATCTGCATGACCACCGCGCTCACCTTCTCGCCCGTGCGCACGCGCCAGCGCAGCGAGTCGCGCTCCTCAGGCGGGGGCGCCGGATGGAGAGACATCTTGCGCGCCTTGACGTCCATGTGGATCACCAGCACCTCGAGTTCGTCGCCCACCGCCACGGCTTCCTTGGGGTGCGGAACCGGGGCATAGGACAGGTCGGAGACGTGGCACAGCCCGTCCACGCCCGGCTCGAGCTGGATGAAGGCGCCGAAGTCGGCCAGCCGCACGACCTTACCCGTGTGGATGCTGCGCGGCGGGTATC
>CAYTYV010000199.1:0-11248 GCA_964441055.1 uncultured Polyangiaceae bacterium | reverse complement strand
ATGCACGGGCTGCAAGGCCTGCATTGCCGCGTGTCCCTACAACGCGCGCTATGCCCATCCGGACGGTTGGGTCGACAAGTGCACCTTCTGTCTGCACCGCGTGCAGCGCGGCCAAACGCCCGCCTGCGTGAGCGTCTGTCCTACCCGAACGCTCCACTTCGGCGACGCGAACGAGCCTAGCTCGACGGTCTCCAAGCTGCTGTGGAGCCGTCGGTGGAAGGTGCTCTTTCCCGAGACCGGAGCCAAGCCGAACGTGTACTTCCTCTACTGAGGCGAGCCATGGAACGCGAATACGTGGAAGTCTGTCCTACGGCCTATCACAAGCTCGTGGAGCACGCTCACGAGGTCTGGGGCTGGGAGATCGTGGCGTATCTGTTCCTCGGGGGCCTGGTCGCCGGGCTGATGGTCCTCTCGGCCGCGCTCGAGCTGCGGAGCGGCAAGCGAAGCGAGTCACCGGGCCTTCAGTGGATGCCCTTTGTTGCGCTCGGGCTCATCTCGCTGGGCATGCTGGCGCTGTTTTTGGACCTGCACTACAAGGTGCATTCCTTTCGTTTCTATCTGGCACTTAAGCCTGCCTCGCCCATGTCGTGGGGGGCTTGGATCCTGCTGGTGATCTACCCGGTGGGGCTGCTGCTCGGTTTGGGATCGCTGACCGAGCCGACGCGTCGGCGCGTCACCACCTGGGTATCCGCCAAGGCGACGCGGCTCGCGGGCGTGCTGCGCTGGGCCTTTGAGGTGGCGGACCGACGCCGTCGCGGGCTTTTGTGGACCTCCATCGCGGTCGGCGCGGGCCTGGGCATCTACACGGGGCTGCTGCTCGGCACCATGGTCGCGCGGATCCAGTGGAACTCGGCCGTGCTGGGGCCGCTGTTCCTGTCGTCGGGGCTATCGACGGGAGCGGCGTTCCTCCTGCTGTTCAAGCTCGGCCCGGACGAGCAGCACGCATTGGTGCGCTGGGACGTGTTGGCCATCGTGGCCGAGCTGTTCTTCATCGCGCTGATGCTCATCGGTTTTGCGGGCGGCAACGAGGCAGCACAGATGGCCGGCCACAATCTTATGGGCGGCAAATGGACGGCGCCGTTCTGGGTCCTGGTGGTCATGGTCGGCCTGCTGGCGCCGCTGCTGCTCGAAATCGTCGAGATCCGGCGCCGACTCTCGCTGACGCGGCTGACCCCAGCGCTGGTTCTGGTAGGCGGCGTGGCCTTGCGCGCCATTCTGCTCGCTTCGGGTCAGGAGTCGTGCTTCTGCGAGCTGCGCTGAGCGAGTCGCGACTGCCTTCGCCCTTCGTCGTCATCCCATAGATCGAGGAAACACCTGATGCATTCTGAACGTCCTCTATGGAACCCCTACGTGGCGGGGGTGGCCCTCGGATTGGTTCTGCTGGCGTCGTTCCTGATGCTGGGCTTCGGCCTGGGCGGCTCGGGAGCAGCAAACCGTAGTGGCATCGCTGCAATGCACGCGATCGCTCCGGAGGCGGTCGCGGCCAACGAATACATGGGGCCCTACGTCCAGAGCGAGCGCCACGTGCTCGACGACTGGCTGGTCTTTGAGATCATCGGGGTGTTTTTGGGCGGTGCGGTGGGCGCGTACTCGGGAGGTCGGATGCGGCGAGCCGTCGAATCCGGTCCAAATATCTCCGTGCGCCACCGGCTACTGCTCGCGGCCCTCGGGGGGATCCTGATGGGCGTTGGCGCCCGGCTGGCGCGCGGCTGTGCTTCGGGCCAGGCCCTGACCGGAGGGGCGCTGCTGTCAGCGGGGTCGTGGGCGTTCATGATGATGTTCTTTTTGGGCGGCTATCTCGTCGCCCCCATCGTCCGGAGGCAATGGCGATGACCTTCCCCCTGTTCGCGCAAGACGCCTTCGGCTACCCGGTCAGCGCCGCCCTTGCCGGGGCGGTCGGCTTCCTGTTCGGCTTCGTGCTCGAGCGGGCGGGGTTCGGACGAGCCACGGTGCTGACCGCCCAGTTCTACGGTCGCAACATGCGGGTGCTCAAGGTCATGTTCAGCGCCGTGGTCACCGCGGCCTTGGGCCTAGCGCTGGTCGAGGGCGTCGGCGTGCTGGACATGAGCCTGGTCACCGTAGCCAAGGCGTACCTGTGGCCGCTCATCGTCGGCGGGCTCGTCATGGGGGCCGGGTTCGTGACCTCCGGCTACTGTCCTGGCACCTCGGTCGTGTCGGCAGCTTCGGGCAACCGGGACGGCATCGTGGCATTCGCGGGCATCATTATTGGCTCGCTGCTGTTCGGCGTTGCCTACCCCTTGCTCGAGGGCTTCTATCTGAGCTCGCCGCTCGGGGAGATCCGGTTCCCCGAGCTATTCGGGCTGCCGCACCCACTACTCGCTGCCGCGGTGCTCGCCATGGCCATCGGCGCCTTCCTGGGCGCCGAGAAGGTGGAAGGGCTTTTCGCCCGTCGCGACAAAACGGCTCCACCGACGTCCGTGCCGCGGGCTCGCAACGCGGTCTTTGCCGCCCTCGGCGCGATTGCCGCCGCCGGTTTGCTCACGATGCCCTTTGCCGAGCAGGCCGATGCCAAGGCGGCGTCTTCCGCCAAGCACGTCCAAGAGCTGCGGCCCGTCGAGCTCGCCCGGCTACTCGTGGTCGATCCGTCCGGGTTGATCTTGCTGGACCTGCGCGAGCGGGCCGAGTGCGAGAAGCAGACCATTGCTGGCGCGGCGTGCAAGCCCGAGGCAGAGCTGACCGAGGCCTTCGTTCAGACCGAGCTCCCGCCCCAACGTCGCCTCGTGGTGTTCAGCGGTGGCGCGATCGACCGGCTGCCGAGGCCGCTCGAGCAGTTTGCTAGCCAGGTGTTCGTGCTGCGCGGTGGCTTCGAGGCGTTCCGCAGCCAGCTGCTCGAGCCGCCAGTCCCGCCCGACCGTCCCACCGAGCAGAGCCTGGCCGACTATAGGCTGCGCAGCTCGCTGCACGCGCATTTCACGGGCGCGCGGGTCCAGACGCAGAAGGTCGAGCTCAAGCCCCGCAAGGTGAAGCGCAAGATCAAAACAGGCGGCGGTTGTTGACCGCCTCGTCGTCGGCCTGTCTCCACGAGGGCCCTTTGCACAAATCTTGGTTTCAGGGCGCGAGCCCCAAGATCGTCGGAGACAGGCAGGGGCTTTGGCGGAGACGAAGGCTCGTCGCGAAGTCCTCGTAGAGCGGCGCCTGCTGTGGATCGTCGGGATCGTGGCAGTTGATGCACGCACCGACTCGGAGCACGGCCTCTTGCTCTCGTGGCGTGAGCGCGCGCGCGTCCGAGCGCGTGGCGGCTCCGCCCCTTTGCGTCGTACCGAAGCCGACCCAGGCATCGGCGGGCAGCCCGTCCTGCGGTAGGCGCTCGTAGGTGGCTTGGAAGCGCCAGTGGACCGGCTCGCTCGTGCCACTTAGCTCGAGCTTGCCGCGGCCCAAGCCCACGGCTGCGGCCTCGTTGTGGCAGGAGCGGCAAGACCGGCCGGGCCGCGTGGTCGTATGGGGCGCCACGGGCGCATGCATCCGTCGGAAGACGGTGGCAGGGCCGATGAGCGAGCTTGCCTCGGCCGGAGGCGGCCGGGAGCGCGACCGGCCGGTTTCTGGCAGGTTGAGCGTCATGATCATGCCGGGCACGAAGGGCTCGACGCTGGCGGTGCCGTTGCGCGTTCGCACGCCCAGCACGGGCGGCTCGGCCAGGGCCTCGTCGTGGTACTCGACCCACTGCCCGTCGCGCTGCTGCCCGGTGAGCACGTCGATGCTGCGCCCGGTCGGATCGTACTGGGTGTGGCAGCTGATGCACTGGGGCGCCCAGGCCGCGTGACAGGCGCGACAGGCTAGGCGCTCGTGGCCATCGATGGATCGGCACTCTGGCGCTGGGGGCGTCGCGTACCGGATCTCGCCATCGAGCTTGCCGCGCACGGCCACGCGACCGTCCTCGGTGAGGCTGACGTTGCTGAGCGGGCGTCCGCGCTCATCGCTCCGCACGAACAGCCGGCTGCTCTCGGCACCCTCGCGCAGCCGCACGATGGCCCGCGTCTCGGGATCGAGATCGCGCCACGACGCGGTCTCGGGCGGCTCGGAGCGATGGCAGGTCGAGCAGGTGATCTCGGTGGCATCTTCTTCGTGGGCGTAGAAAGAGCCGTCGCCCATGGTCTCGCCCGCGGTGTGGCAGTCGATGCAGGCCATGCCCTGCTCGTAGTGGATGTCGGGGCTGACCCGCCCGAGCACTCGGTCGTCCTCGAGCACGCGGCGCTCTCGGCCAGGATGGTCCTCGCGCTCGGCTGGCTCGGGGGAGATCTCCGTCCAGCCTGCGTAGTTGAGGGAGATCCGGCCCGAGCGACTGTGGCAGCCGAAGCAGGACTCGTCGTCGACCGCCACGCTCAGGCGCGAGTGCACGAAGGCGCGGGATCGCTCGGGGCTGTAGCCGTCGCCTTCGGCGGCCCGCAGGTGGCAGGCCACGCATCCGCCGCCGCGGCTCAGCTCCGAAGGGGGCGCGGGATCGAGCTTGAGCATACCAAGGTGACACGAGGCGCACAGCTGGCGCAGGTGCGTATCGGCTGGCGAGTCCCCCAGCTGCCGTACCGGTGTGGAGCCGTCGGGCGTCGGCGCCTCGCCGAACGCAAAGCGATCTACGGCTACCATGCCCACGGCGGTGGCCATGATGGATCCCTGAACGCGGCGCGCTATCTCGGCGTGGCAGCCATCGCGGCCACAGGTGAGCGCCACCGTGTCGAGGTTGCCCGGCACCCGCACCATGCCGTCGTGGGCGCGCTCGGCATCTGCGGTAAAGGGGTTTCCCAGATGGCAGGCCTGACAGCCGAGCGTGCTCGCCGCGTGGCCAGGCGCGAGCCCGGTGACCTGGTCGTGACACACCAGACACCCCTCGCGATGGTCGAGCACGACGGGGATCTCGCCAGCGGGCCGCGCTGCCCACGACAGCGGCTGGAGCAGGGCTCGGGCCGCACGGCTTGTGGGCGTCGAGCCGCTGGCGGGCCAGCGCAGCTCCCAGCCGGCTCCGCGGAACCCGAAGGCCCACACGCTCACCGCGACGTAGCCAAGGCCCAAGGCGAGCAGCGAGATCTCGATACGCCCCCGCCATCTCGCTCCTAGACGCGGCAAGGCCATGATCGCGGCCAGGGGCAGCGCCAACCCGAGCCAGAGCCATCCAGGGCGCGGCAGCCAGTGGAGGATCTCCTGGACGCCCACGAAGTACCACGGACCCTTGATCACGGGCTCCAGCCCATCGTGCAGGGCAGGCGGCGCCAGGACGCCCAGGACGGCTGCCGCGAGTGTCACCGCCACGACCGCGCCAGCGCTAGGCCACACGCGCCGTGCGTGCTCGATTGCGATAAGACCGACCAGCACGGTCCACGTGGCCGCATGATGGACGTAGGCGATCTGAAGATCGCTGGCGCTGCCGAGCAGCGAAGTGGCGAGCTCGGTGCCCGCCACGGGCAGCCGCTCGAGCAGCCCGGCGGCGATTTGCCGCGCGAGTCGGCCCTCGGCATCGGCTCGCAGGACGAAGCCCGAGAACATCAGCGCGAGCAGCAGCGGGATGGACGCCGCGATCCGCAGCCACAGGGCGTTGCGCACGCGCCGGTCGGATCGACGCAGCAGGTGCTCGATGCCGTGCAGCAAGCTGCACACGATCAGCAGGTGTCCCGACCATGCGTGCAGCGACCGCAGGGCTCGACCGGGCGCGCTGGCGATCTCCAGCACCTGTAGCGAATCCGCGGGCGCGCGTACGTCGTAGCCAATCGCGAGCAACGCGCCCGTGAGCACGGCCAGCAGCAGCGATGCCAGCGCCAGCGTACCGAAGCTCGCGCAACCGTGGTTCCAGCGGTCGAATGCGTGGGTCAACCGTGACCGAACGGCCATGGTCTCAGTCCTCGACGACCACGATGGCGGTGGCTTGGTCGGCATCCCATTGTGCCTGCAGGCGAGTCAGGCCGGTGGTGGCGGGCCCGCCGAGCAGCTGGCCGTCACGCGAAAAGCGCGAGCCGTGGCAAGGACAGACGAACGCGCCATCCTGCTGCCGATCGATCCGACATCCCAGATGAGGACAGCGGGCCGACCAAGCGGTCAGCTCGTCGCCGTCGCGCCCCAGGATCACCGCCTCGTGGAATTCCCAGCCGTCCGTACGAGGTGCGGGCACGCGCAGCCGTAGCCTGCGCCCGGTTTTAGTGCGTTGACGAGCGAGCCGGTAGCCAAGGGCCCCCATCGGCGCGAGCAGCAGGATCACCAGGCCGCGCAGCAGCTCGCGCCGGGATGACGACGGCAGCCAGCGACGGCGGTGCGGCATTGCTGATCCACGAGTTGGCGAGGATATCGGAAGGGGCGCTCGGCTCAGAACGATCCGCTGAGCGACAGATGACCGGGGCCGATCGCGAGCGACGGCGCGCGGGCTGAGGCCTGCTCGGCGGGCTCGTCGCTCTTGGCGTTGGCGGTGAGCACTCCGGTGAGCGTTGCGCCTGCAGCGAACGCGCCCGTGGCGGCGAGGCTCACCCAGAACCCCGAGCTCATGCCCGTCGTGTCCGGCCGAGGGGGTGGCGCGCCCGCGGCCGCGGCGGGCGACGGAGCCTGTGTGGCCGATGGCGGCGCCGTCGGCGGGAGCTCGTCGCCTCCGAGGCGCAGCTCAACGGTGGGCGAGTCGCCGCCAGCTAGCTCGATCGAGCGTTGAGCCGTGGCCCCCGCAGCGCTGGTGACCGTGATCACGCGTCTCCGCCCCCCTTCAGGTATCGTCGGAAGGCCGACAGCGCGCAGGCATAGTCGCGCAGCTCGAAGCAGGCTTGGCCGATGTTGTACGAGAGCTTGTAGGTCGGCGCGAGCTCGTCCGTGCGACGAAACTCGACGAGCGCGGCGGCGAAGTCGCCTTCGCGGAACAGCTCGACGCCGCGCTGGAAGTGGTCGCGCGCCGCCGAGACGGCATCGCCAGACGGCGGGGCAGCGGCGGTCGCGGGCGAGCCGGCCGTCGCGGCGGCGAGCAGCGAGGCGAGCAGCAGAGCGTGGGGCTTCATCGTGCGTAGGGATCCTTGTCGTCGATTCGGCGGCCGGGCTTGCCCGTCGCCACGGTGAGGTCGCTCGGCGGGGCGGAGGTCATCACGTCGACGACCATGACCCTGAGCTCGACCTGGCCCGTCCCCGACGACGGCCACTGCACCGCGCCGAGGCACGACCACGCGGTGTCCGTCGGTGGGGGCTGGCAGACCTGAGCCACGCAGGTCGCGTCGGCGAAGCCTCGCGCCGCGCAGTCCTCGTCGGTCGAGCACTGCTCGACATCGGTGTCGTAGATCAACGAGCAACCGCTCGTGAGCCACAACGGCGGCAGCCAGGTGGCCGACGGTCTCGTCGTGGCGTCTCGTCGGTAGCGGTGGGGGCGGAGTCGTCGGGGCATCGCAGGCGTCATCGCTGCGCTCCGGCTGGCGACATGCCCCCAGCGTGCCAGAACGGTGGGGCAGCCGCTCGGCTCGGCACGCGTTCAGATCAGCTGACCATCATAATCGAAGTCGCGCGTAGCTCAACTTGGCCGCATTGTTGCCTTGTCGAGACCGACGTTCATATCGACACCGGTCTCCTTGCCGTCAGCGGCTTTGTGCCGACGCGGGGCGAGGACGGCGGCGGGCCAGCACCACCATGGCGAGCAGGCCGAGCACGCCCACCACGACCGCCGCCAGGTAGCGCTTGGAGCGATCCTGGCGCTTCTTCGACGCGGTTTGCAGCGACGAGAGCAGCTCTCGCGCCGCTTCGTTGCTCGGATCCAGCTCGACGGCGCGACGCAGCAGCAGCCGGTCTGGCGTGCCTTGCTCGACCAGGGCCTGGCCCTCGAGAAAGGCCAGGCGCGACTCGATCTTGGATGCGTCCGCCTCGGCGGGCGACAGCAGCAGGGCCTTGCGCAGCGCCACCAGCGCCTCGTCGCGCTTGCCCGCTTGGCTGAGCTCGTCGGCGTAGCCCAGGTAGGCGGGCGCCATCTCGGCGCGGCGGTCGAACCGCGGCACGTGCGCCAGCACCTCGTCGAAGGCGGCCGCGGCCTCGCGATGGCGGCCGCCCTGCAGGGCGGCCTTCCCCTCGTCCATGCGCCGATAGACCACGGCGAGACGGGCGCGATCGTGCAGGCGGAACAGCTCGCGGGCGGCGCGCTCGAAGGACCAGGAGCGAGGCGCCTTTTTTCCAGCGAGCGTGAGATAGGCCTCCCGGAGCTGCCACGCGCCCGGCTCGCCGATGGCGCCCACCGCCTCGCGGGCGGCCCGCCTGAGCTCGGGACGGTCGCTGCCGCAGAAGCTCAGCACCACCCGCGTGGCGTCGACGTCGCGGGTGCGGCCAAAGGCTCGCAAGACGTCGGCCAGAAGGACCGGATCGGTGGTGGACACGGCCTCGCCCGGGATGGCGCGGCCGAGCCGATCGAGCTGGCGGCTGGCCCAGCGGCGCACCTTGCGTGCCTCGTGCTTGCGGGCCTCGATGAGCGCGGGCACGGCCTTGTCCCCCAGCCGGGTCACCGCGCGCTGCAGATCGATGCGCACGAGCTCGCCGAAGTGGCTGTAGCAGCCGATCATCTCGCGCACCGCGGGCGTGTCGCCCACGGCCTCGAGCAGGCGCAGCATGCCGTAGAGCTGGACCAGGCTCTGCCAGGCGCTCGTCTCGCGCGCGCCGAGCGCCAACGTGAACGCCAGCCAATCGCCGTCGTCGTCGACCTTGGCCTTGCGAAGCGCTCGGCGGCCTTTTTTGCGCGCTTTTTCCAGTAGCCGCTCCGCTGCACGCCCGTCGATGCGGGCGCGCAGATCCTGGATGCTCTGCGCAACGGCGGGCACGATGTCGGCCTCGAGGTCGGCGGTCAAGAAGGCCAACGCAGCCTCGCCGCCCGCCGGGTCGTCGATCCGCGTGGCCGCAAGCTGCGTCAACCTGCCCTCCAGCGATCGCGAGGCCGCCGGGCTGGGCGGCGGGTGCGAAATGGGCTCCAGCTCGGGCAGGGGCGGCAAGGGGATCTCCACCGGGGCAGAACCGGCCGAGCTCGAGCCGTCCGGGGCCGCGTCGGCCGCGGAGGCGGGCTGCCCGAGGGCGGTGGGCGCCGTCAGCGCCCAGGCGATGCACAGCCACCCGAGCGCCACCCAGCGCGTCACCGTTCGGGACGGCAGCGCGGCGGCTTTGCCCAAGCCCTGGGCATCATGCACCTTGGCTAGCTCCTTTGCTCCTTTGCGGTATTCCGAACGGTCAACGGTCCGCGTTGCAGAACCCTTCCCAGCTCGGGCTAGCCGCGCTCAGTCCACGATGCGGAAGTCGAAGAAGTCCCCCACGTAGCTGCGCCAGCGAACGTCTACGCGCTCGACGCGGGCGGCGCTCGGGCCGTGCTGCGCCCAGCCGATGAGGTCCTTGATGCCGGTCTCCTCGCCCTCGGCGACGAGCTCCACGGAGGCGTCGTTGCGATTGCGCACCCAACCGGTCAAGCCGAGCCGTCGCGCCTCCCGCTGGGTGGAGGCGCGGAAGAACACCCCCTGGACCCGACCTCGGACGCGAATATGAACTTGCTTGAGCCCCATGGCGCTTCTCTAGTAGCGCTCCCGCCGAGCCGTCGCAAGCCGCCTCGGCTAGGCGGCAACGGCCACCGATGGACGGCTGCCCGCATCCGGGCCGTGGACGAGCACCTTGAAGCCGTTCCGTGGACGGCCGCATGCACGCTGTGGCGAAGGAGCTGGGATTCCCCCTGCGGCCCGAGTCGATGCGGAGCGAAGGCGGCGCTGAGGTCCGCATCGACTCAGATCTCGGCGTCCCGAGCGAGGTATCAAGGAGGCGCGCTCCCTTTTTTCTATTCGAGCCGGATCACGTTCTCCTTCATCATCTTGATTCTGTCCACCCTGGTGTACCTGGGCGAGAGCGTCTTCCACGTTCACTATACGACTGACGCGCTGCTGGTCGGTATTCTCCTCAGGCGGGACCTCTTCTACAGCCATGAACGGGACCTCAGTGATCGCCACTGTCCCAGCTTTGACAGCTTTGAAGCCACGCTCTCGCCGCTCGTGCACAACCTCGAGCCCTTCTTCTATGTCTATCTGGGGCTGCACCTCAACCTCGCGATCATCTCCATGGATGCCGCGTTCGCGGCGGTAATCATCTTCCTGTTTGTTGCGAGGTTGCAGTTTGTGTCCGCCTATCTGTCCGGACGCTGGATCGGTCTCGGCAAAGGCGACGGGGTCCTGCTCGGATTCTGCATGCTGCCGCGGGATGTGATCGCTTTTGTGGTGCTCTCCATCAATATGGCCGTACTGCCGAAGGATTCTATGCTTCTCATGGGCGCCATCGTCGCCATCGCCCAGCTGGATCTGCTGGCCACCGGTTGTAGTAGGCCTCGTCCTCCATCTGGGCCTGAGTGAGGCCGAAGTAGATGGTAGATGAACAGCTTTGGCGGGCTCGGGGTGGCCTCGCTTTGCCCCAACGCGGGCGAGGCCAGGCGGAGCGCCATCGCGCTCGCTGATCTAGAAGCCGATGCCCAAGGAGAAATTCAGGATCAGCTGCAACCCCTTGAGCTCGGAGTCCTCCCAGATGTCGTCACCCGCGACCGTGAAAGCGTAGCCCGCCCCGCCACCCGCGTTCATGATGAAGAAGACCGGGCCACCGTAGGCCCAGGCATAGCCAAACTCCGCCGTTGGTGCGAGGGAGGTGTTGCTCGCGCTGGAGCTGCCCGAAGATGCTTGGGCGTGGGCAACGGCAAGGCGCGGTACGATGTAGAAGCCTTCCAGTCCCGTGCCCATGGGAGCGATGCGGGCGCCCAGCGAGCCCCCGCCGCCCATGGCATCGGCGTTTTGGCCGAAGTAGTGGTCACTGAAATAGTAGGCAAAGGCGGGCGCCACATCGAGTCCGATGTAGTCCCCCAAGCGGATCTGAAACTCGGGCTGGATGGTGAGGATCCCGAATGCCGCGCCTAGAGCGAGGGGCAACGGCGCCAGCAACACCCCGAATGCGGGGGTTTCTTGTTCGGCGGCGATCTCCTCGGCGGTAGCATCCTCAGCCTCTTGGGCGTAGGCGGAAGCGGGGAGTGAGCTTGTAGCCAGCCCGAGCGACAGCGCGGCGACGCCCCGTCGATAGGTCCTAGTCGTTCGAAGTCGGAAGCCCATGGTCGAAGACTCCTTTCTTGGTCTTGGCCCTGTCCAATCGCCAGAATACCGCATGACGCGCATGAGGCGCTGCCTCAGCTACATCGGGTTTCATTGCTGCTAGTGAGTGTTCTCGAGGCGCTTGTAGGTGTGTTGATCGAGCCCCGCCTCGGGTAGCCCCGGGCGGACAGGTCAACGCTCTCGCC
>CAYTYV010000198.1:11055-11303 GCA_964441055.1 uncultured Polyangiaceae bacterium | reverse complement strand
CCTTACAGTCGTCGACGCCACAGCCGTAGGGCTCGCAGTGCACCTCGCCCTGCTCGACGCAGTTGCCCACGCCGTCGCAGCGGGCCGCGAGCGTCTTCACGCCGCCCTCGCACGACCGTGGCTCGCATTCGACGGACACGGGGGCATACGAGCGACAATCACCAAGCCCGTCGCATAGCCCATCGGGACCACAGGGGTAGTTCGGATCGGAGGAACAGTCGCCGTGGGGCGGATCGCTGCCCGCCGCC
>CAYTYV010000198.1:0-11045 GCA_964441055.1 uncultured Polyangiaceae bacterium | reverse complement strand
GCTGGCATACGCCGTCCAGGCCGTATTGCTTGAGCGCGGCAATGCAGGCTTCACAAATCCCATCGCAAGGCCGATCGCAGCAAACACCGTCCGCGCAGTGGCCGCTCAAGCACTCGTCGCCGACATCGCAGGCCTCGGCCTCGTGCTTCTTGCAGCCTCCTGCGCCGTCGCAGCTTTGATCCTCGCCAGCGCCGCACTCGCCGTCCGGATCGCGGCCGTAGACGACGGGCGAGCAGCTACCATCGACGCTTCCAGTCATGGCTGCCGCGCAGGCCTCGCAGAGCCCGACACAGGGGCTGTCGCAGCAGACGAAGTCGACGCAATGGCCGCTGACGCACTCGCCCGCATCGCCGCACGGATCGCCGTCCTCCCTACCCCAGACGAACGCGTAGGCCGAGCCCGAGGCATTGCCACTGTCGTCATCGTGGTCAGCGCCGACCAGCGCGGTCTGGCCGCTCAGGCTCACCGCGACGCCGAACCCGTCGCTGGCCTCGCTGTCGCTCGGACGGAGCTTGGTCTGCTGGGACCAGCTCGCGGCCTCTCGCACGAACACGTACGCCGAGCCGGAGTTGTCGTCGTTTTCCCGACGAGCGCCGACCAGCGCCATCTCGCCGTCAAGGCTCACGGCCGTGCCGAAGTAGTCCCCTTCCCAGCCGTCGCTCGCCAACAGCTTGCTCTGTTGCGACCAGCTCGCGCCCTCTCGGGCGAACACGTACGCCGAGCCCGCCGACACGCCGTTGTCGTCGTCTCCACCAGAGCCGACCAGCGCTGCCTCGCCGCTCAGGCTCACCGCCATCCCGAAGTAGTCGTAGTCCTCGGCGTCGCTGGCGCTGAGCTTGTCCTGCTCCGACCAACTCGTGCCGTCCCGCACGAACACGTACGCCGAGCCCGACTCATCGCCGCCATCGTCGTCCTCATGGGCGCCGACCAGCGCTGCCTCGCCGCCAAGGCTCACCGCAATGCCGAACTGGTCGGACGGAAAGGCATCGCTGGCGCTGAGCTTGTCCTGCTCCGACCAACTCGTGCCGTCTCGCTCAAACACGTACGCCGCGCCCGCATCATCGCCGCCATCGTCGTCGCCGTCCGCGCTGATCAGCGCGGTTTCGCCGCTCAGGCTCACCGCCCAGCCGAAGCGGTCGTCCCCCTCGGCATCGCTCGCGCTGAGCTTTGCCTGCTGCGACCAACTCGCGGCCTGTCGCACGAATACGTACGCCGAGCCTGAGTCATCGCCGTCATCGTCGTCATAGCGAGCGCCGACCAGAGCGGTCTCGCCGTCCAGACTCACCGCACAGCCGAAGTGGTCTAGAGAGCCGCCGTCGCCCGCGCTGAGCTTGGTCTGCTCCGACCAGCTCGTGGCCTGTCGCACGAACACGTACACCGCGCCCGAATCGCCAACGGCACCGTCTCCCAGGCGGGCGCCGAGCAGAGCCGTATCGCCGCTCAGGCTCACCGCAATGCCGAAGTTGTCGCCCAGCTCACCGTCGCTCGCCAGGAGCTTGTCGAGCTCGAGCCAGATGAGCGGGTCGCGGCTGTGCGCGATCCCTGCCCCGCTCACGCTCGCGCTGAGCGAGCTGTCGTCGGACGTACCGCAGCCCGCGGCGAGCATCCCCAGCAGGACCCCCGCCACGAGCCCCGCGGCGCCAAGCACACGCCAGAAAAACCGATGGACCCTGGCGAACATCTTTTCCCTCCAGACTCGGCGCGAGCGTATCACGCGCATCTCGAGCTAACCACACGTCCGAAGGCCCCATTCGCGGCCCTTTCGTCCGAGCCCTCGTGGTAGGATCGGCAACCGCGCATGAACAGCGACGGTGAAGCGGAGCTGATAGGCGGGCCACCCGTGGGCACCGTGCTCAGCGGCGGCTACGAGCTGCAGCGCTTCTTGAGCGCGGGCGCGATGGGCGCGCTGTACGAGGCCACCACCGCGGACGGAGAGCGGGTGGCGCTGAAGCTACTCCTCCAAATCGCCAGGCCAGCGCAGCGCGAGGAGGTCGCTCGCCGCTTCAAGCGCGAGGCCAACATGATCTCCTCGCTCGACAGCCCGCACGTCGTGACGCTGCTCGATGCGGGAATCGACGACGAGCTCGAGCTGCCCTTTTTCGCGATGCCGCTTCTGACGGGCCTTGACCTCGAGCAGCTCGTCGGCCGTACCGGGCCGCTGCACCCCACGGTGGCCGTGCGCATCATCCGGCAAGCGTGCCAGGGGATCGCGGCGGCGCACGAAGCGGGCGTGCTGCACCGAGACATCAAGCCAGCCAACCTCTTCCTCGACGAGGACGGCCGCGGCGAGGTAACGGTGCGGGTGCTCGATTTCGGGGTGGGCAAGTGGTACGTCGGCGGCCCCCCTGGGCGCGGCGAGGATGCCGAGCTGACCCGCAGCGGAACCCTGCTGGGCACGCTGCATTACATGTCGCCCGAGCAGGCCATGAATGCCAAGCGCGCCGATGCCCGCGCCGATGTGTGGAGCCTGGCCACGACGCTGTACTTCGCGCTCGCGGGCGAGCCCCCCCTGGCCGAGCTGGACGGCTTTGCCGAGCTCCAGCTTGCCCTGCACACCCGCGACAGCCCCCCGCTGCAAGAGGCGGCACCATGGATCGATCCCGGCCTCGCTCGGGTCGTGCATGGGGCCCGATTGCTCGACCTCGACGCCCGCTGCCCCAGCGTGGCCGACTTCGCCGAGGCGCTGCGACCCTTTGCATACGGCTCAGACAAGCTCGATACCGGGTTGCTAGAGCCCATCGCCGCGAGCCTGCGCGGGACTCGTGCACCCTGCGCCGAGCCACCGTCGGCTTGGTCGCCGACCAAGCCAATGCTCGCCGCCCCGGTCATGCCCGGGGCCGAGCCGCCGAAAACGCGCTCATGGCGACGGCCCGCAGCCATTGCCGCGCTGCTGACCATCGTCACCGCAGCCCTGTGGCTTGCCAAGAGCTGCTCGGACGGCTCGTCGGTTGGACTGGCCGTTCCCGATCCGCGGCTCGCCGAGCCCGAGCGCCCCGCTGCTGCCCTTGTGCCCGCCCCGCCGTTCCCGTATGAGTTCGGAGCGAATCGACAGCGATGAGGAGAGATGTCATGAAGCTCTGGCGGGTGATTACGGGCGCGTGTGTGTTGGGTGGGCTCGCAGCCGGAGGGGCGGCTTGCGAGGCGTACATGAATCTGATGGGCAGCTTGCCCATGGTGGGAGGCTCCTTTCCCGTGGTGAACACCATGTCGGTGCCCATCTGCCAGGTGTCGGTGTTCTTCATGTCGGACCCGTCGATCGCCTATGACAACGAGCGCAACATGAAGGTCCTGCTCGGGCCGGGCGAGGAGGGACAGGTCTCCTACCCCGTGCGCAAGGACGACGCGGGCACGCCGGTCGATCCCGCGGGCGAGAAGTTCGGTATGCGGGTCTACGGCTGCAAGGAAGAGGCCTACAGCCAGAAGGTGGGCGGCGTGCTCGTCACCATCGAGGACGTCGACGTGCACAGCTCCTCCCCGGTCGCCATTCGATAGCGCGGCCGAGCCCTCCGTTGCGGCAGCGCCAAATCGGCGCGGTGCCCCGATCGCCTACGAGCCGCCGTGAAGTCCGACCGCCTGAGCAAGAGCCCGGTCCAGCCGGGAGAGACGCTGGCGGGCAAGTACCGGGTCGAGCGGGTGCTCGGCACGGGCGGCATGGGCACGGTGGTGTCCGCGCGGCACCTCGAGCTCGGCGAGCCCGTGGCCATCAAGTTCCTCCAGCCCGCGCTGGCCGACAGCGAGACGCGGGTCAAGCGCTTCCTGCGCGAGGGCAAGGCGGCCGCCCGCATCCGCAGCGAGCACGTGGCGCGGGTCTACGACGTCGGCCGATTGGAGGACGGTGCTCCCTACCTGGTCATGGAGTACCTCGATGGCCGCGATCTGCAGGAGTGGCTCGCCACCGAGGGACCGCTATCGCCCGGCCTGGCGGTCGAGTACCTGCTGCAAGCCTGCGAGGCTATCGCCAGCGCGCACGCGCTCGGCATCATCCACCGCGATCTCAAGCCGGGTAACCTGTTTCTGGCCAAGCGCCAGGACGGCTCGGTGGCGGTCAAAGTCATCGACTTCGGCATCTCCAAGCTGACCGCTGTGGTCGACTCGGACGACGGGGCCGACGATGGCGCGATCACCCGCTCGGCCATCATGATGGGCTCGGTGCTGTACATGGCCCCCGAGCAGATGCGCTCGGCGCGCGATGTGGATGCTCGCGCGGACATCTGGTCGCTAGGCGGCGCGCTGCACGCGATGCTGACGGGCAAGCCGCCGTTTCCAGGGGGAAGCATCCTGGACGTGTGCAGCGCCATGATCCACGGCCTCAAACCGCTCGGCGAGCAGTGTCCCGATGCTCCCGCCGAGCTCCAGGCCGTCTTGTCCCGTTGCCTCGAATACCATCCCGATAGCCGCTACGCCGACGTCGGCGAGCTGGCGGCTGCGCTCGAGCCGCTGGCCCCTGCCCACATGCACACCTACGTCGAGCGCATCGCGCGGCTGGTGGCCTCGGCCCCCCCCGAGTGGCCCAGCAGCGTGGACGAGCCCTCCGATCCCGGAGCCTCGTCGCACGCCTCGGCCCAGACTGCCCCGAGCCACGAGCAGCCCGTCGGAGCGGCGCAGAGTGGGCAGGGCGTGTCCGCGGCTGGACGGCCGATGCAGCCGAGCGGGCAGGCGGCGGAGCTAGCGCCAGCGGGGCCGAGCACCGCCGACCCCGTGCCCCGCATCGAGACGGCCGAGCCAGCCACGCGGGAGCTCGTCGCGAGCTTGCCAACGCGTAGCCGCACCGCATGGATTGTGGGGCTGGTCGCTATCGGGGTGCTGGGCGGAGCGGCCATCGTGCTCCTCAGCAACAACGACGAGCAGCCCGCACCCGCCGCTACGACGCTGCCCACTTCTACGAGCGCTGCCGCGACCACCTTGGGCGCCACGGCCGCACCGCCAGAGCTTGCCGCCATCGATGCGGCCACGGGCGATGCGGGGCAACGCGACGGCGCGGGCGGCGATGCCTCCTCAGCTGCGGAGCCAGCCACCGCAGCGCCCTCGGTCGATGCGCCGCAGACCACGGCACCACCGTCGCCTACGCCCGGCCGCCCGCCCAGGCGCCCACCCGCCACCAGGCCACCCTCGGGCGACATCTGGGCCGACCCACACTGAACGAAGCCGCAACTCGGTTCTCGCCAGCGGTCGGCTGGCTGTGTAGGATCGAGGCGAGCATCATGGCGGCATCGGCAAAGCGATGGGCATGGCTGGCCTTCGCGGGGCTGCTCGCGCTGACCGGGACGGCCATCGCCCAGCCGGGCGGGGCCGCGGGAGCCGAGGGCGAGCCCAGCCCCCAGAAGCAGGCGGCCGCGCTGGCGCTTTTCGACGAGGGGCGCCAGCTCATGCGCGAAAAGCGCTACGCCGAGGCCTGCCCCAAGCTCGAGCAGAGCTATCAGCTCTTTCCGGGAACGGGCACGCTGTTCAACCTGTCCGATTGCTACGAGCAGCTCGGCCGCACGGCCAGCGCCTGGACGGGCTTTCGCGAGGTGGCGGCCAAGAGCCAGGCGGACGGACGGGTGCGACGCGAAAAGGAAGCGCGACAGCGGGTGGCAGCGTTGGAGCCGCGGCTGTCGCGGCTTGTGGTTGCGGTAGGCGAGCCGGTCGAGGGCCTGCGCGTGACGCGCGAAGGCGAGGCGATCGATCGTCTGCTCTGGGGACAGGCCCTGCCCATGGATCCCGGCTCGTACACCATCGCGGCAACGGCGCCTGGCAAGCAGCGCTGGGAAAAGCTCGTGCGCGTGCAGGGACAAGGCGCAACCGTGCGCGTGGAGATACCCGAGCTCGATGACGCCCAGCCGCCCGAGCCTACCGGACCTGGGCCGACGCCGAGCGCCGCTCCCGTCACGCCGCCGACCCAAGGACCATCCGAGGCGCCGCCCTCGACGTTGCCAGCGGGCGCGGAGCGACCGTGGCAGATGCCGCTCGGCGTCACCCTGCTCGGCGTGGGGGTGGCAGGGATGGGCACGAGCATCGCTTTGGGTCTACTTGCCAAGTCCAAGGCCGATGACGCCGACTGCAACCCGGATGGCACCTGCAGCCCCGACGGGCTGGACGATCGCGACGCCGCGGTCACCCAGGCTCACATCGGCACGGCGGTGTTCTTCGGCGGGGCAGCGCTCGCCGCCGTGGGTACAGTGCTGTGGCTGACCGCACCATCCGAGCCGACCGGCCAAGCCGTCGAGGAGCCCGAGCCCACCGCGGCCGTGGGGCTCGGGCCGAGCGGGCTCGTGCTGCGCGGTCAGTTCTAGCTCGGACAGCACGCGCCATCGGCTCAGGCACCTAGGGATGGTCTTATCCGCTGCCCTGCGGATGCTGCCCGGTGTGCGAGCGCCAACATCGCTCGATTAACATGTTGTTTTTATTTATATTTTCTTGTTTCCCCCAACAAAAGCTCGAACGGCTATTGACCGGCAAATGCGCTGGGGTGTATGGATAATAAATCAAGAAAAGCCATAATTCGCCAAAATCCAGATGCTCCCAAAAGTTCTCACCACTGGCCAGGCCGCCAAGTTCTGCTCGGTAACGCCAGACACGGTTCTCAAGTGGATCCGCTCTGGGCGGCTGCCCGCACGACGGACGGTGGGGGGTCACCATCGCATCGAGCGCCGCGACGTGGAGCGGCTCATGCAGCTCGCCACGGAGCCGGAGCCGGAGCCGGATCCAACGCCAACGTTCGAGCTCGTCTCGAGCAAGCGCCAGCACCGCTACTGCTGGGAGTACAAGGGCAACGGCACCGTGCTCGAAGGTTGCCGCAGTTGCGTGGTGTACGAGCTGCGGGCGCAGCGCTGCTACGAGGTGCTGAAGCTGGCTCCCGAGCTCCGCCACAGCAAGCTGTTCTGCGAGGGAAGCTGCGAGGAGTGCGACTACTACCAACGCGTCCACGCGCAGAGCCGCAACGTTCTGGTGGTGACCGACGACGCGCAGCTCGTCGACTCGTTGCAGCACGACTCCGAACGCGGCGCGTTCAACCTCCAGTTCACCGACTGCGAGTACACGTGCTCCGCGCTGGTCGAAACGTTCCGACCCGACTACGCCGTGCTCGATTGCTCACTGGGGCCACAGGCCACCTGGGCCATTTGCAGTCATCTGAGCGCCGATCCGCGCATTCCCTTCGTGCGGGTGATCCTCGCTGGCGACCGACAGCAATACCCCGAGGACTGCGAGCACATGGTCTTCGCCCACATCACCAAGGGCTTTTCCATGCGCGATCTGGCCGCCTGCGCCGCGGGAGCACTTCCCGAGGGGATGACCTCTCACCTACACCAATCCGACACCCGGAGGCTCGAATCGCCATAGGCCAAGCGAACTAACAAAAAGAGCAGGACTCGACGGGCGTGTCCGCGAAAACCCACCCGCCGAGCCCCTAGGACCCACAGCCAAGGCCGCGTGCCCGCGCGAAATCTAGCACGCTGCTGCGCGACGTCAAGCCGTGGCTGAATGGGTACGCTCGCCCGGCCCGTAGCCCTTCGGCCTCCGTCTCCCCCGTCGGGAGGCGCATCGCCGTGCTGACGTTGCCCACCATCACCCCCCCCAATCGCGAGCAGCCCGTCGTTCAGACGACCGCCGCTGCGCCTCGCGCGCGTGACCGCGCGCGAGCGCGCCGCGCTATGGCGTACCGATCGGGCCGGGCCGTCGCACACCACAAGCTTCGCAGGTCAACCGTGGCCTGCGTGGGTTCAACCACCATTGTCAACCGAGGAGAGTCATTGTGAGCGGGTACGCCTTTTTCGTTGGCGGCGTCCTTCCCTACGTCGCCGTCAGCGTGTTCGTCATTGGAATGATCTACCGATTCTACGTGTGGTTCACCACGCCCCAACCGGGGAAGATGAAGCTCTACATGAACAACGAGCGTCCCGCCGCGACCGCGGTGCTGGCTGAAGCGGTGTTCTTTCCCAGCCTATTTCGCGGGGATCGGGTCCTCTGGGCCATGTCGTGGTTCTTCCACGTGACGCTGGCCCTGGTATTCGTCGGCCATTTCCGGGTCGTGAGCGGCTTCATCGACAGCACGCTCATGTCCATGGGGATGACGACTGAGCAGATCGCGCAGATGTCGACGACCACAGGTGGCGCCGCGGGAATCGTGCTGCTCGTCACGGGCGCGTTGCTGCTCCTGCGTCGACTGACCATACCGCGCGTGCGGGAAATCTCCGGAATTCCGGATTTCTTCGCGCTGCTATTGGTCATCGGCGTCGTCGTCACGGGCAACGCCATGCGTTTCGGGACGCACGTCGACCTGGCGCTCACGCGCGAGTGGGTCGCGTCGCTGTTGGCGTTCTCCCCAAAGGTCCCCGCCCACGACATGTTCCTGCTGCACGCGCTGCTGGCATTCGTCCTGTTCATGTACATCCCGTTCTCGAAGATCCTCCACTTCGGCGGCATCTTCTTCACCCAAGCCCTGGTCAAAAGGGGGTAGCTAACCATGAGTAGTCACCAAGCTGCAGCCACGACCAAAGACAAGCCGATCGTCGAACGCGCCGAAGCGCCCGCTGCCACCAAGGAAAAGAAAACGGTAGTCGACGCCATCACGGCCATCGACAAGGGCCCGAAGGTGCTCAAGACCTACATGGAGATGTGTGCCCGCTGCGGCACCTGCGCCGAGGTCTGCCCCGTCTACTTCGGTGCCCCGGAAGCCCGGTATAACCCCGTTCTGCGCTCCGACCTCATCCGCAGCATCTACAAAAAGCACTGCACCACCAGCGGCAAGCTCCTCGGCGGCCTGGTCGGCGCGGAGGACTACAAAGAGGGAGAAGGGGCGGCGTGGGCCGACGCGTTCTGGGAGTGTACCGGCTGCCGCCGCTGCGCGCAGTACTGCCCCTTCGGCATCGACAACTCGGTGATCACCCGCAAGGGACGCGGCATTGTAAACACGCTGGGCCTCACCCCGGAGCGAATCCAGAAGGTGGTCCGCATATCGCTGGAGACCGGCAATACCGATAACGCGTCACCCGAGGCGTTCAAGGCGGCCGTCGAATTCCTCGAAGAAGAGATGCAGGACGAGCACGGCGGTATCGACATCAAGATCCCCGTGGACGTCGTCGGCGCCGACTACTTCTACGTGCCACCGTCTGGCGATGTGTTGGTGAACATCGAGGCAACGATGGGCGTCGCCAAGGTCTTTCACGCCCTCGGCATGGGCGACAAATGGACCATGAGCTCCAAGTGCTTCGACGGCGCGAACTACGGTCTCTTCAACGGCAATGACGCCGACATGAAGGCCGACAACAAGCCGTACATCGACGAGGCAAAACGGCTCAAGTGCAAGACGATGCTCATGGGCGAATGCGGCCATGCCTATCGAATCATGAAGAGGATGATGGAGCCCGCCAAGTGGTGGGGCAAGCTGCCCTTCGAGATCACCAACTGCATGATCTGGACCGCTGATCTGATCCAACAGGGGAAGCTCAAGTTCGACAAGAGCAAGAACCCCGATCCGGTCACCTACCACGACCCCTGCAACTTCGCGAAGTCCTGCGACATCTCCGAGGAGCCGCGCATCATCTTCAAGGCAACCTGTGAGGATTTCCGCGAGATGTACCCCAACCGGAGCGAGAACTGGTGCTGCGGCGGCGGTGGCGGTCTGTCCGCCATCGACGAGATCCGCGAGTTCCGGATGAACATTTCCGGCAAGAAGAAGATGGAACAAATCCGGGCGACCGGGGCCAAGTACGTCGGCGCCGCCTGCTCGAACTGCAAGCGCCAGCTGATGCAGCTCATGGAATACCACAACGAGGACGTCGCCGTCGGAGGCGTACACGACATGCTCTCTCGGTCCATTCTGATCAACGGCAAGGCCGCGGAACGGACGGACTACGAGGGCTAGCCGCGGGGGCTTGTCGATGACGCGGACGGCTCGAGCCTTGGCGCCGCCGCCGAAGAGGCCTTCGGTGGTGGCGCTAATGGCGAAAGGGCAGGCCGGCCATGCGACAGGCCCCGCGACGGTATCCGTCCGGAAACAGCGCGCGCAGCTCCGCGAGGTCCAGCCCCTCGGTCCTGCACATCTCGTAGACGGTCGGAATGTTCCGATAGTCGCTGTAGTAGTCGCGCAAATAGCGGATGATGTCGCGGTGGCGTTCGGTCACCCCGCCCGGGAGCTTCCACTCCTCGGCGACGCGGACGGCAAATGCCTCGTCCCATTGGCGATAGTCCTCGAGAAATCCGAGCGCGTCGATGCGATAGCGCGGCGGCGGGCGCGGCGGCGTCTCGTAGGTGTGCCAGATGTTGTCCCGCGCCATGAAGTCGTAGTTGACGCCCGCAATACGACACGCCCCGCGATGATACCCCGTGGGAAACAGCGCCCTCAGCTTGCTCAACCGGATGTTGTTGTCCGCACACGCGAAGACCAGCAAGGGCACGGTCCGCTCCTCGAGCAGCTTCCCGCGGAGGTATCGGATGAAGTCCCAATGACGGTCCGTCAAGCCACCGTCAATGCCTTGGAGAATGGCCATCCCCTCGGCAAACGGCTCGTCCCATTGGTTCGGCCGCGAAAGGAAGCCGTGCTCGTCGAGTGTATAGGTCCGGTTACCAGCAAAGGTCACGGTTTTCATGGCGGGCGCTCGCTCGCGGGGCCTTGTTTGTCGGCACCACCGCGATGGTTGCAGGCGTTCGAGATTCGTTTTCGCAGAGGTAGTAAAGCAGCGCCACAGGGCAAGGTCAAGGCGCGAGCGGATCCTTACGCAGGGACGGTTGCGAGGTCTACTGCGTCGAGGTGGTTATTGTCATGGCGGACCGCGGTCCACCATAGGTGCAATGTGCAACGCGCGCCCTCCGTACGGGTACGGAGGGGCAGATGTGGAGGAGCCAATGGCTGATACGAAGCGTGCGATAGTGATCGATGACGAGCCCGATGTTTGTCGATATATCTCGTCCGTTCTCATGGAGCATGGGTTCGAAACCCAGGAAGCTCATGAGGCATCTTCCGGGGAGGACCTGATTCGTGAGGATCCGCCAGATCTGATCTGCTTGGACATCATGATGCCCGGGCGGTCTGGCGTGCAGCTGATGGCGCGGCTGAAGGGCGGCGA
>CAYTYV010000197.1:0-11346 GCA_964441055.1 uncultured Polyangiaceae bacterium | reverse complement strand
TTCTTGCTCGACCTGACGGTGCGGGCGCCCGCCAACTGCAAGGAAGCCATCGATCTGTACAACCCGCGCGAGGGCCCTTTGTGCAAGCCCGAGTGGCCCTACCTGCGCGTGCTGCGGGCGGTCGAGGACCACACCCAGTGGAAGAAGAGCGGCAGCGCGCTCGAGAACGACAACGTCACTCGGGTGCTCAACCGCAAGATCAACGAGCAGGTCTCGAGGCGTACGCGCGGGCTGCGGTTCAACCTCGACGTGCGCAAGATCAAGGGGCGCGTGAGCATCGTGCCCGCCACCTTCAAGAAGACGGTGGCCGTGGGCGTGCCCCAGGACACCTCGGCCGGGCCGAACTCAGCGCCCATCACCGAGACCGCGCTCGCCAAGTACATGGAGATGCTGGGCGAGCTACGGGAGAAGATGATCCGGGCCCAGGACGAGCGCCCCGGCTCTTGTCCGGCCGCGGTGCTGTTGGATCTACAGAACGGCGTCTCCAAGACCGAGGCCTTGCTCGAGCCGGCCGATGAGCTGGCGCACTCGGCCCTGCTGCATCTGCTGCAGGATCCGCTCAACGTCGGCGGCAAGGTCCGGATGACCTACTCGGGCGCTGGGCGCCGCTGAGAGGGTGTTTCACAGCCTGCTGCGCGGTCCGATGCGTCGGTCGGGCTACACCGCCATCTGTCCGACCAGCTCGGCGGGGCGCAGGCCCTCGCGCTCGCAGTACTGCTCGAGGCCGGACAGCACCTTCTTTGCGGCGTAGGGATCGACCATGTTGGCCGTGCCGACTTGGATGGCGGCAGCGCCAGCGAGCAGAAACTCGACGGCGTCCTGCCAGGTGCCGATGCCGCCAATGCCGATGATCGGCACCTCGACGGCTTGCGACAGCTCCCAGACCATGCGCAGAGCAATAGGTTTCAGCGCTGGGCCGGACAGCCCTCCCGTGCGGTTGCCGAGCTTGGGGCGTCGGCTGTGGATGTCGATCGCCAGGCCGCGGATGGTGTTGATGGCCGACAGCGCGTCGGCCCCGGCGCCCTGGCAGGCGCGCGCCACCCGAGCGAGGTCCCCCGCCTCCGGCGTCATCTTCACCCAGACGGGCAACCGGGTGGCCTCGCGCACCGCGGCGGTGACCTCGGCGGCGGCCTGGGCATCCACGCCAAAGGCGAGGCCGCCGTGCTCGACGTTTGGGCAGGAGACGTTCACTTCGAGGGCGGCGATGCCCGCCTCGCGGGCGCAGCGCGCGGCCAGGCGAGCGAAGTCGTCGATGCTGGTGGCGAAGAGGTTGGCCACCACGGTCACGCCGCGCTGGCGCAGCCGCGGCAGCTTGTCGCGGCAGAAGGCCTCGATGCCGACGTTGGCCAGGCCGATGGCGTTCAGCATGCCCGCGGCGGTCTCGCAGACGCGGGGGGGCGGGTTGCCATCGCGCGGCTCGAGGCTCAAGCCCTTGGTGCAGATGCCGCCGAGCTCGGCCACGTCGTAGAAATCGTCGTACTCGAGTCCGTAGCCGAAGGTGCCCGAGGCGGTGAGCACGGGGTTGCGTAGGGTTAGCTCGCCCAGCTGTACGCGGAGGCCGTTGGGGGGGCTCATGGCGTGGCCTCCTCGGTCCAGCCGATCAGGCGGGCATCCACGCACGGCCCGTCGCTGCAGGCGTAAAGATAGCCGCCGGAGGCCCGCGGCACGGCGCAGCCCAAGCACACCCCGTAGCCGCAGGCCATCATCGCCTCGAGCGAGGCCTGGCAGGGAATGCCTCGCGCCACGGCCGCGCGGGCCACGGCGGCCATCATGCGGTGGGGACCGCAGGTGTAGACGGTCGCGGGCTCGGCCGCGGGCGAGCAGCCGTCGAGCGCGTCATCGAGCAGCGTGGTCACCCGTCCGTGCGCTCCCTCGGAGCCGTCCTCGGTGGCCAGCCGAAGCTCGGCCACCTGGGCGAGCTCGGCGGCCAAGGGCAGGTCCCGCGCCGTCCGCCCTCCGTATAGCGCCAGCACGGCCGGAGGTCCTTCCGCTCGTCTGCCGCGCCTGCCGCGCCCGCGCCCTCGGGCGCGAAGCTCGCGCGCCAGAAAGAGCAGCGGCGCCAGCCCCACGCCGCCAGCCACCAGAATGGCTCGGTGCTCGTCCGGCGGAAGAGTCCACGGCTGGCCGAGCGGGGCGAGCAGGGAGAAGCGCTCGCCCTCGGGCGCCGCGGCCATGCGGCGGGTGCCCTCGCCCACGACCTTGACCAGCAGCGACGGCTCGGTGCCCACCGTGAGCAGGCTCATGGGGCGGGCTAGCAGCGGCGCCTGTCCCCAGCGGAGCGAGCGCACCATGGCGAAGTGGCCGGGCTTGGCCTTGAGCGGCGGGTCGGCCGCAAAGCGCAGCACCCAGTAGCCGCCGCCGAGGTCCTCGCGACCGGTCAAGCTGACGGTGGTGCACCGCTGGCGGTGTGGCGGCGTCGCAGCGGAGGCCGATGGCGCGTGGCTCATGGTGCGGTCTGGGGCAGGAGATCCTGGACGGCCTCGAGCGCAGGGTCCTGTCCGGCTGCCTTGGCCGCGTCGAGCTCCGCGCTGCGATCGGTCAGGCGCCGCCCACGCACCTCGCCCAGGTGCTTGGCCTCGCGAAGCCCCCGATCGCGAATGGCGCGTACGGCCACGCGCAGCTTGGTGGCGGTGAAGAAGTGGCGGCCGAAGCGCCGCAAAGCGCCCCGATCGATCTCGAAGCCCAGGCCCGGCCGATCCGGCAAGCGCAGTGTGCCGCGGTCGTGCTGCCAGGGCTCGGTGAGCAGGGCGTCGCGCTGGGCAGGCACCCATCCTGGCGGGCTGTAGGGGTACTCGAGCCGCGTCCGGTCTCGACCGGAAAAGGCGCCGAAGAGCTGGAGGTTGACGGCCAGGCCGATGCCGTTGGTCCAGGTATGCGGTGTGTACTGCGCGCCCGCGGACAGGACGTGCTGGATGATGGCCCAGGTTTCGGCGATGCCGCCCGTGAACGTGGCGTCGGGCTGATACCAGTCGTAGCAGCCGCGGGCGATCATCGCTTTGAACTCGGGCAGGCCGTGCTTGTTCAGCTCGCCGCCCGCGATGGGGATATCGGTGGCCTGGCGGAGCGTCGCCAGAGCTTCGTAGTCGTCCATGGGCAGCGGCTCCTCGACCCAGGCGAAGCCGAGTTCGGCGGCCTTTTGGCAGAAGCGCAGGGCGCGCTCGTAGCTCCACTTGGGCGCGTCGGCGATGACCGCCACGCGCCAGCCCTGGTTGGCATCCACGCCCAGCACGACCTCGTCGCCCACGCCCTTGCGCGTCTCGACGATCTGCTCGAGATCGGCCTCGAGCGCCTCCTCGTGAACCCGCAGCTTGACGGCCCGGAAGCCCTCATCCACGCGTGCCTGCACCTCCTCGGTACGCGCGCGGCCGTCGCGCAGCTCGCCGGTTGAGGCGTAGAGCTCTACGCTGCCGCCCGTGCCGCCGAGCAGCTCGTAGACGGGCTTGCCGCGCGCCTTGCCGATGATGTCCCAGCAGGCCGGCTCTATCCAGCCGGCATGGTGGCCAAGGTAGCCCATCTCGCGGATGCGCTGCCGCACGCCGCCGATGTCGTCGGCCCGCTCGCCCAGAAAGTAGGGCCCGAGCAGCGCGCCCATCCCGTCGCGCTCGGCCCCCATGGCCGGGGCCGCGCTCCACCCCTCAATGCCGCTTGCGGTCGTCAAGCGGATGAGGTCGAAGCGGTTGTCCGTTTGCCTCATTCCGGGGATCCAGGAGGGGCGAAACGGGGCGACCAGGGGGACGGCCACGTGCCACAGGTCGATGCGGTCGATTCTCATGCCCCAACGCTACCGCGGCCGTCGGCGGAATTCACGCCTCTCGCAAATCTCAAAACTACGGCGTCGCCAGGCGGGAGCGACGAGCGCGAGGGTCGCCAAGAGCAGCGCCATGGAACTGCCGCGCCCGGGCGCCGTACGGCACCCGCAACCACCCGCATCTTCGGCAGCAGCTTCGGCCGCGGCGCCTCCGCTCCGGCTGGCTCCCCCGCTACCGCCAAAGGCGCCGCCGCCAGCTCCAGCCGATCCGCCTTCCGGCTGCAAGCCTGGCTCGTGCCACTCGAACGCTCCGAGATCGATGCCCGCTCCCTGCGGTCGAGGAATCCCGTCGGCGTCGTGGGTGGGCGCCAGCTCGGCGGAGCCTTGATCAACGGCCGGAGCGGTCTCGAGCAAATGGAGGTCCCATGCTGCTGCGTCGACGAAGTACGACGCCAGGTCTCCATCCGCGAGTATCGCGTTGTGGTCCTCGGTCACGTTGTTGCCCGTCACGTCGAGGTCGGTCGTCAAGTTGTTCCGCACGATGGTGTCTTCGCTGGGTGTGCCGTCCTTGTGATCCCGGACGGAGATCCACGGCGGCCCCGGCGTCCCCCCCTCGTTGTCGATAACCGTGTTGTTGACCACCCGCGAGTCCCTGACGCCGTAGAGCGAGATGCCGTGCCAGTGATTGGTGATGACGACGTTGTTCTCCACCACCCAGTTGACGAAGGTGCCGTCGAAGCAGCCGATGCCTTGCAGCGTCCCCTTCATCGGTTGCGCGGGATCCTCGGCGTTGATGATGACGTTCCCGCGCAGCACCATGTTGCTGACTTCGCCGGTGCCGACGCCACCCGGACCCACGGACCAGCTCTGAAAGCCGTCGTCGTGGTTGTCGTCGACCTCGTCATCCAGGTAGGAGTTCTTCACCACGTTGTACTGGAAGGTGTTGTCGTCGCCGATACCGCGCAGGCCGTCCGCCGAGAAGTTGACGACCGAGTTGTTGTCGATCAGCACCGCGTCGCCATCGACGTTGATGCCGAAGCGCACGTTGCGGATCAGGTTGTTGCGGATGATGACGTCCGTTCCAGCGATCCTGACTCCGCTGCTGGCCACGTCCAGCCAGTCGCTGACGCCCCAGCCCGAGGCATCGGCCACGCTGAAGATCTCGCAGTTCTGTACCGTGACGTTGTAGGCACCGTCGCCGACCTCGACCATGGTCACGGTGGCGTACGACGGCGCGTGCGACGGGCTTATCGAGACCCCATCCAGCACCCAGCCGCTGGTGTGGTTGAAGCGCGCCCGCCGAAGCCGTGCGATCTGCCCCGCATCTTCCACGATGGTGATCGGCGGATCGTACTCGCCCGAGCTCAGGTTGAGCTCACCGTGATAGCCGCTGAGAAGGTGGACGGTGTCTCCCGAGGTCACCGTGCTGCCGAAGAGCCCACTGGAAACCACCTCCTCGAGCGTCTCCCATGGCGAGGCGGCGCTGCCGTCGCCTGACGCCGAGCCGTTTTCGGGATCGACGTAGTAGTCGGCACCGAGCGCCGTGCCCGAGATCATCCCGACTAGCGAGACCACCGACCATGAGAGCAACAAGCGTGTCACGGAAACCTCCGTTGCGCGTGCCCAGGACATACGATGGGACAGCGATTATCGCGCTTCTCCGTCTGTCGCTACGACTAGCGGCGTTCGCCAGCCCCTTGGGGCCCATCGGCCGGCCCCAAGGCAGGTGAAGGCCAGCCGATGGCCCCCAAGGGGCGAGCTGTGCGTAGCCTTGGTGATGGGTTCGACGTTGGGGGCTCCGGTCGTCGCTCCTCCGCCCCCAAACCCCCACAGGATCTCTGGAGGACAACCGTGACTCATTTTTTCACGACGCCCGTCTTCAAGGACTCTAGCCGGCTACTTGTAGCGAGCTGTGCGGCCATCGCGTACCTTGACGATATGCTTGATTCACCATGGCGATCCGCGCTGCTCTGCACCGCGCTGGCGGGCGGAGCTCTACTGACCGGCTGCTCCGAGTCGAGCGACGAGCCTGCGGGGACCGGCGGCGGCGGTGCTGGGGCTGGCGCGGGGGCCGCGGCAGGAGCAGGCGGCATCGGCGCCTCCGGTTCCGGCGGCGCTGGCGGCGCTGGCGGCTGCGCAATGACCTTCGACGGCGTGGACGAGCCGCAATTCGGGCAGACCAACGATCGCTTCACCCTCGGGGCGTTCAGCAACTGGATCCAGGTCCGCGGTGGGGTGTTCGACGGGCCGGCCCTGGAATTTCACCAGGAGGCGGACCGCATCGGCCCGTGCCGCTTGCTCACCTACAACGGGGCGGCGTTTTGCGATCCACCCTGCGACTACGTCACCGAGACCTGTTTCGACGGCAGCTGCGTCTCCCTGCCGCAGCCCCTGTCGGTGGGTAGTCTGGAGCTCGGCGGCGTCGACGCGGCGAGCATCTCGATCCCGGCGGAAGCCAACGGGGTATACGACTGGTTCAGCCAGGACTACGACGTCAGCCAGCTGACCGACGTGAGCCTATCCGCCGCAGGCGACCAGGCGCCGGGGTTCAGCCTCTCGGCCTGCGTGGTCCCGCCGCCCGAGCCCGAGGGCGACTGGGTACAGCTGCTCGAGCAACGGCAGGCGGGCGCGGACGTGGTGCTCACCTGGTCGAACCCGGTGGCCAGCGCCCGCATCTACCTGCGCATGACCACCGGCATCGGCACTCATGGCGGGATCTCGCCCGTGGAGATCGAATGCGAGGGGCGCGACACCGGCACGCTCACGCTGCCCGGCGCCTTCCTCGACGAGCTCTACTCGGTCGGCTGGAGCTGCGGCGAGTGCGGCGGCAACGACCTGTGGCGCTACCACGCCACCGAAACCGGCGCCGGGAACCACACCGTGCAGCTCCGCACCCAATCGGTGGCATCGTTCTGGTACATTCCGTAGGTGCCGCGGCCTCGTGATCCGGCGCGCATACTTGGCGCCCCGCTCCGGTGTTATGATGGCCGCTATGAACCGACATCGACTTGGTCACGCCTTGTTGCTGGGCCTGGTAGGCAGCGTGCTCGCCAGCTGCGACGAGTCTCCTTCGACCGGTGTCAGCGCCCAGTCCGAGCCCACTGACGTGGACCGTCCGCTCAGCAGCGAGGCCACCATGGCGGGCTTCTCGTGGGTCATCGACGAGCAGCTCGCCGGGATGCCCAGGCCAGGCGCCCCCAAGCCAGGCGCCCCCGAGCCAGGCGCCAAGGACTCGCTGGCTCAAGATTTGGGCTTCCTCGAGCAACAGCAGCTCACCCTGTTGGTGTCGCTGACGCCCGCCGCCGTCGACCCGGCGGCCCTGCAATCGCACGGCATCGACGGGATGCACCTGCCCGTCGCCGACTTCACCGCGCCAAGCCTCGAGCAGCTCCGCCGTTTCGTCGACCGCGCCTCGACGGTCGTTGAGCAAGGAGGCCGCGTGGGCGTGCACTGCACTGCGGGCAAGGGCCGCACTGGGACCTTCCTCGCCGCCTTCTTCGTCTCTCGTGGGCTGTCCGCGGCCGAGGCGATCGCCAAGGTGCGCAGCCTGCGCCCCGGATCGATCGAGACAGCCGAACAGGAAGCGGCCGTCCGCGGGTACGCTCAGTCGTTGGCCGAACCTGGCGATTGAGCCGGTCGCAGCTCTACTGTCCACCGGCCCAGCCCGAGTGCGGCCGGGCTTGCTTGACCCACAGACTGGGCTCTTGTCCGCTGTAGAGGTCGTCGAACTTGAACTCCACGTCCATCGCGTAGAAGCCACCACCGCTGCCGTAGACCGGAGCGAAGTGCTGGTGAATGGCGTCTAGCGCCTTGCCCAGGTCGTAGGTCTGCTGCGCGGTCAGCACCGTCTGACCTTCGGGCAGCAGATTGGAATGGGAGAAGAAGGTCATGGGCTGACCGGGATAGTAGTAGTAGTACAGCAGCGAATCGACGGTGACCCCTGGGTTGGGCTGTACCACCGACTCCTCACCGACCTGCACGTTGATGTAGAACGCTGGCTGCAGCTCATCGAACATGTTCGCCGTCAACGCCACGCCGTTGGCCTCTTCATCCGGGAAGGAATGGTGCACGAGCACCGCCATGCCCACCGCATCGTGGGGGATGCCGCGATAGCTTCGCTCCTCGAAAGCTCGAAAGTTCCACAGGCTCGCCCACACGTGGCGCACGGCATCGAGCACCGGGAATGCCACATCGCCGGGCTCGCCCGATTTGGAGCTGTAGAGCCCGGCGCCAGTGAAGCCCTCCAAATCCTCGGCATTGGTGCTGGAGCGGAAGCGCATGCGCACCCCCGGGTACTCGGCCGCCAGCTTGTCCATCAGCAGTGTCTCGAAGGCCGGATCCACCGGCGCCGCCTTCATCGCAGCCCGCAGATCGTCGAGCGCCTGCTCCCGATAAGCAGGGTCATTGACGAACTGCTCGTCAGCCTGCAGCTCGATCAGCTGGTCGGCGAACCCGTTGCTCTGTTCGAACTGCTTGTAATAGTACACCGGAATGGCGAAGGCGTCGGGGTGGGGTACCAGATCGCCGATCCGGCTCATCACCCCGTAGTGGCTGGCCTTGCCGCCATAGGCGGGGATGTCATCGAGCGTCAGAAGCTCGTCGTTGCGCAGATCCGTCTGGCTGAGGTCCAGCTCGGGAACCTGCACCGGTGGCGGCTTGTGCTCTTCCCACCACGCGTCCGCCTCGGCTTTGGTCACCTCCTCGACGGTGTAGTCGAAGGCCTCGACCCGAAGCCGCACCCAGCGGTTCTCCAGGCTGCGGAGGCTCTCGTCGTCGTGGGCGCCGCGCAGGGCCATGTTCGGCGTGCCGCGGTTCTGGCTCAACACGTTGACGTGGGACAGGGGCGTCTGCAGCTCACCGGTGATCAGTCCGGCGACCACCGAGATGTCGTTCGGCACCTGGTCGAGCACCGCAATATCCCGGGGACCCACGTAGACCGTGCCCAGCTCTGCGGCCCTGAAGAAGCGCAGCTGACCAAGCGATTCGCCCAAGTTCAGCGGCTGATAGGTGATGCCCGCAAACAGCTCGTCGGTGGTGATGACCCGAACCCACTCGGGCAGCTGCTCTGCCATCGTCTCCACCGACTTGGAAGTGGGGTGGAAGTACAACCGCCAGCCGAAGAAGGAAGCGTCTCTTATCAGGGCATAGGCATCGGCCACCATCTCGGGAGAAGAGGTGTCGTAGGGCGCAATCTCGTAGGCCCATATGCCGGGCTCCTCGTACAGGCTGACGGCGCCCAGCAAGAAACGACGGCTCGGGCTGTAGTACTCGACCTGGTTGAACACCCCCAAGTCGCCCACCGGTGGCAACCCGTTACCCGAAAGGTGCTCGTGGGCGAAGTTGTAATGGATCGGGTACCGGTTGGTATTGGTGAAGTACAGCGCCCGCTCGTCGGCTTGGTCGACGAGCGTCTTGGCCGAGCGAGCCCCGGGGATGCTGGCGTCCAGCGGGCGCGAGCCGAGTACCAGGAAATCCTCTTCGCAGCCGACTTGAGAGGTCGCGTCGGGCTCCTCGCCAGCCGGGATGACGCATTGCCAAGAGCGGCCGGGTGGTTCGGAGGGATCGCCCTCGGAGCACGCTAGGAGCAGCGAAGCCGAAAGGAGACACGCCCAACGGATCGCGCTGTGAGCTGCGCCCGGCGAATCGGGAGAAGCATGGGCGTTCATAAGGTCCTCGCCGAGGGGTGGTCAGATGCACGTGTTGGTGGGCAGGTCGCACGTCAAAGGCGGCGGGCAGTCGTCGGGGTCGTTGCAGGGAATGTGGCCGGCAACCTGCACGGTGGCCTGTCGATGGGAGAAGACCAAAAACTCGACACAGCCGTATTCGATGGTGACCGAGTCCACGGTCCGGCGGAACAGGTCCCCGCTGGGAAACCCAGACACGCCGAAGCCGAGCAGCTCGTCGACCAGCGACGCGGGCACGGTGGCGGTGCCGGTGTCGGGCAGGTCGCAGAATACCTGTACTGGCGAGTTGCCGTGCTGGTCGATGTTGAGCCGGAGCAGTATGCGCGCCGGTCCCGCCGCCTCGGCTGTCCAGGTTACCTCCAGCGGCTCGCCGGCCTCGACCAGCCATGCGCCCGAGGACAGCTCGACGGGTGCGAAGCCAGCGCCGACCAAGGTGAACCCGCCCACCTCGTCGCCTGCGGCGCTCAGCACGATGGCCGCGCCCGGGTCGAAGCCGGGGTGGGGCATCTGGGTGTCGAAGTAGCTCGGCGGTTGCAGCTCGACGGCCTTGTTGAGCCCACTGATGCTGACCTGGCCGCCGCTCTTGGGTAGCGGATAGGGGATGCAGCTGCCGTCGTGGTCGCAGGTTTCGCTGGGGCCGCAGGGAGGGTCGCAGAAGGGGTTGTTTCGTTGCAGTAGGACACAATCGCCCTCGGAAGCCACCTGGTCGAGCACCTTGATGGGCACCACGCCATCGTTCACCTCGCCGCTGACCGCGGAGTAGTCCGGCTCGTGCTGCACCTGGAAGAAGCCCACTTTTTGGCTCAGCGCGCAGGGTCCGCGTAACACCGGTCCGCCGCCGCCAGCGCCGCCGCCGCCGAGGCCGCCAGCGCCGCTTGTCCCCGCAGCGCCGGTACCGGCGTCCCCGCCAGTGCCGGGTGGCAGCGCCGTTCCGCCATCGTCGTCGCAGCCGGTCGCGGCGAGCAACGCCGCGAGCACCCAGCCGATTCGTAGCGTCTGCATCGATCATCCCTTCCGGTTGTCGTCGCCACCTCAGGGGAAAGCCCGCTGCTTGGCAGGTACGCCGACCGGCACGTCGTAGAGCGTGTCAGCGGCGATATCGAGCACGTACAGGTGGTCCTCTTCCCAGCCGCCCAAACCGGAGCCCCATTGCAGGTTGGGGATCCAGTAGGTCTCCGAGTCGAGGAATACGATGGGCTCTTGGGTCTGCCCATCTGGACTGATGCGCCACACCTTCGCTTGGATGTACTCGCAGACGTAGATATTGCCGCAGGCGTCGACGCCCATACCGTCGAGCTGGCCGTCGCCAAGGTCATCGACGAACAAGCTGACGCCGATGGGATTCATCTGGCCATCGAAGTCCACGGCGTGGATGGTGCCCCCGCCGAAGCTGCCGACGTAGAGCCGCTGATAGTCGGGGCTGAAGGTGACCCCATTGGGATTGTACAGGCCCGATGCGACGACGTCGTACGCGCCGGTTTGGGGGTCCACCCGCCGCACCCGTCCGCCGTCCTGCTCCGCTACGTACACGAATCCGTTGAGATCCGCCTCCAGACCGTTGGCGTACTGCATGCCGCTCAACACCGTGAGCTTCTGGGCTTGCGGGGTGACCCGGAACAGCGTGCCGCTGTACACGTCGGAGTAGACGATATCGCCGTTGGTCACCGCTCGCAGCCCGGCGATGAAGCCCCCCGCATTGGGTAGCCACAGCTGGGCGTCGCCCTGGTGGGTGGAGCGAAAGAGGTTGCCCTGAGCCGCCCCGATGAGGTGACCTTGATCGTCAAACGCGAGATCTTCGGTGGCTTTGGGGCCGGCCATCACCGTGAAGTCGAACGGCCCCTGGGGGATGTTCTGGCAGTCCACAGTTCCGCCGTCCCCGCCGTCCCCGCCGTCGCCGCCAGCGCCGCCGTTGCC
>CAYTYV010000196.1:0-11362 GCA_964441055.1 uncultured Polyangiaceae bacterium | reverse complement strand
GAGCGCCCTGGGCCTGGGCGCGGCGCTGCTGGCGGCGCCGCGAGCAGCCGTCCACGCCTCGATCTTGCACGCGCGCCAGAGCGAGCGTTACCCCGAGCTGCCGCTGGGCAAGACTTCCCTTCCCTTGCTGGCGGGCCGATCGCTCGTGCGGGTCGAGCTACCGCCTGGGCGCTTCGTAACGGTGGGCGTCTTGGGGCCGCCAGAGGCGCTTTTGTGCTTCGATCTGCTGCCCCAAGGCCTGGGCGCGCGCCTTCGCGCCCACGCTCCGCTCGAGCACGATGGGCGCTTGCCCGCGTTCTACTCGTTCCAGGCGCCGAGCGAGCCGGGCGACGTGGTGGTGGTGGTCGACGCCGAAGCGCCCGTCCGGCTGAGCCGCGTGGCCGTCGATCCGGCTGCCATCGAGGCTCCATCGCTCCGCGATCTGCGCACGGGCGAGGCCGAGGCGCGTCCGCTCATCGGCCTTCCCTTCCCGCTCGAGCCGCGGGACGGCTACGTGCTGTTGGCACCCCATCGCTACCAGTTTCTGCGGGTGGACGTGGCGGTGGCGCTGCGGGCCGCCTTGCACCAGACGCACATCCGCTATCGGCGAGGCGCCCTTGCCATCGGCGACGGCACGCAGTGGGACGGACGGCGGCCGGCCGCCGACCTCGACGAGGTGCGGCACATCAGCCACGCCGAGGGGCGCGACGTGGACATCGCGCTGCCGAGCGACGACGACGACAAGACGGCCTCGAGCTTCGAGCGGCGCTGTCGCGGGGTCATGGTCGACGAGGACGAGCTCGAGTGCGCGCCTGGCACGGCCCGCGGCGTGGATGCGGCGCGGCTGGCGTATTTCCTGGGCCTGCTGCTCGACGGACCCACGCCCAACGGCCGCCATATGCCCGAGAATCGCCCCGGTCCCATCGCCGTGGTCGAGACCATCTACACCGACCAGGAGTACGTCATCCTGATCCGACGCGCTGCCGAGAAGCTGCGGCGGCGGCGCTGGATCCACGACGAGGGCTACACCGCCCTGGGCCCCGACGGCGTGCTCAAGGCCTCGCCCTGGCACCTGGACCACGTGCACATCCGCTTTGTAGGCGAGCCGGCGGCCGCCATCCGCTGGCAGTAGCGCGAGCAGAGCCTCCTCGTCGGCCCCACCTCCGCTACAGCGCTGAGCCGCCATTCGGTCGGCGGACGCACACAGGGTCCCCTGCGCTCAACGCGGGTCGTTGGTCCTTGCTCGGGCCGTGACTCGGAGCGCCACCAGGTAGAACACGACCGGCGCGAGAAGCCAGATCAGCTGGGGCAGCGCGGTGATGGGGTGGCCGGCCACGTAGAACAGCGTGGGGTTGGCCGCAAAGCCCGCGACGTAGCTCCAAGCATCATTGCTCACCCCGCCGATCTCGACCGCAAGCGCGCTGAGCTGGCCCCAAAGCATCAGCACGCCGAGCTCGCGCCAGCGGAAGCGGCGTAGGATCGGACGCGGGCAGGTCCATCCGACCAACGCCACGCCTGCGAGGAACAGCCCGCCATCCCACAGGGAGTGGGCGACGATCAGCCCGAGCGGGTGGATGGGCGGGGGGCTCAGCATCACGATCACCGGGTCGTCGGCGAAGGTGGTCGACAGAAATAGCGGCACCTCCCAGGTCAGACCGATGACCACACCGAGCCAGAACAGCTTCTGAACCCAACGGCCCCGCCACGAGCGGCGGCCAGCGACGACAACACCCAAGGTGACGCCAGCGGCGATGGCGAGATCGAGCCACCAGAATGCGATCCGCAGCAGGTCGAACAGCCACATTTCTTTCTAAGGCTTCGGGTGCGCGTCGAAGAAGTCCACCACCCGGTCGCGGAAGTCGCTCTGGAAGACCGGAACGTGGCCGCCTCCTTGGATCTTCCACAGCTCGACATAGCCGCCTGGATCGCAGCTCACCTGCCAGCGCCGCACGTCGGTCTCGGCCCCAGGCAGCACGGCGTCTAGGTCGATGTTGGGCGGTGAAGTGTCGGCCACGTCCAAGCAGTCGTTGTAGCCCACCCAAATCCGGGCGGACTCCTCGGCCCCGGGAAACGGCGTGCCGAACAGCAGCCCGCCGCCGTAGGCGATGGTGGCGTCCAGGGTGCCGTGGATATGCAGCACGGCCACGGGCTCGGCGGGCGCGCAGTCGGCGGTGTCCTCGAAGGTGCCGCCTGCCAGGGGCGCGATGGCGGCGATGAGATCGGCGTGGTCGCAGGCCATGCGGTACGACATGAAGGCGCCGTTCGAGTGGCCGACCAGGTAGATGCGCTGCGGATCGATGTTGAGCGCCGCCTGGATCTGCTCGATGACGGTTCGGAGGTAGCCCGAGTCGTCCACCCCGCTACCGCCTATGTCGCAGCAAGCATCGGTGGCGTTCCAGAAGGGCAGGCTGAACATGTCGCGGGTGCCGCTCGGGTAGGCGTAGATGAACCCGCGCTCGTCCGCGGTCTGCTCGAAGCCGAGGTAGGCCTCCTGCGTGGGCCCGTCCACACCGTAGCCGTGAAGCAGCATCACCAGGGGGGTGGGCTCGTCCGGGTCGTAGCTCGCAGGCACGTGCACTGGCACGGGGCGGTCGCCGCCGATGACGCCCCCGTCGGTGACCATGCCAGCGTCGGTGGGCTCGCTGCCCGCGCTACCCGCGCCAGCTCCCTGACCGGTGGCGGCAGAGCCACCATCGGCCCCGCTCGCGCCGCTGCCCGCACCCCCGAGGCCCGCTCCCGCGCTTCCCAGCGGGGAAAAACCCGTGGAGGGGTCGTCGCCGCCGCACTGATTGAGCAGCAAGGCGCTGCCCAGCGCTGCGGCCAGCGCGGCAGCCGCTCGTGCCCGCGCATCCATTGCGTCCAGCATATCAGATTACAGTCTCGTTGCTGGTGGCTGGTCGTTGGTCGCTGGTGGGACTTGGCGCTCGAGCTCGTCCAGCCGTTGGCCGGCCAGCTCCAGCACCTGCTTGGCCACGAAGATGGGAGCGCCGCTACCCACGGCCAGCGCCACCGCGTCCGACGGCCGCGCGTCCACGCGCGTTAGCCTGCCGCCCGGCTTGCCCAACACGACTGTGCCGAAGAACACGTTGTCGCGCAGCTCGTCCACCTGCACGCTGACGATCCGCGCATCGAGCTCGGCGATCATGCGCTCCAACAGATCGTGCGTCAGCGGGCGCGGGTAGCGGCGCCCCTCGAGCCGAAGCCGGATCGACAGCGCCTCGGTGTCGCCCACGAAGATGGGCACGAAGCGCTCGTGGGCCTCGTCCATCAAGAGCAGGGCATTGCCTGCGACGTTGGTGAGCTGCGCCTGGGCCGTCATGCGCACGTAGCCCTCGGGCGGCACGGTGGGATCGATCCAGTGCACCCCGTCGAAGGAAAAACGGTCCTCGCTAGGGGGCCTATGCGCCCGCCGAGCCCGCTCTGAGCGCTCCGCGGCCGCTTCGGCCACGCCGGTTTTGGCGCGCAGCGGCTCGGCCCGCTGGCAGGGGTTCAGCCAGGGCAGCACGAGGCACATGGCGAGCGAGGCGCAAGCACGCATGCTCTTCGTTCCAGCGTATCCGATCCGACAGCCGGGCGCACGGCGCCGCCGCGCTCGGACGGTTCCCCATCGCGGAATCGCGCTCGCGGATTCAGGCTGGCGAAAGAAAGCTCTGCTTGACGCGCTTGACCTGCCAGCCCGTGAACTTGACCGACACCACAGGGTCGTCGCCCTGGGCCACGCTCTGCACCACGCCCACGCCGAACTTGGGATGGCGCACGCGCACCCCGGCACGCAGCGGCCGCTGCTCGTCCGCCTCGTCGAACCCCTCGCTGAAGCGGTCGGCGTCGGGGTCGAGCTCCACGTAGCGCTCGCCCGCCCTGCGGCGGGGTGCCTGCGGCGCCTCGCGCTGCGCTTTCCACCCGAGGCCCTCGGCACGCCTTCCGCCGAAGCCGCCCGCTTGCCCCTGGGCCCGCGACCGCCACGAGCCGCCGTCGAGGCCGAGCCCCGCCCGCCCGCGACGCGATGGCGCCATCTCGTACTCCATCGTCTCGGTGACGATCGGCCGCACGGCCTCGGCGGGCAGATCGCGCAAAAAGCGGCTGGGCTCGTTGTAGCGCGTCTGGCCGTAGATCATCCGAGTGGCGGCGTGCACGATGAAAAGCTGCTGCCGCGCCCGCGTAATCGCGACGTAGGCCAGTCTGCGCTCCTCCTCGAGATCGCCATTGTCCGCGCGCGGCTCGGCGCGCTGCACCGGGAACAGCCGCTCCTCCATGCCGCAGAGAAAGACGGTGTCGAACTCCAGGCCCTTGGCCGCGTGCACAGTCATCATGGGCACCCGCGGCACCTCCTCCAAGGCATCGACGTCGGCAGTGAGCGAGACGCGGGCCAGGTAGTCGGCCACCGTGGCGACCTCGCCCGCGTCAGCGCACTCCTGCTCGTACTCGGCGATCGATCCGAGCAGCTCCTGCAGGTTCTCAAGGCGCGCGTCGCTCTCGGCGCTGTCTTGCTGCTCGAGCGTCCGCGCGTAGCCGCTCTGCTCCAGCACCTGCTCGGCGAGCTCCCGCGGCGGGGCGGTCTCGGCCTGGGCCATGAAGCCGCGCATCATCTGCTCGAAGCCGCCGAGCGCGCGCTTGGCCGCCTTGCCCAACCCATCGCTCCGACACAGCGGCGCCACCGCATCGAGCAGCGAGCAGCCTTCGCCGAGCGCGGTGGCCGCGAGCTTGTCCACCGTCTTCTTGCCGATCTTGCGCGCGGGCACGTTGATGATGCGCAGCAGATCGATGGTGCTCTGCGGGTTGACGATCACCCGCAGGTAGGCGAGCAGGTCCTTGACCTCGGCCCGGTCGAAGAACTTGAGCCCGCCGATGATCTGGTAGGCCACGCCCTCGTGCCGCAGCACCTCCTCCAGCACGCGGGACTGCGCGTGCACGCGGTAGAACACGGCCATGTCCTTGGCCGAGGTCCCCTCGGCCAGCTGCTCCTGGATGCGCCCCACCACCCAGGCCGCTTCGTCGCGCTCGGTGGCGGCCTGCACCACGGCCACCTGCGCGCCGTCGGGCTGGGCGGTCCACAGCTCCTTGGGCACGCGGTCGGAAGCGGGTTGGATCACGCCCAGCGCCGCGCGCACGATGTGACCGCTGGAGCGGTAGTTCTGCTCCAGCTTGACCAACTCGGCATCGGGGTAGTCGCGGGTGAAGCCGCGGATGTTGCGCACGTCGGCGCCGCGCCATTGGTAGATGCTCTGGTCGTCGTCGCCCACCACGCAGATGTTGCGGCCCTGTCCAGCAAAGGCGCGCACCAGCCGATACTGCACCTGGTTGACGTCCTGGAACTCGTCGACCAAGACGTACTGAAAGCGCCTGCGCAGATCCTCGCCCGCCTGGCTATCGGGGCTCTCGACGAGCCGCAGCACCCCGAGCAGCAGGTCCTCGAAGTCGACGGCCCCGGCATCCTGGAGCGCGGCCTGGTAGCGCGCGAAGCATCGGAGCGCGATCTCGTCGAAGTAGTTCGCCGCATGGACCTCGTCGGGCCCGAGCCCCTCTTGCTTGTGCCGATGGATGTGGCCGAGCACCCGCTGAGGTGGGAACTTCTTCTCGTCTAGCCCCAGCTCCCCGAGCACCCGCCGCAACACGGCCCGCTGGTCGGAGGTGTCGTAGATGACGAAGTTGCGCCGCAGCCCCGCGGCCTCGCAGTGAAGCCGCAGCAGCCGGTTGCACACCGCGTGGAAGGTGCCCAGCCACAGCTCGCGCGCCACGTCCTCGCCGAGCAGCCGCTCGAGCCGCTCGCGCATCTCGCCCGCGGCCTTGTTGGTGAAGGTCACCGCCAGGATTCGGTAGGGCGGCACCCGGTGGGTGGCCACGAGATGGGCCACCCGATAGGTGATGACCCGGGTCTTGCCGCTGCCCGCTCCTGCGAAGACGATGAGCGGACCGTCGACGTGCGCCACGGCCTTGGCCTGCGGCTGGTTCAGCCCATCGAGCGGACCGCTGCGGTCGGACTCGGCGCACATGGCTCGGCCGTCTACCACGGGGCTCGGCCGAGCGCACCGACCGGTAGGACGGCTTGGTGGCGAGCCCGAATCGCGCCGCGACCGGACCGTGCCCCACGCTCGACGATGCCCCCCTCACGTCGTATAAGGTGCGCCATGGTCAAGCTCGTTTCATGGTCCGCGGTCCTGCTAGCGCTTCTCACCTTCGTCGCCTGCGGGCCCCCACCGTCGCCCGTCACACCGGGCACGCCCACCGCCAACCTGTCCGAAAACGGAGACCGGGCGCTCGTCGTCGGCGACGACGGCGGCGAGGCGAGCGACTACGACGTGAGCCCCGTGCCCGAGCCAGGCGAGATCGTGGCCATCGCGCGCTGGCACAACCCCCAGGCCACGGCGACCCAGCTCGCCAGCTACGCCAAGCTGCCGCCTGAGGCCGTGGACGAGGGCATTCGCACCGCGCTGAGCGCGCTGGTCGCTGGCGAGCTCGACGAGATCGTCGACCCCGAGGTGTACGCCGAGATCATCGCCATCGAGACCCCCGTCGACTTCGTGCTGGTCGCCGACATCCAGCAGACGCCGCCCGAGCCCATGGGGGTGGTGGCCGTGGGCTTGACCTCGCTCGACCGCGCCCGCGCTGGGGCGACCAGCGGCATCCAGGAGATCAGCACGGGCGTGTGGAGGCTCGCGCCCGAGCGCGAGTGGGGGCCTCACTGCGCCATCGCCGCCTCCTCGGGGGCAACGCAGGCGCGGCTCATCTGTGGTGATGAGCACGAGCACGTGGCCGCGCTGGCCTCCTACGTGGCGCGTACGGCCCCGATGTGGCCCCGTTCGTCCACGGATCTGCACGCCGAGCTGCGCCTGCGCGGGCTGGCGGATAAATACGGCGACAAGCTCCGCCGACAGGCCAACGGGCTGCCCGTGCTGTTCGAGGAGTTCAAGCTCGGCAACCCCGTCTTCGACACCGCGCTCATGGACATGGCCGCAGGCTTGGCCGAGGAGGCCGGTAAGCTCATCCACGACGTGGACAAGATGTCCCTGGACATCGGCTTCGATCTGAGCCGCGGCATTCAGGTATCCGGCGAGCTCGAGTTCGCGGGCAAGCGATCCTGGACCGTGCAGCTGCTGATGGACGGCGCGGACAAGGCCGGTCCAGCGCCCGAGATCTTCTGGCGTGCTCCCAAGAGCAGCGAGGTGGTCAGCTATGGCCGGACCGCCGATCCGAGGCGCTTTGACACCATCCTGCGAGTGCTGCAGCAGCTCGCCGAGGGCGGCCTGGAGGAGGCTCGCTTCGCCCGCCCCGGCGATCGACGCGCCCTGGCCAAGCTCTTGCGACTGCCCGTGGGCAAGCACGTCGCCACGGTCGGCGCGAGCGGCCACTTCGACGCGGCCACCACAGCATCCGGACAGGAGATCGAGCAGTTCGTGAGCGACATCGTTGGCTGGCAGCTGTACGGCTTCGATGAAGACAGCCGGGCACTGCGCCGCTATCTGGACGAGCTCGTTGCGGTCTACAACCGGCCTTCCCTGCAAGCGGCAATCCGCAAGGACCTGTCGAGAGAGGAGGCCAAGCTGCTGCCGAAGGTGAAGAAGGTAGCGGCTCCAGCCGCGCTCGGCCGAGGCGCGCTCGACGTCCAGATCCAGGTGGCCAACATCCCCGCCGAGGTCGCCGTAGAGCTGGAGCTGGTGCCCGCCGGATCGGCCCCGCGGGCGCGCACCTTGACGGTGTCCGTGCACCTGCTGCTCATGGCCGATGGGCGGCGAAGCTGGCTGGGCCTCGCCACGGGCAAGGATCGCGAGGCCCTGGCCCAGCTGATGGCCGCCACCAAGGGCGCCTCGCCGGGCCCGGACAGCATCGCCGGACAGCCTGGCTTGCGTGAGTTCAAGACGGGTCGGCACTCCTCCGGTGGGATGACCACCTTGCGCGGCGTCATCGCGTCGGCCAAGAGCGGCGTGCTCGAGGCCGTGCGCGAAGAGGGCGGCCCGGGGCTCGAGCGCGAGGTCGAGCGCATCCTCGGCTCGCTGCCGAACCGCGGCACCTCGCCCCTCGTCTTCTACAGCGACGTCGTGGACGGCCGAGCGCCCAAGACCTCGTTCGAGATCACCATTCCCAAGGCAGCGCTCGAGGACATCGGCTACATCGTCGAGCAGGCCCTCGGCCTGGCGCAGCGGTAGCGACGGCTCACGCCGCTACGGCTCGAGCTGGGAGAGCACTCGCTCGAGGGGGCGGGCGGAGCTGCTCGCTTGCGCCCGGGTCCAGTCGATGACCGGCTGGCGCCAGCTCTGGCCCGTGCGCTCGGGCGAGGGATCGTCCTCGGCAAAGCGCGAGCCGTCGCCGCCGAAGAAGAGGTAGTCGGTGGTGGCGACCGAGTAGCGCTTGCCAGGCTCGAGCGGGCGGCCGTCCGAGAGCTGGAAGCTGCCGTCACCGAGGCGCCTCGCCCCCGCCACCACGGCCCGCGGCGAGCGCAGCATCTCGAGCAGCGTCTCCCCTCGCACGCGCCCGACCACCAGCTCGTTCTCGAAGGGCAGGATCGAGTGCACGGTGGCCAGGCTGATGGGACCAGCGGGCAGGTCCTGGCGGATGGATCCGCTGCTGGTCAAGGCCACGTCCGCCTTCAGGCGCTCGCGCCACGGCACCACGACCCACTGGCCCAATAGCGGCGAGCTACGCGGCAGCCCCGTGGCCGAGTGGCCGATCACCTCGCCCAAGGCGCGATCGATCTCGCGCTGCCAGGCGGCGATCTGCGCATCGAAGGCCGGATCCACGCTGGGGGCGGGCTGGCCGGACGGGCTCGCCACCTCGACAAGCCCTTGGCTCACAAGCTCGGCGCGCTCACGGGGCGGTCCGTGGCGCTGGATGCGAAGCTCGACGCGGCCGTAGTGGTCCATGCGCCAGCCTGGCGTGATGACGGCCGCGCCCGCGGCCAGCTCCACGTGGGTCTGATGGCAGTGGCCCGTGCCCACGAAGGACAGGTGCCACTCGGGATGTTGCTCGACGATGGGCTGCACCCGATCGTGGCAGTCGTGCACCACCACGACCAGGGCATCGATGCCCGCGTCCCAGGCCTGGGGCACCGCGCGCTCGAGGGCGGTCTCGAAGTCCTCGAAGATCAAGCCCGCATAGCGGCTGGCCCGCGAGATGCGCGGCGTATCGGGGGTGGCCAGGCCGATCACGCCGAGCTTCACGCCCGCCCGCTCGACCACGATGAAGGGCTCGCCGAGGTCGACGGGCCCGCCGTCCGGGCGCACCACGTTGGCCGCGAGATAGGGCAGGCGCGCGCGCCGCTGGTTGGCGAAGAACTGCGGCCGGCCGTAGTCGAGCTCGTGGTTACCAAAGGCCGAGGCCGCATAGCCCAACCTGGCCATGGCCCGGGCCATGCTCTCGCCGCGGAAGTGGCCCGAGATGGCGGGACCGACGTGGTTGTCGCCGCCGGAAAGCAGCACGGTGGAAGCGTGGGCACAGCGATCCTCGGTCGAGATCCTCGCGCCAGTGCCGACCGCGGCAGCCTCGGGGGCGGCTGTGACGGTCGGCCCCGCGCAGTGCCCCTCATGCTCCACGAGCTGTGCCAGAAGCTGCGCGACCCCTCCGCGACGGGTGCCCTGCTCGATGCGAGGCAGGATCCAGCCGTGCTCGTCGCTAGTGTACAGCACGGTGAGCTCGACCGAGCCCTGCGTCGGCTCCGCTTCTGCCTGACCGCCACCGAGTGGCGCTGCTCGATCGGGCGGTCGCGACAGCGCAGGCTCGGCGCACGCCGCTGCCAAGACCAGCAGCGTTGTCAGCAACGCCGCGAACGGTCCACGTCTCGTTTCCGCCCAAGAGCTCGCGGCCATGTCCTCACCTCTAGCGCAAGGGCCCGCGCGAGAACACCTGCTGCGCTCGTCCGGCCGATCCCAAGCCAGCACCGTCGTCGTTGCGCGGCCTCGGGGGCCAGCCTAATGTCGGCCCCCTTGTGTCGCGCCGATTTTCCCAAGTCCTGATAGGCGCCGCGGCCCGCGCCGTGGACGCCTCTTTTGTCGGGCTCATGAACCGCGGAAGCGCTCGCGCCCGCCAGCGCCGCAAGCGCTTTGCCGCCAGAGATCGCGAGAGGCTAGAGCGCTTGGCCGAGCTGTATCAGGGCGTCGACGGAGGCGACTACCTTCGCCCGCCCCGAGCCATCCACCCCGACGAGCGACAGGCAGGCTCGCGCCGAACGGGCGCCACGGTGACCGATCTGGGCTGGCCGAGCGACTATCAGCCCTTCATGCCCGAGCTCGCCGAGCGCTACCGCCGCGAGCGCGAGAACCTGCGGGGCCGAGCCAGGCTCATCGCGCACGCCGAGCCCCGACCGGCCGTGGTGATCGTGCACGGCTACCTGACCTGGCAGTACGCCGTGGAGCAACGCGTGTGGCCGGTAGATTGGCTGTACGGACTGGGCCTGGACGTCGCGCTGTTCGTGCAGCCCTTTCACGCCGTGCGCGCCGCGCCCGGACGCCGCGGCCCGCCCCCCTTTCCCAGCAATGATCCGGCGCTCACCAACGAGGCGCTGCGCCACGCCACGGGCGATCTGGTGGACCTGACCCAATGGCTGCTCGAGCGAGGCCACGGCGCCGTCGGGCTGATGGGCATGAGCCTCGGGGGATACGTCGTGGCCCTGGCCGCCACCGTGGCCATGCCGTGGGCCTTTGTGGTGCCGCTCGCGCCGCTCAGCTCCCTGGCCGACTTCATCCGCGACCAGGGCCGCCTCAGCCGCGATCCGGCCAAGGCCGCCCGCACGCATCGGCTCATCGACACCGTCCACCGCGTGGCCAGCCCCTTGCACCGCGCTCCCGCCATCGACGGCGAGGCCATGCTGGTCCTGGCTGGGCAGGTCGACTTGGTCACGCCCAAGCGCCACGCCGAGCGCCTAGCCGAGCACTTTGGGGCACCGCTCGCGCTCTGGCCCGGAGGTCACCTGCTCCAGCTCGGTCGTCGCCAGTGCTTCGGACGCTTCGAGGCGCTGCTCCAGAGCCGAGGGGTCCTCGAGGGACCGAGCTAGCGTCGAGCGCAGGGCCAAATCGCCCAATGTTGCGCTTGTGAAATGGCGCCCAAACAAAGTTGCAGGCCACAGGCCCCCGCGTGCTGTACAATAGCCGACAGCCTGTTTCCCCCCCGCCTGGAGCCCAGCCATGTCCCCGACCACTTCGAAGCGCCTTCGATCCCTTCTCGCCGCAACCCTGGCCGCTGGTTTGGCCGTCAGCGGCCTCGGCGCGTGCAACGCCCTGACAGGACCCGAAGACATCCTGCTGAAAAAGGCGGATGATGACGACGACGACGACAACGACCACGGCCAGAGCGGGGGCAGTGGGGGCAGCGGCGCGACGGGGGGCACGGGCGGTACCGCGGGCCCGGGAGGCACGGCGGGCTCGGCCGGCTCGGGGGGCACGGCGGGCTCGGCCGG
>CAYTYV010000195.1:0-11386 GCA_964441055.1 uncultured Polyangiaceae bacterium | reverse complement strand
CCTTCGACTCGGCCAAAGAGCGAGAGCAGACCTTGCGCGCGCACGATCGCTATTTCCACGACGCGAGCTATCCCTCGTGCGCCAGGCTGGTGGCCGACGTGGGCGCCGAACGCTTCGCCGCCTCCTTCGGGCGCTACGGCGAGCTGCTCGATTGGGCGGATCGCATCGACGCGGCCGACTTCGACTCGCCCGCGGAGGCCATGGATCGGAGCTCGCCCGCCATGCAGCTCGCCTCGGTGGTGGAACAGCACGGCGATGCCGAGCTGCTTACGAGCCTGGTGCCTCGTCTGCTCGCCGAGCCGCTCGACCAAGTGGCCCGAAGCGAGCCCGTCCAGCGGCTCTGGCTGCCGCTGGCCAGAGCGCAGGCCACCACCCAGCAGCGCTTTGCCGAGCGCGCCCAGCTCCGCGGGGACGTGGCGCTGACCGACCTGCACGACGCCCCGCTGACCTTCAGCGGCAAGTTCGTCGTCTATGACCTGCTGCCCTCCGCCATCTACTCCGTCACGCTGGTCCGCATGCGCCAGCACTACAAGCTATCGGTGGGCTACAACCCCTGGGCCCACGCTCCACGGCGCCACGATTTGGCCGCGCTATGCCGACGCCACGGCGGCGGCGGACACCCGGGCGTCGCCGCCATCTCGGTCCCGCCCAAAGAGCTCGAGAGAGCCCGGCGGATCGCTCGCGACCTCGTCGACGAGCTGAACCAAAGCTAGCGCTCGCCGCAGCGCACGAAGACCTTGTCCACGCCTCGAGGCACGGGCTGGCTGAAGGCGCCTTCGGGGATCGGCGGGTTGAAGCTCACCTTCTGGTACTGGAAGATGACGTCGTCGTCGCTGTGTGGCACGCGCATGCGGATGGCGCGCGGCACGGGCGCATTGCAGGGGCCGCCGCTCGGCGGGATGTCGTCGTCCAGGCCATCGGGGTCGACGCGCGGCGGGGCGGTGTTGGCTTCCTTATGGTGGCGCAGCTCGGCCTCGTACAGCACGGTATCGACCTGCCAGACCGTGGTGGATAGAAGCTGTACGCGCTGCTCGGCCCAGGGCTTTTCGTAGTCCTCCGCGAGCACCTCGAGCCTCAGCTCCTGATAGGCGTCGTGCTTGCTGTCGATGCTCACCCGGTAGGCGTCGCAGTCCCACTCGAGCTCGGCGGCGCTCGCTTCGTGCACGAGAAGCGGCGCCTCGCCGCGCAAAAGCGAAACCAACGCGTGCCCGGGAACGGGCACCTGGGTCAGGCGGGCGAGATTGCAGGCGCTGGCCGGTCCGTACAGGAACTGCTTGTTCTTGACGTCCAGCATGCGAAAGCTGCGCCCGTTCGAGGTCAGGGTGTAGAGCATCTGACCGAAGGGGCTGGCCACGTCGATGCGCACGCGCGCGGGGTTCACCGCGAATAGATAGATGTCGCCGCGCACGCGCCCGCTCGGAGAGAAGTGATCGATCTTGCCCTCGCCCTGAACGCCGTTCGCGCAGGCGTAGGTGCGCTTCATGGCGCTCAAGGCGTCCCCGGCCGTCGGAAAGCGCGATGGTGGCGGACGGCCGCAGCAGCCCGCGACGAGCAAGGCCGAGGCGAGGGCGAGGGCCCGGGTGGCCCGGGCCCGCATGGGAGCGCTGCCGCCCATGACGGCTACGACGCCTTCAGCGCCTCGAAGAGGTCGACGTCGGGAATGGCGATGGGGTGCTGGGCCCTGAGGACCGCCACGCCGTACTGCTCGCACAGGTTCGCCAAGGCCGCGCCGTCGAGCAGCGTCACGGGCAGCACGCCCGCCGCCGCGCCTTCCTCGCGAGCACCCGAGAGCACCTGGCCGGCCGTCACCAGCCAGCCGGTGGCGCAATGACCATAGTGGTGCACCGCCCCGCGCAGCTCGGTGACCCGCTCGCGACCGATGTCGCGGCCGTCCTTGCGGATCACGATGGCCAGGCCGAGCCCGTCGCCCGTGCCCACCTGCTCGGGGATCGCCATGGCCGACGGCGCGTAGAGCTGGCCGTTCAAGTGCACCTCGCTGCCCGATGCGCCCGGGAACTTGACCTGGCGCAGCCGCGCCACGCCGATCCGCTCGAACAGCAGGACGCACAGCTCGACGAAGGCGTGCCCGGGCAGCTCGCTCAGCTTGCGCGCCAAGGCCCGCCTGGCGGCCTCGCGGTAGCGCCCCAAGGCGGCGAGCGCGTCGCGCTCCAGTCGGCCGAGCTCGGGATCCACCAGCCACTCGGTCATCCCAACGCGGCCGCCCGCCATGCGGAACCGCGGCCGCAGACCCGCGGCCGCGCGACGCGCATTGTCAGCCCGTACCGCGGCAGCGATCTGGGACTGCGCCAACTGGGCATCGCCGGTCCACCGCCCCCGCCGCTGGGCCGTCTCGGCGATCTGCCGCAGCGACACAGCGCCCACGGTGCGGTCGAAGCTACCCAAAATGGCGGCGATCGCATCGGATAGCTCGCCGCCCGCCAGGCCGTCGAGCGAAGGCGGCTCGCCTGGCGAAAGCTCGATGACCTGCGGTCCCCGCTGGGCCGCGCCACCGTTCTGCGCCTCGGACGCGCCGCCAAAGGCGGGGCTGGTCGTGTACGACGGCAAGGGCTCGCCGCTACTCGTCTCAGCCTCGGCCGCAGTAGAGCGGGCGCCTCGACGCCGTCGACGCCGTCGCCGCCGATGCTTCTCGGTGGGCTCGGGCCCTGCCTCGTCCTGCTCCTCGGGCTCGCTGGGACGCTTCAGGATGGGCTGGTCATCATCGTCCTCGGCGGCGAACACGCCCGTGGCATCGGCGGCCATCTCGGCGCGCTTGGCCTCGTCGGGGGACGGTGGCTTGTCGTCCGGCCAATCGGGCCGGGTGGCCGAATGCGCGGTCTGACTGCGCTCGTCGGCCGTCGATATCTCCGCCTCGGCAGGCTTGTCCGGCTCCGGGTCCGGCTCGGGTGGCGGTTCCGAGGCGGGCTCCTCCGAGCCGGCTGGAGGAGCCTCGGGCGCCTTCTCCTGCTCGGCCGAGCTCTTGGCCCGGCTCCGCTTGATGTCCAGGCCCTGTTTGATGGTGGCCTCGTCCCAATCGCGCAGGGCGAACACGCCCGGCTTGACCCGAATGAGCGGATTGCTGTTGCCCTCCTTCTTCAGCGTGGCGGCAAGCCGCGCGCCCATCGTGACATCGGGGCTCTTGCCCACGTGGCTCAACAGGCTCTTCTCGATCGCGATCTCCGTGATCTCCTTGTAGTGGAGCGGTCGGCCGACCATGCGAAGCACCTCGCGTGCTGCATCCGTAAACGTCATCGCCTCATCCATTCCTTGGCGCGCATCGCCCTTGCGACGCGCGCGCTGTTGAGGAGCCACCTCGGCTTCAGCGCTTCGCCGAGAGAGGCTGGTTGCTAAACCATTTCAGCTCGATCGCCAGGCGCCAACCGGGAAGCTCACCACGCTCCCACTCGGCCGCACGCCTTCGGCGAAGCCGACCTACCACGCGCGCCCCAGTCCGTCAACTGCCCGTCAACTGCCGAGCGCGCGCCGCACCTCGTCCGTCAGCGCGGCGATGGCCTCGTCGATGCGCTCGACCTCGGTCCCGCCAGCCTGCGCCATGTCGGGCCGCCCTCCGCCCGAGCCACCGACCCGCTGCGCGATCGGCCGGATGAGCTCGCCAGCCTTCAGCCGGTCGGTGATGGCCTTGCTCACCATCAGGGCGAGCTGCGCCTTGCCGTTCTGCACGCTGCCAGCCAGCACCACCGCGGGTCCCCCGAGCTTGTCGCGCAGCTTCTCGGCGAGCTCCCGCAGGGCCGCCATGTTGGTGCCGTCGGCCACGCGCTTGCCGAGCACGGAAATGCCCTCGATCTGCTTGGCCCCGGCCAGGATGGCGTCCAAGCCACCCGCGGCGGCCCCCCCTTCGGCGCACTGCCGTTCGAGCTCGGCCACGCGCCGCTCGAGCTGGCGGTTGTGGGCCATGAGCTTGCGGATCTTGTCGGCCAGGTTGCCTCCCTGCGCCTTGGCGGCGACAGCGGCCTCGCGCAGATCCCCGCGGAGCGAGCGCAGATGCTCGAGCGCGTTTTCCCCTGTGGCGGCGAAGATGCGCCGAACGCCCGCGGCCGTGCCGCCTTCAGAGACGATGACGAACAGGCCGATGTCGCCCAAGCGGCCCACGTGCGTGCCGCCGCAAAGCTCGGTCGAGTCGTCGGTCATGCTCACCATCCGCACTCGATCGCCGTACTTCTCCTCGAAGATGGCGATGGCGCCTCGCTTTTTGGCCTCGTCGAAGGAAAGCACCTCGGTCGTCACGGGGGCGTTGGTGAGGATCTTGGCATTGACCAGTGCCTCGATGCGCTCGATCTGCTCGGGCTCGAGCCCGCGATCGTGGCCGAAGTCGAAGCGCAGCATGTCGGGCGCGACCCGCGAGCCCTTCTGCTGGGCGTGCTCGCCCAGCACGACGCGCAGCGCCCAGTGCAGCAGATGGGTGGCCGAGTGATTGCGCCGCGTGGCCGCGCGAGCTTCGTGGTCGACGCACAGCTGGACCGTTTGCCCCAGCCTCAGCTGCCCGCGCTCGAGCCGTACCCGATGCAGCGCCAGCTCGCCGACCGGTCGTTGGGTGTCGTGCACAACAGCCCGCGTGCTGCCGTCATCGGCCTCGATGCTGCCCACATCGCCGACCTGACCGCCCGCTTCGGCGTACAAGGGCGTCCGCGCTACCGCCACCTCGCCTGCCTCACCCGCTGAGATGGCCTCCACGATCGTCCGTCGCGCCGCATCGCCGTCGCCGTCCAGCCGCAGCAGCCCGACAACCTCGCTCTGGTCCTCTTCGCTTTCGTAGCCCGAAAACTCGGTGGGCGGCGCGGTGGCGGCCAGCTGCCGCTGGGCGGGGTCAACCGCGGCGTGCGGATCGATGGGTTCGTCGGCATGCTCGGCGCCCTTGATGATGACCTCGGCACCGTTGACGTCGACCGTGACGCCCTGCTCGGCGCAGATCACTTCGGTCAGGTCGACCGGGAAGCCGTAGGTGGTGTACAGATCGGCGGCCGTGGCGGCCGCGAGCTGCCGATCGCCCGCGCGGCGCAGCTCGTCGAAGCGCTCCTCGAGAATCCGCATGCCCCGTCGAAGGGTCGCGCGAAAGCGCTGCTCCTCGCCCTCGGTCACCCGAGCGATGAGCTTCGCCCGCTCGCCGAGCTCGGGATAGGCATCGGCCATCGAGTCCACCACCGCGAGCGCCATCTCGTGCAGAAAGGGCCGGTCGATCCCCAGCCGATGGCCGTGGCGGATGGCCCGCCGCATCACCCGCCGCAGCACGTACTCGCGCCGCTGTTTGTCCGGGAAGATCCCTTCGGCCACCAGAAAGGCCGTGGTGCGCGCGTGATCGGCGATGACCCGCATCGAGATGTCGTCGGGGTGCTCGCCGCCGCCGTAGCGCTTGCCCGCGATGGCCGCCACGCGCTCGACCAAGCCCCGCAGCAGATCGGTGTCGTAGTTGGACCGCGCGCCCTGCACCACCCCGGCCAGGCGCTCGAGCCCCATGCCCGTGTCGACGCAGGGCGCGGGCAAGGGCTCGACCGGGCCGTCGCGCTCGGCGCGGTTGTACTGCATGAACACCAGGTTCCACACCTCGGTCCAGCCCGTACCGTCGATCGCTGGCTCCTCGCCGAAGCGCTCGAGATCGATCTCGTCGCCGTGGAAGTAGTGGATCTCCGAGCAGGGGCCGCAGGGACCGGTATCGCCCATCGACCAGAAGTTGTCGGCCATGCCCAGGCGGATGATGCGCTCGTCGGGCAGGCCAGCGATCTTGCGCCATAGCTCGGCCGCCTCGTCATCGGCCGGGAACTGTCCCTTGCCTTCGAACACCGTGACCACCAGGCGTTCGCGGGGGATGTCGTAGTGCCGGGTGAGCAGCTCCCAGGCTAGCTCGATGGCCTCCTCCTTGAAGTAGTCGCCGAAGCTGAAGTTGCCCAGCATCTCGAAGAAGGTGTGATGGCGCGCCGTCAGGCCGACGTTCTCCAGGTCGTTGTGCTTGCCGCTGATGCGGATGCACTTCTGGCTGGAGCAAGCCCGGCTATAGACGCGGCGGTCCTCGCCCGTGAAGACGTTCTTGAACTGGACCATGCCCGCGTTGACGAACATCAAGGTCGGGTCGGCGCGCGGCACCAAGGGTGCGCTCGGCACCACCTCGTGGCGGTGGGCGGCGAAGAAATCGAGGAAGGTCTGCCGAACCTGGGCGCTAGCGGAGGAAGGTCGCATCGCTACGGAATCCGGTGGGTAGAATGAGCACTCGCGCGAGGCGTGGCGACCCGCGCGGCCCGGGACGAAGCCGAGCGGGTCAGAACAGGATGCCGAGATACCAGCGCAGCGCCTGGGCCGTTTCCGTATCCAAGGCCTCGTCGCCCTCGTCCTGGTAGGCCGCGTAGTCTTCGATCTGGCCGTCGAGGTAGCCCAGACCGTCGAGCGGAAAGAGCACGCCGTACTCGACCGAGGTGTAGAACCCGCCCATCTTCTCCAAGTCGTCGTTCAGCGCGCCGTCCTTGGCCTGGAAGTACAGCTTGAAGTTGAGCTCGACGCCCAGGTCGCGGGCGTGGCCAGGGGCCTGAACGAACTCGCTGGCTCGGCTCCAGACCAGGGCCGCCCCGCCGCCGATCTTCTGCCCATCCGGATCGCGCAGGAAGTCGTACTCGACCTGGGGACGGAAGTAGTAGGCCCCTTGGACGCGCGTCAGGATGTTGCGGAACAAGATGAGATCGACGCGGTAGTCGGGATGGAAGCGGAAGGTCGAGTAGGTGCGATCGGCCGTGAGCTGCGGTTGCAGCCCTTCGCCCTGAGGCGAAAGCGTGGCGATGTCGTCGTCGCCCGTGGCATAGCCCCACTTGAACCCGATCCGCAGCCGGTCCTCGATGGCGCGGTACTCGGCCTCGGTGGCGATGCCGAACTGGTGCACGTTCCAGCCGGGCTCGTTCGTATCGGCCGCATTGGCGTAGTTGCTGCTGCCCGGCACGGACAGCGTGTTCTCGATGCTGCCCCACAGCAGCACGGCCTCGAGCTCGAGGCGGAAGGTGTCGTAGAGAAACTGCAGCCAAACGTCGGGGATGAACACCTCGGCGCCACGCCGCACGTAGCCAGTGCCGATATTGCCAGCCGACTCGCCCAGGGCCGCTCCCTGCCCCACGGTGGTGCCGTCGTTGGCGAGCTTCTGCGTGCGGTAGACGAAGTAGCTTCCGCCGTTGAACACGGGCTTGCCGTCGGCGAGATCCTTGCGCTGGAGCTCGGGGTTGCGACGCCGTACCAGCACGAAGACGTACTGGTCCACGTCGTCCTTCTGCGCCAGGTCATAGGGCTGCCCCTGCTGCTCGGTCAGGCTGGCGCTGCTCGGGCCCTCGTTCGCGTAGTCGATGGCAAAGGCGAAATACAGGTCCCAGCTCTTGATGCCCGTGATGAACATCAACCGATCGGCCGTGGACTGCCAGTCCGAATCGTGGCCGTCGCCCGCGTTGGCCAACAGGCCCAGGCCCCAGTGGCTGGGCATGCGGCCGAAGCGGATCTGTCCGATCGGCGTGGTGTACTCGCCCCAGACCCGCTTGACGAGGATGGAGTCGCGGGTGCTGTTGATGCCCGCCTGAGGCGCCCATTGGGTGGAGGCAAAGGCGCCCGTGGGCGCATAGCCGCCGCGGGCGACGACGCGGTAGCCCCCTTCCTGAGCGGGCTCGTTGGCGTAGCCCTGGGGCGTGGAGCCCAGCACCACGTTGTCCAACATGTCGATCTGCGTCATCACGCGCAGGTTGTCGCTGATGTGCAGCTCGGGGCTGAGCCGGAAGCGCATGTTGGCGCCCATGTTGGTGTGGTCGTCGCACTTCTCGGGCGTGAGCGGGTCGTCGCCGCACAGCTCCACTTGATGGCGGTCGCCCTTGATGTCGATGTAGTCGTGGTCCGCGGGCTGGGGCCACATGGGCATCTTGTCCACGCGGCCGAGCGCGAAGTTGTGGAAGAACTCGGAGCGTACGCGGTAGTAGCCGTGCAGCTCGATGGCTGGTCGGGCCGTGGACCACCAGTCCTCGGCGTAGATCTCGCTGGGCCGCTCGCCGATGTCGGCGAGCTCGCGATCGCGGGGCGGCTCGGCTGCCGCGCCCGCCGGGGCCGCAGGGGCGGTCGGGCTGGCTGCGGACGGCGCGGTCGCGACGGGCTGCGCAGCAGCGGGACCCATCAGGGGCGGCTCGGCCGGGGAGGGCTCGCTCGGCGCCGACGGAGCGGACGGCGGGGCCTCGCTCGATCCGTCGTCGCTAAGCTCGGCCCCGGGCGCTTCGGCAGGCCTTTCGGCGGCAGGCGGCTCGGCGGCAGGCGGCTCGGCCGGCCTCTCGCCAGCGGCGGGCTCGGCCGGGGGATCGGGGGCTTGAGCCAAGGCAGTGGAGGCGGCCAGGGTCCAGAGCCCGAGCGTCAGGCCCGCGACGAGCGCTGGCGACCTTCGACCGCGGGAACCCAGCGCTCGTGGGTGGATGGCGCTTGCTAGTGCGGTCGCCCGTTGAACGTGGTGCACTCTCAGCATACTCGCTCTCTTCGTTGCCGCTGGCTGCGGGCGCCCCTCTTCGGCGGGCGCTGGGGGGCGCTCTGGCGGATGTCTCACGCCCTGGAGCGTCGGTCAATGCTGGATGCATGCTGATCGGCCCTGCCCGCGCATCAGCGCGTGTCCCGGGGCGGCGTCGAGGAGCCCACGGGCTCGGCCGACACCTGCCCCCCGGGCCCGATCCGATACCGCTCGTCCACGGATCGCGAGCTGCGCTCGGCGGCGGTGTCGCGCACCACGCTTCGCTCCACCCCCACAAAGCGCAGCTCGGCGCCGCGGATCTCGAGCGAGCCGAGGCGCTGTACGACCAGCACGGGATCGCGCGCGTCGACGGCGTCGAGGGGGATGGATCCCACGACTGCGGGTCGCTCACCCGTGAGCGACACGGTCTCGAGCTTGCCGCCAGTCCAGTTGCCGTCCGCCCGCACCCAACGGGTGGTGGCCGCCAGCACCGTCTTGCCAGCGATGGTCAGGGCTCGCGCCCCGATGAGCCCGTCGAGCGCGATGGCCGAGACCCGGCCGTCGCGCACCAGCACCACTCGGCAGCAGCTCGGACCCACGGGCAGGTAGCCCGCCACCGCCCCGTCGGCGGTGCGCACTCGGCGCAGGCCCTTGGCGCAGGCCTCGGGGTCGGCTTGCCCCGCGAGCTGATCGCAGATCCAGCGCGCCGCGGGCACCTGCAGCGATGGGCCCAGGTCGCGCTGGAACGCGAACAGCGCGCGCTCGCCCGCCGCGCGCCGCACCTCGACCATCGGTCCGTTGCGACGCAGCAGCACGCCGTCGAACGGCGCCTGCCAGTCCATGGCGGGCAGCCCTTGGTGCACCGTGACGAGGTCGTCGGGAAACAGCAGCGCCACGGGCGCCTTGTCCTTTTTCGGTCGGCTGAGCAGTGGGGCCTCGGCCGAGACCACGGCAGCCATGGGCTCGGTGGCCACGGCCGCGGATGTCGCCGCCGCGCTGCCGCTACTCGATGGGCTGAGCGAGGCCGGCCCGGGCGCGGACCTCGACGAGGCCCGCCCGATCCCGAGCAGGGCGAGCCCCAGAGCGACGGTCATCCACACCGCCCAAGGGACCCAACTACGGGCGGCAGGCGCGGCGACTTGCGGCTCGCGTCTCGGTGACATCCGCTCGCTCCTCATGCGCAGACCTCGGGCCGACCAAAGCCACGCCAAGCCGCACGAATCCGCTCGGCCTCGCGGCCGCCCGTCGCGGCCCGTCTCACACATCGCCGTACAACATGGGCCCATGGACCACATCGGCAGCTCCACACTCGCAAGCTCGGCCGAGCGCGGAGCGAGCAGTAGAGAACGCCGTCGAGGTGGGCTACAATGGGCATTATCGCGGGGAGGGCGCTGGACCCGGCGCTGGCGGCCAGGTCTGGCACCAGCTTCGTGGACAGTCTGGTGGACCATCATATCCACCCCCGCTCCTGTTGTCCCTGTTGGCATGCGGCAGCTCGCTGCCGGAGCTGCTGACGAATGAAGGAGGCCGCCGTGGCGATTCGGTTGGCTTGTACGCGTGTCCTGCTCCCAGCTGCCGTGCTTCTGATCGCGCAGCCGCTGTCCGCGCAGACGAGAACCTGGACGGTGGATGCCGATTTCGACCTCGGCACCTTCGACCACGTCGTCCACGAGCCGGCCAACCAGCTCGTGCTAGGGCCGACGCTGGTCTCCCAGACCCGGCTGGTGTGGACCAACAACTACAACCGCTCGCTGATCGTGCGCATCGACTCGACCACGGGCAACCAGACGAGCCGCTTCGACGCCGCCTTGGAGTACATCAACGGCCAGCCCACGGGCGCGCGCCCGCCGTTCGAGTGGTGCAATTGGAGCAACACGGGCAACTGCCCGGGACGGGTGGCGGTCGACTCCAACGGCGATGTGTGGATCTGCAACCGCGCCTTTGGCAGCCAGGGAACGCTGTCCAAGTTCTCGGGCAACATCGAGCACTGCATCGACCGCAACAACAACGGCGTCATCGACACGTCCAGCGACGTCAACACGGACGGCGTCATCGACGCCTCACCCGGCTCGCCCGAGTACTTCGGCCAGGACGACGAGTGCATTCTGTCGACGGTTCCCGTGGGCGGACCCAACGCCGTCCCGCGCGGCGTGGCGGTCGACAAGAAGGGCAAGATCTGGATCAACACGCACCAAGAGGGCAAGGTCTACCGCTTCAACCCGAACGAACCGGTGACGCTGGAGGGCTTTGCCTTCACCGACGGCAGCCCGTACTCGCTCGCCACGGGCAACGACTGGGTGTTCGTGTCGCGCTCGGGCCAACATCCGGCGCGCGTGCACATCGATACCTATGACGTGGAGTACATCTCCTGCCCGGGCATGAACTCTGGAACCTACGGCGTGGTGGCCGATCCCAGCGGCTCGCGCTCGTGGTTCGGCGGCTACTTCTCCAGCAACAAGGGCGTCTGGACGGCCGACTGGGACAACGGCACCTGCGTCCACACCTACACGGGCGGCTGCATTACCGCCATGACCCTCGATCTGGACGGCTATGTCTGGGCGGCCAATTACTGCAGCAACACCGTCCACAAGCTGACGCCCGCGGGCGCGATCGTGGGAACCTACTCGGCAGGCGGGAGCAACCCGCACGGGCTGAGCGTGGACTTCGACAACAACATCTGGATCGTCAATCGCTACTCATACGCATTGACGAAGATGAACACCAGCGGAGCGATTCTCGGCACCTACGGCACCGGTGGTCCGGGAGTGGACAACGCCGAGCCCTACCTCTACAGCGACTTCACGGGCACGCAGATCCACCGCCAGGCGCCGTACACCTACGTGGGGAGCTGGAACGCGGTGTACGACGGCCAGGGACAGGGCATTCCGTGGGACCGCGTGGCATGGAACGACGAGCCGCAGGGGCAGGTTC
>CAYTYV010000194.1:0-11409 GCA_964441055.1 uncultured Polyangiaceae bacterium | reverse complement strand
CAGGCCACCAGATCGGCGTAGTCGGTGGCCTCGGCCGACAGCGTGAGCTCGCCCTCGCTCGTGGGATCGCCCTGGATCCCCGGAGTGAACACCCACTGCGAGAGGAAGTCGCACACCTCGCGCATCTCGGTGCGAAGGGCGGCGTCGCCGTGGGCGCGGCGATGGGCCTCGAACAGCGGATCGTCGATGAAGGGCTTGTCCGCCCCGGCCACGTCCTTGACGGCGTTGGGCAGGATCATGCGGCAGCGCCCGCGCCAGCGAATGGGCAGCAGCGGGTGAGCCGCGTCGGCGTAGTGCGGTCCCTTTTCGTCGACTCTGCGCGGCAGCTGGCGAACCAGGTTCTTCCAGCCGAGCGCGTCCAGGCCGACCGTGAACGCCTCGCCGTCACCCGTGTGGCCGAACTCGATCCAGGCGTAGTTGAACTGATGCTGAGGTGACATTCGGACATGCTAGCATCGTCCGGGCCGACGCATGGTCGCGGCGCGGCTCGTCATGCAACTGCCCTTGCAGCACCAGGTCCCGCTATCCGAACGGACCACGCTGAACGTGGGCGGCCCTGCGCGGCATTGGCTCGAGACGCCCGACATCGCCGCGCTGCAGCAGGCCCTCGACTGGGCGCGGGAGCAGGAGCTGCCAGTCGAGCTGCTGGGCGGCGGCTCCAACACGCTGGTCGCCGATGGCGGCGTAGACGCGCTGGTGCTGCGGGTGAGCATCGACCACCTGCGCGCCAAGCCCACCTCGGGCGGCGTGCTGCTCGAGGCTGGCGCGGGCCTCGGCTGGGATGACCTGGTCGGCTGGGCGGCTGCGCGGGGCTACTCTGGCATCGAGTGCTTGTCGGGCATTCCCGGGGACGTGGGCGCTGCGCCCATCCAGAACATCGGCGCCTACGGCCAAGAGGTGGCCGAGGTCATCGAGCGCGTGCACGTGGTGGAGCGCCAAAGCGGCACGCGGGCGAGCCTCGACCGCGACGACTGCGGCTTCGGCTACCGCGACAGCATCTTCAAGCGCGGGGCCGAGGGCCGCTACGCTATCGTCGGCGTGGACCTGCGGCTTGCCTCGGCCGAGCCCGCCACGGTCGAGCACCCCGAGCTTGCCCGCGCACTCGCTCGCCGCGCCGAGCCGCCCACGGCAGCGACCGTGCGCGAGACCGTGCTGGCGCTTCGCCGCGAAAAATCGATGGTGCTCGACCCGAGCGACGAAAACCGCCGCAGCGCAGGCTCGTTCTTCGTCAACCCCACCGTCACGCAGGCCCAGGCCGAGCGCGTGGTGCAGGCGGTGCGCGACGAAAAGGGCCCGCAGGCAGCCGTGCCCCGCTACCCCGCCCCTCGGGGCCGCATCAAGCTCTCGGCCGCCTGGCTCATCGAGCAGGCCGGCCTGCCCAAGGGAACCCGCGAGGGCCCGGTGGGACTGTCCAGCCGTCACGCCCTGGCCATCGTCAACCTGGGCGGAGCGAGCGCGCGGCAGATCGTCGCCTTCGCCACCATGGTGCGCGGCCGCGTGCACGAGCGCTTCGGCGTCGAGCTAGTGCCCGAGCCGCGCCTGCTCGGCTTTGCCCCCGAGGACATCGCCGCGCTGCTAGGACCCCTCCAAAAACCCGCGCGCTGAAGGACGGCTCTGGTGCAGGCAACGCCATCCCAGGACCCGTCCCACGCCGCGCCGCCGCCCCTTTCGGCTCCGCCGCAGCTCTCGCTGTGGCGCCGCCTGTTGCCGCCCCTGCTCGCCGCCGCGCTGCTCTGCTTCGTCTTGTGGCGCATCGACTGGGCCGCCTTCGTCGGCTACCTCGCCCGTGCCCACTACCCCGCCTTCGTCGCCTTCATGGCTGGCTTCGTGCTGGCGCTTCTGTCGGCCGACGTGCTGGCCGCGCGCTACGTCTACCGCCGTGCGGTGGCGACCCTGAGCTTTCGCGAGCTATGGGCCGCGCGCGCCGCGTCCTACTTGCCCTCGCTGCTCAACTACCACCTGGGCCAAGCCTGGCTGACCTACTTCTTGTCGCGAGGCTACGGCGTGGATCTGCGACGCGTCACGGGCGCCACCCTGCTCGCCTATGCCTCGTGGGGCGGCTGTATCCTGGTGCTCGGCTGCATCGCTTGGACGGCGGCAGGCCGGTCGACCGGATGGCTCGCCCTGCCGCTCGGCGCGGGTCTCGTCTACCTCGCGCTGCTCGCGCTCAAGCCCGCGCCCCTCGGCCGCAATCGCGTCCTGGGACCGCTGTTCGAGGCGGGGGTGCGCGGCCACCTGGTCGCCATGGCGCTGCGCCTGCCTCATCTGGTGGTGCTGTTCGTGGGCACCTGGCTGCCGTTCTGGTTCTTTGGCGTGCGCATCCCGCTCGAGGTGGCGCTGACCTACGTCTCCATCCTGATCGTCGCCTTGACCTTGCCGATCACGCCGTCGGGCGTGGGCACCCGCGATGCGCTGGCCGCGGCCTTCTTCGCGCCCTACGCCGCGGGCGCCAGCGCCGAGCAGCAGCTCGCCGCCGTGGCTGCCTCCACCACTTGCACGGCCGCGGTGTTGGTGCTGATCGAGGCGGCCGTGGGCGTGGTCTTCATGCGCAGAGCTTCGCGGCTGCTGCGCGAGCGCAAAGCCGCCCGCCCGACGCGCGAGCCTTCGGGCGATCCCACGAGCTAGAACCGCAACTGGTAGCCCAAGCCCACGCCCGCGCCGCCTGGAACGACGCCTATCGAGATGGCCTGCTCGGGCTCGGCCTCGCCCTCGGGCGTGTCCGCGTTCTCGCCCTCGGACGACTCGTCGGGCCAGCCCAGCACGATCATCGTCGTGCCGCCGACCAGGCCTGCCAGCCCCACGATCAGCCCCACGTAGGCCACGGCATCGAGCATCCGTCCCTGCTCGATATCCTCGGTGTAGGCGGGGTCGGTGCACGGCGGGCTGCCGCACTCGGCCTCGATGGTGGCGTAGCGGGCATTGGCCATGGCTCCGGTCACGGCAAAGACCACCATGGAGGCGGCGCCGACGCTTGCCGTCACGAACCCGGCCGCGCGCAGCGGCGCTTTCGGGTCGGCCCCGCTCGGCCCGTTGGGCTCGTCGATGCGGGGCTCGATGGCCAGCGCGATGGTCTCGACCGTGCCCGCTGGGATGCGGAAGCTCCGCGTGAAGGGGTGGTAGCCCAGGGCCACGGCCTCGATGCGCACCTCGCCCGGCTCCACGCCCAGCGTGCGGCCGAACAGCGCGGGCTCCACCAGCCGCCCGTTGACCTCCACCTCCAGATCTGCGGGCGGATCGGCGGGGACGATGATCACCCGGCCGATTACCGGGACGATGCGCTCCCGCTCGGCAGCGGCGGCATCGCGGGTCCGCAAATAGCTCGGGTTGTCCTCGGCCAGCTGCGTCGCCAGGTCGACGGCGCTAGACATGGCCTCGAAGGCCTCGGGAAGGCGGCCGAGCTCGCGCAGGCAGCGCCCCTGGTAGAGCCGCGCATTGGGGCTGGCCATTAGCTCGTCGACCAGCCGGAAGCGCGCGAGCGCAGCCTCGAACTGGGTGCGCTCGTACAGGCGCTGTGCCTCGCGAAAGAGCTTGATCCTCGTGGCCTCGGACTCGTCCGGGCGCGGGGCCGCGGCAGCTGGCGGCGCCAGCCAGGCCGCGGAGCAGGCCAGCGCAAGCGCTACGCCGAGCAAGGACACGCGCAAATCCATGGCAGCGAGCTCAGGGGGTCAGAGGGCGATACTCGGTGGTGGTGATGGTTGGGGCAGGGGTAGTGCCCGGAGCGCGGGTGGGGGTAGTTGCAGGCGCGACACCCGTTCTGCTCGCGCTAGCCGACGGTCGACTCGAGGCTTCCGCGGTAGAGGCGGTCGTCACCTCGGCCGAGGCGCTAGCATCCGGCCTCGCGTCGGTGCCACCCGACCCGCCTGCGCCCGTGGCCGATGGCGCGCCCCCAACACCGCCTGACGGGACCGCCGCGGTGGCCGATTCCGATTGGCCGACCGTCGACCCGCTGCCCGTCGTGGTCCCGCCACCCGCCGATGTGGGGAGATCGGGGTCGTCCATGATCCACGCCAGGGCTGCGGCGCCGATGACCCCTGCCGCCGCGATGGACGCCACCACCGCCACGGCCTTGGTGCGGCCCGGCGTTCCCGCCTGGACCTGCGTGGCGACCACGTTCGCTCGGGTGTTGGTGGTGGGAGTCGCCTGCCCCGCAGCAGTGGCGAGCGGGCGGGCTCGCGCAGTCGAGGGCTCGACGCGCGTCGCGGGCTCGACTGGCAGCCCGGTTGGCCCGGGCGCTACCGACCGCGGACGCGTACCGGGAGCCACGCGCCGAGGCTGCGAGCCTGACGCGCTGTCCTCGTCGGTTGCGGGCGTATGCACGCCGCTGGGCCGCGAGGGTCCGGAAGAGCGGTGGCCTAGCTCGCTGATGGTCTGGTCCAGGAGCATCGCTGGCGTCGTCCACGGCGCGGACGAGCTGAGGTCGGGCGAGGACTCTTCCGCCTGCGGTGGCACCATCTGTTGGATGAGGTCGCCTGCCTCACGCGCCGAGCACACCCGTATGCCGTGATTGTCCGCCGCCTCCTCGAGCGCGGCGGCAAAGGCCGCGGCCGTACGGAAGCGGCCCTCCCGCGGTCCCAGCGCCTGCATGCAGGCCTCGTCGATGCCGTCCGGGATGTCGGGCCGCACCTCCTGGGGTCGCAGGCGCGGGCCTGCCAGCAGTGCGGCGATGAGCTGCGGCTCGTCATCGCCGCGAAACAGCCGCTCGAGGGTGAGCATCTCCCAGAGCACGCACCCGGCCGAGTAGATGTCCACGCGGCGGTCGATGTCCGTGATGGAGAGCCGCTCTGGGGCCATGTAGGCCAGCTTGCCCTTGAGCTGGTCGCCCCGCGTCGAGGAGATGCGCGCCTCGGCCCTGGCCACGCCGAAGTCGGCGATGCGCGCGATGCCGTCGTAGCCCACGAGAATGTTGCCAGGCGAGACATCGCGGTGGATCAGGTTCTGGGGCTTGCCGTCCCGATCCACCAGCTCGTGCGCCGCGTTCAGCCCCGCCAATACGTCGAGCACGATCCGCAGCCCCAGCCCCAGCGGCATCTGCTCCCGGTCGGTAAAGCGCGCGCGGAAGATCTGCAGCAAGCTGGGACCGTCGACGAAGTCCATCACGATGAACAGCCCGTCGGGCCCGCGCTGCACGTCCAGGGTGGAGACCACGTTGGGGTGCTGGATACCCGCCGCCAGCCGGGCTTCGTCGAGGAACATCGCCACGAAGTCCGGGTCCTCGGTCAGGTGCTCGTGCATCAGCTTGATGGCCACCAAGCGCTCGAAGCCGCCCTCGCCCGCCACCCGGCCCAGGTGCACCATGGCCATGCCGCCCGCGGCAACGCGGCGAATGATCTCGTAGCGACCGAGGTGTTTCTTCATCAGGCTGACGACGGCGGGCCCATCCCACTCGTCCCCCCGCATAGGATAACGGCTGCTCGGCGCAGGACCAAGTCACCGGTGGACCGGCTGGACCGCCAGGGAATCGCGACCGAGAGCGATTTCGTGCTAACCCTCCCCTTTGAGGGTTCGCGCAAGCGCAGCTCTCCCTGCTTGGGCGAGCCTAGAGGGCCTGTATATGCCAGCGTTTTTCAGGCGTTGGAGCTGGATGGGGGCGGCAGTGCTGGGCCCGTGCGCCGCCCTCGTCTCGCTCGGCGGCTGCAGCCACGACTGGGATCAGTGGCTGCCGCCCACGGCGACCGGCACGGGCGGCACGACCACGGCCTCCGGAGGCTCGGCAGGCACGGGCGGGGGCGCGGGCAGCGCGGGCGGGGGCGCGGGCGGGGGCGACGTGCCCGGAAGCTGTCCCGAGAGCGAGGGCGACAGCAACACGCTGGTCAAGGTGGCCGCCCCCGGGCTCAAGGCCACCTGCGTAGACGCCACCGAGGTGACGCGCGGCCAGTACGAGAACTGGCTGACGGCCATGGACGGCGGCGTGGTCGAGCCCCCGGCTATGCCCACCTACTGCACCACCTGGAACGACGACTACCGACCGGCCGCGGACTGGCCTCCGGGCGGCTTCGGCCTGGATCGACCAGTGGCCCACGTCGACTGGTGCGACGCGCTTGGCTACTGCAAGGCCCACGACAAGCGGCTGTGCGGGGCCATCGACGGTGGGGGCAGCGTCTTGCCCAACGACTACGACGACGAGGCGGAGAGCGAGTGGCACAACGCCTGCACCGAGAGAGGTGCGAACGCCTACCCCTACGGCGGGACCTATGTCCCAGCGCGCTGCAACGACAGGGAAAACGGCCTGGATCGGACGGCGGACGTGGGCAGCATGCCCGACTGTCGCGGAAACCTGCCCGTGTTCGACCTCAGCGGAAACGTCTGGGAGTGGGAGAACTCCTGCGAGGGCGACATGGGCAAGGATGACCATTGCCGCATCCGGGGTGGGGGCTTCAACAACACAGAGGGCAACCTCGGCTGCGCGGCCGATGCCACGTACGAGCGAGAGTTCGCAGTGGTCGAGGTGGGCTTCCGCTGCTGCGCGGATTCCGTGCCTTAGGGCTCGCGCAAGCCCCTAGCTCGAACTGTAACCCAGTGAAATCACGCCCTTCTATGACGAAGTGGCACATCGCGCCCCGGCATCACTACCGATCTTGCCGCTGCTTTTGGTAAAGAAACGATTTCGTCGCTCGAACGCGAGCGGACTTCGGGGCGCTTCCATTCAGGGCCAGGCTGCAGAGGCCGCAGCCCGGCCCCGTCGCCATTCAACCCCACCACCGAGAAAGCAGAGCCATGTACCAAATCATCCGCCGCGAGCAGTACTCCGACGTCACGTTTCGCTGGGATGTGTTCGCTCCCGATGTGGCGCAGGCGGCCCAGCCCGGCCAGTTCGTGATGATCCGGGTTCAGGAGGGGGGCGAGCGCATCCCCCTGACCATCGCGGACTATGATCGAAAGCGCGGCACCATCACTCTGGTGGTCCAAGCGCTGGGCAAGACCACCGAGACCATGCGCGACCGCTACCGCGAGGGCGACTGGTTCCTCGACTTCGCTGGACCGCTGGGCCTGCCCGCCGAGGTCGAGAAGTTCGGGCACGTGGTGCTGGTGGGCGGCGGCTTGGGCGTGGCTCCGATCTTCCCGCAGTTGCGGGCGTTCAAGCAGGCTGGCAACCGCTGCACGGGCATCGTCGGCTTCCGCAACAAGGACCTCATCTTCTGGCAGGACCGCTTCGAGCCGTGGTGCGACGAGCTCATCGTGTGCACCGACGATGGCTCCTACGGCAAGGAGGGCTTCGTGACCGCGGCCCTACAGGAGGTGGTCGAGCGGGCGGAAAAGCCCGATCGCGTGGTGGCCATCGGTCCGCTGGTCATGATGCGAGCCGCCGCCGAGGTGACGCGCCCGGCAGCCGTCAAGACCATCGTTAGCCTGAACGCGGTGATGGTGGACGGCACGGGCATGTGCGGCTCCTGCCGCGTGACCGTGGGCGGCAAGGTGAAGTTCGCCTGTGTCGAGGGCCCCGACTTCGACGCCCACGAGGTCGACTTCGCCAACCTGGTCAAGCGCCAGGAGCGCTTCAAGCAGCACGAGGTCCGCTCTCAGGAGGACTACTCGCACGCCTGCGCGATGCGCGATCTGCTGTTCGTGCAGAAGAAGAAGAACATCAAGAAGTTCAAGCAGCTCCCGCCCAAGCAGCACACCATGCCCGAGCGCGACGCCGCCGAGCGCAGCCGCAACTTCGCCGAGGTCAACCTGGGCTACACCATGGAGGATGCCCTGGCCGAGGCCGACCGCTGCATCCAGTGCAAGAAGCCCACCTGCATCGCGGGCTGCCCCGTGGCCATCGACATCCCCCGGTTCATCGGCCACATCATGGTGCGGGATCTCGCGGCCGCCAACGCGGTCATGCAGGAGGCCAACCTGTTCCCGTCCATCTGCGGCCGGGTCTGCCCGCAGGAGACCCAGTGCGAGATCCAGTGCATGCTCGCCAAGAAGATGGAGCCCGTGGCCATCGGCAGGCTCGAACGCTTCGTGGGCGACTTCGCCCCGCCGCCCGTCCTGCCCAAGCCCACGCTGGATCCAGAGATGGGCCGGGTGGCCATGGTGGGCTCGGGCCCGGCCTCGCTGGCCTGCGCGGGCGATCTGGCACGCATGGGCGCCGAGGTCACCATCTACGAGGCGCTGCACGTGGTGGGCGGCGTGCTGCGCTACGGCATTCCCTCGTTCCGCCTGCCGCGCGAGACCATCGACAACGAGATCCGTCGGCTCAAGGACCTCGGGGTAAAGATCGAGACCAACAAAATCGTGGGCCGCACCTTCACCATCCAGCAGCTCCTCGACGGGATGGGCTACTCGGCGGTGTTCATCGGTACCGGGGCGGGCATGCCCATCTTCCTGGGGCTGGACGGCGAGTCGGCCGGCCAAGTCTACTCCGCCAACGAGTTCCTTACGCGAGTCAACTTGATGGGGGCGCGCGACTTCCCCCACATGGACACCCCCGTGGCGCTCGGCAACCGCGTGGTGGTCCTCGGCGGCGGCAACACCGCCATGGACTGCTTGCGCACGGCAAAGCGGCTGGGCGCCGAGAACGTCTACTGCGTCTACCGCCGCACCGAGGCCGAGGCGCCCGCGCGGGTCGAGGAGGTCCGCCACGCCAGGGAGGAGGGCATCGAGTTCCACTTCCTGCACGGCCCCAAACAGATCCTGATGGACGACGAGGGCAACATTACCGGCCTGGTCGCGCAGGTGATGAAGCTGGGCGAGCCCGACAGCTCGGGCCGCCGTAGGCCCGTGCCCATCGAGGGCGAGCTCAAAACCTTCGAGTGCGACACCATCATCTACGCGCTCGGCACCCAGGCCAACCCCATCATCTCGCAGACCACGCCCGAGCTGGAGCTCAACAAATGGGGCAACATCATCGCCGATCCCACGACCCAGGCCACCAGCATGCCCCGGGTGTTCGCAGGTGGTGACATCGTCACGGGCGGAGCCACGGTCATCCTGGCCCTGGGCGCGGGTCGCACCGCGGCCAAGGGGATCCAGGCCTACCTCAAGGACAAGGCCCACTCATGGCCGCCCAAGGTCGAGACCGACAAGGACGGCCGCGTCTCCTTGGCGCTCAGCAACCTGTGCCCGGGCTGCGGCCGACCCACCGAGGAGGGCGAGGCCTACATCTGCTGCTCGGGCCAGGCCATCACCTGGCGCTGCACGAGCTGCCACAAGGTCTACGAGGGCTTTGCCCTGCCCTACGGCATGTGCCCGGCCTGCGGGGGAAAGCTCAGCCTGGAGTCGGCCGAAGGGGTGGACTCCACCGAGGCACAGCAGGCCATCGCCCACGCCTTCGAGATCGAGCTGGGCGGCATGGCCTTCTACTCGCAGGGCGCCAAGCAGGCGACCGATCCGACGCTCAAGGAGCTGTTCGCCACCCTGAGCGATATGGAAAAGGAGCACCTGGCCACGCTCAGCCGCCGCTATCACGTCGAGCCGCCCGCCGAGCAGCCGGGCGGCGCGCCTTCGCCCGCGCAGATGGCGGTATATGCGGGCGCGGAGCTACCCGAGGGCGCGGGCGGCGCCGAGCTTCTCGAGCTGGCGCTGCGGCTCGAAGAGCGGGCGCGTGACTACTTCGCGGCGCGCGCTCTGAGCCTGGAGGAGGGCACCGCCCAGTGGCGGCTGTACCGCGAGCTCGAGGCCGAGGAGTGCGACCACGTGGCCACCATCGAGACGGCCCTCGAGCGCTTCCGCGAGGGCAAGGCTATGCTTCTGTAGAGCGCGGGCGAAAACGAGGGGGGGACACCAACCCCGAAGCCAGCGGGGAGCGGCACATGAGAGAGCTTGCATGGGTTTGGGCGGGGGCCTTATTGGCCGTAGCGGCCGGCTGCGGCTCGTCCGACGAGCCCGCGGCCGAGGACGGGCAAGGCGGCGCAGGCGCGGGCGCGCCAGCCTCGGTCGATTACGTTATCGTGGCGGCCGATCCGCTGGCCGCCTCGGCCGAGCGCTTCCGGCAGTATCGGGCGGCGACCGGGCACAACGTGGATCTGGTGTTGATGAGCGAGGTGACGGCGGGCGCGGCCGATAGCGAGGCCGCCGTGGGGCTCATCCGGAGCTACGTGCTGGACCACTACCAGGCCGCCGAGCGCGATCCGGCCGACCCGATGTTCTTGCTGCTGCTCGGCGACACCGACGAAACGTGGAGTGGCGGCCCGGCCATGGTGCCCACCGGCTCGTACGCCGACTCCTACGATCCCGCCCCGGTCACCAGCGACAACGCCTTCGCCGATCTCGACGGCGACCTCGTGCCGGATATCGCGGTCGGGCGCATCCCGGCCGCGAGCGACGCCGAGGTCGACGGGGTGCGCGCCAAGGTCGAGGCGCACGAGAGCGGCTACGCGGCGGGCCCCTGGAACAAGCGCATCAACCTGTTCGCCTCCACGGCGGGCATGGGGGAGACCATCGACTCCGTCATCGAGAGCTTGGCCTTCAGCATCGTCGAGAGCATGTCCTACGACTTCGACATGACCATGACCTATGCCAGCCAGGAATCTCCCTTCGTCTACGTTCCCGAGCAGTTCAGCGACCAGGTCTACGAGCGGATCAACGAGGGCTCGATGCTGGTCTCCTACATCGGTCACGGCTACGAGGACGGCTTTGCCCGGCTCGAGTGGAACGGCAGCAGCTATCCCATCTTGGACACCGACGAGCTCGACAAGCTGGCGGTGCGCAATCGGGCGCCCATGCTCAGCATCATTGCCTGCCTGACCGGGGCCTTCGATACGGGCGAGTCGATCAGCGAGCGCATCCTCAAGGCCGCCGACGCGCCCGTCGCCATCTTGTCCTCCACCGAGATCTCCCACCCCTACCCCAATGCCATCTTCATCTACGAGCTGGGCCTGGTGGTCACCGAGGAGCACGCGCCCACGGTGGGGCAAGCCTTCCAGCGCGCCAAAGAGCGGCTGGTCGAAAACCAGGACGCCATGCGGGAGCTGATCGAAGAGCTGGGCAAGCTGATGCTGCCCGAGCCCGAGCGCGCCTCTCTCCAGCGAACCCATTTGCACATGTACGCGCTGTTCGGCGACCCGGCGATGCGGGTGGGCTACCCGCGCTTTGCCGAGGCCGTGGCAGTGGAGCCCACCGAGGCCGCGGCGGGCAGCGCGATCGCCGTCACGGCGGAGTTTGCCGCGCCGCCGAGCGGGCAGGCGACCGTGACGCTGGAGTCGCAGCGATCGATCATCCTGGGCGAGGTGCAAGAGGTGCCGCCCGACGGCGATCCCGATCGCGACGCCGTCATCGAGTCGAACTACGCCCTGGCCAACGACAAGGTGGTGGTGAGCGCCGAGGTGTTGCTTGCGAGCGGGGCGGTCTCGGCCACTCTGGCGATACCCGCCGATCTGCCGCCCGACGACTACGCCGTGAAGATCTACGTCCAGGAGGCCGCGGTGGATGCCGTCGGCTCGGCCCTGCTCACCGTGGTGGCGGACGAGTAGCGCTCAGGCG
>CAYTYV010000193.1:0-11409 GCA_964441055.1 uncultured Polyangiaceae bacterium | reverse complement strand
CAGGCCGCCCGTGCCCGCGGTGCCGCCCAGGCCGCCCGTGCCCGCGGTGCCGCCCGTGCCGCCCGTGCCCGCGGTGCCACCCATGCCACCGCCGCCGATGCCAGCCATACCGCCGCCGACAGCCACCCCCCCGCCCCCTGCCACCCCGCCTCCTCCGGCCGTACCGCCACTGCCCGCCGTGCCCGCGGTGCCGCCTGTTCCCGCCGTGCCTGCGGTGCCGCCAGTGCCTGCCTGAGCGGCCTGCCCACCCGCGCCGTCATCGTCGTCGTCATCGCCGTTCGCCACACAGCCGAACGGGCCCGCGCTCGCCGCAGCAGCCAACCCCGCCAGCGCCACCAAGCCGTACCAGTGCCTCATCGCCATACCCTCCGTCCGTCTGGCCAGCCGAGCGGCTACTCCGTCGACCAGGCCTCGCCTCGCGTGGAATGAAGAATGTCGACGTACCCGTACCACGCGAGGCCACGGCGTGCCAGCTGCCCAGGGCTTCGGCAGCGGACACTTGAAGTCCGCGCGTGGTCTGAAGCCTGTAGCCTCATACGGAGCGCATCGCGCTCATCCTCAACGGATCTCGACCCTTGGCGACAAAAACGACCGGACCCTACAGGACCCCTGGCTCACGAAGGGCACGGCCGAGGATTGGGCCGAGCTCCGAATGCTGCGTCGAGCTGCCTTGAGCCTTCGCCGCCCAGGACCAGCGCGTCACGGCGCTCAGACGACGCGCATTGGGTATGGACCGGATAGAATGGACAGACGCGGCACTGTCCCCAGGGGCTTCGGCGGGCTGCCCACGGCCGCGGCACTGTCCCCAGCGGCCTCGGCGGCATGTAATCGGCCCTTGCCCTGGCCGCCGAGCTCTTCCTCGGGCGCCGAGTACGATCGCTCGAGCCCGCACGCTTCGGGCCGTCGGTTCTCCTCCGCCGCAGGGGCTCGTCTGGCGTCACGTGGCGCGCGGCCGAGGGCCCTTGGCAGGTTGTTGAGAAAGCCGCTGCACGGCATTCTCAACGACTTGCACCTCTCCGAGATTCAGCAACTTGAATCTCCGTAGGCAGCTCTCTCGAAGGCTGGCAGGGCGTTTCCCAACACCCCGCTAGCCCCGCATCAATTCCACGATGCGCGCATTGTCCGGCACGCTGGCGAGGAAGCTCTGGCGGAGCTCGGCGGAGCTGATTTTGGCCGCGCGATCCATCAGGCTCTGATGGGCTCGCTGCACCGCTCGCTCGTAGCCGCGATGGTCGCCTGCCGCACCGATCGCGCGGGCGTGCGTCCAGCGCACGAAGGACTCGCCGCGCTCGAGTCGACCGAGCTCCTCCAGCCGTTCGACCGCCTCGGCCGTGCGGGCCAAGGCCTCGGTCGCGCGAGCACGCTCGAGCAGCACTCCAGCCGCGATGGCAAGGCCATAGGGCAAGAGCGACGGCCAGTCGTGGATCAACGCCACGCCGTGGTTGACCTGGTGTTCGGCCTCGTCGAGCTCATGGGCGCGAAGCGAAAGCCGCCCGAGCTCGAGCCGCGCCGCGCCTTCGAGGCGCGCGTCCACCAGCTCGCGCAGGGTCTGCGCCGCCTCGGTCTGCAGCTCTAGCGCCCGCTCGGTGTGGCCCGAAGCAGCACAGGCCACCGCCAGGTGGTGCTTGGTCACGGCCTCGCTGTGCCACAGGTGCATGCGCGCGGCGTCCGCCCTAGCCTGCTCGAGGGCTCGCTCGGCACGGCGGTAGGCCCCCACCTCGATGGCGCCGATGCCGATGCCGATGCCGAGCGAGCTGGCGTTGCGCACGTCGTCGGCGAGCACGAAGGCCCGGGCGGCCGCCTCGCTGTGCTCGAGGTAGGCCGCCACGTCCCCGCGGGCCCACCATAGCAGCGACAGCGCGCGATGGGCCCAGGCGCCCACCGCGGGGTCGTGCTCGGCAGCGGGCGGCCCCGAGCTAGAGATGGGCTCGATAAGCCGCTCGATCCAGTCGTAGCGGCCCGCGGTGAGCAGCGGGATGGCCGCGCGCCCGAGCGCCTGCACGTACAGGTGCTCGCTCGGCAGCGGTGGGTGCGCGGCGATCGACTCGGCCAGGCCGACAAGCGCATCGACGCGCCCCAGCTTGGCCACAGCCGCCGCCGCCTGCCCCGCGGCCGCAAACCACGGCGGCGAGCCTGGCTCGAAGTGCGTCATCGCCTCAACGCCCGCAGCGTGGGCCGCGCCGTTGGCCCCGCGCCAGCGATGCGCCTCGGCCTTGAGCAGCGACAGCCGCCCCAGCCCCTCGCCCGGCTCGGCCACCTCGAAGGCGCGGTCGGCGAGCGCGATGGCCTTGTTCAGATCGTCGCCGCGCAGCGCCTGCCAGGCCGCCCGCTCGAACCAGGCCGCCGAGCGCCCGTGCTCCTTTCCGCGCTCCAGATGCAGGGCCATGGCCGCCGCATCGGGCTCGCCGCTGCGCTCCAACCAGCGAGCCGCCAGCGAGTGGCCAAGCCGTCGGTCGTCCTCGGTGAGCATGGCGTAAGCGGCCTCGCGCAGCAGCGCATGGCGAAAGGCGATCGGCTCGGCGCCCCTGGGCGGCGCCGCTGCCTTGCGCACGAGCACCTCCTCGGCCACCAAGCGGTCGAGCACCTCGTCGATGCCGCGGCCCCGGTCTTCGGCGCCCAGCAGCGCGAGGATGCCGTCCTTCGTGCAGCTCTGCCCGAAGACGCTGGCAGCGCGCAGCACCCGCCTGTCGCGCTCGGGCAGCCGCTCGATGCGCGCCGCCACGCTCGCCAGCACTGTCGCGGGCCATCCTCCCACGTTGCCCTTGGCCGCCTCGCGCGCGAGCTCCTCGAGGCAGAAGGGGTTGCCCGCGGCGTGGGCCGCGATGCGCTCGACCACCGCTGGGTCGGCCGCCTGCCCGAGCGCCTGGTGGACCAGCAGCTCGCTTGCCCGTCGGGTGAGCCCGCGCAGCCGGATCTCCTGGATGCGGCGATGGCTCCAGAGCTTGGGAAAGCGCTCGTGCACCTCCGCGCGGCCTGAGGCCAGCACCAAAAAGGGACGCTCTCCAAGCTGCCGCAGGGTGGCGTCGACGAGCTCCACCGTCGGCGGATCGCACCAATGCAGATCCTCGATGAGCAGCAGCAGGGGACGCTCGTTCGTCCAGGCGGCCACCGTGTCCTCGAAGGCTCGGCGCATCTGCTGGTAGCAGAGCTTGGGGCTGTGGCGGGCAGCCCGCAGCGGAGCGTTGTCCCGGTCGGATAGCGGCACGCCCATCAGCTCGCCCAAAAAGGCCGCACCCCGCTCGAGCTCGCCCGCGGGCAGCAGCCGCTCGAGCTCGGCTCGCACCTTGTCCTGCTGGACGGCGAGCGGCTCGTCGTCGTCCACGCCCAGGGCGTGCCTCAGCGCTTGTGCCGCCACGAAAAAGGGGCTGTCCGTGGCCATGGGATCGGCTCGGCCGATCCACAGCGACACCTGCGCGTCCCGCTTCTTTGCGCGCCGCAAGAACTCCTCGGCCAGCCGGGTCTTGCCGATGCCCGCCTCGCCCGTGATGAGCGCCACCTGCGCGAGCGGCTCGCTGCAGCACTCTTCGAGCAGCCCATCGAGAATGTCGAGCTCGCGATCGCGCCCCACGCAGGGCTGGACGCCCTCGAGCCCGCACCAGCCCGCATCCGGCTGCTCGCGCTCGCCCCGGAGCAGCGCGCCGCGCGCGTCGCCGCCGAGCTCGAAACGGGAATCGACCAAGCCGCGGGTGACCTCGTCCAGGCGAACGGCCTCGCGACTGCCCTGCCGTAGGCAGGCCACGCCTCGCTCGATGAGCTCGCCCATCGAGTCGCAGCTCGTCCCGCGCGCCTGCCCCGTGACCAGGGCCATGGCCGCGCCCGCGAGCATCGGGCGCAGCTCGAGGGCGCAACGCGCCGCCCTCGTGACCAGATCGCCGAGCGCGGCCGCGCCGCTAAGCGCCACCACGGACGAGCCGTCGGACAAAAGATGCGACACGCCCCCGTAGCGATGGGCGACCGCCCCGAGCCTGCGCAAGCGCGGGTCGTCGCTCGGGCGCCGCGCGGCGGTGGAGTCGGCTTCGGCTGGCTGGGCGCTCGCCAGGATCAAGCAGGTCACGCGTCGCTCGGCCGCGGTGATCATCCCGCCTGAAGGCGAGCTCGGCGGCGCCACGCCGCGCTCGATCTCGTCGAGCGCGTGCAGCACCTCAGCGGCCGAGGCGGGCCTCTCGGCCGGCTGCTTGGCCAGCAAGCGATCGATGAGCTCGCCCAGCGCTCGGGGCGCCGCGGGCAACAGCTCGCCGAGCTTGGGAGCGGGCTCGAGCACCACCTGCATCAACACCGCGGCGAAGTCCTTGGCCGCAAAGGGCTTGCGCCCGGTCAGGCACTGGAAGACCACGCAGCCGAGGGAGTAGAGATCGCTGGGCTCGCCCACCTTCTTGGCCGCCCGCGCCTGCTCGGGCGCCATGTAGGCCGGGGTGCCCAGCATCTCGCCCGTGCGCGTGAGCGGTCGGTCGGCGTCGGCCAGCCTGGCGATGCCGAAGTCCAGCAGCTTGAGCCGGTCGACGCGGCCAGCCGCGAGCACCACGTTGCCGGGCTTGATGTCGCGGTGCACGATGCCGCGCGCGTGCGCCGCCGCCAGGGCCTGGGCGAGCTGACGGGCCACGCAGATGCTCTCGTCGATGCCGAGCGCGCCGCGCCGCAGCCGCTTGCGCAGCGTCTCGCCCTCGACCCACTCCATGGCCAGGAAGGGCTCGCCCGCCCCGGTGGCGCCATGGGCGATGTAGGCCACCACCTTCGGGTGACTGAGCTCGGCCAGCACCTTGGCCTCCCGCTCAAAGCGCGCGCGCGACTCGGCCGACAGGTGGGCTCGCAACACCTTGAGCGCCACGGTCTGCGCGGTGTCGAGGTCCGCGGCGCGATAGACCACGCCCATGCCACCCGATCCCACGACCCGGTCGATCACGAATCGATCCGCAACGCGCGCGCCCGCTTGCACGAAGGCCAGCATCTCGCAATGCGGCGAGGGCGACAAGCCAAGGCCTCGGACAAAGTCCTCGGCCGTCGTCGGTTGTCCGTTGTCAGCGCCAGCACGGGCGAAGGAAAAGTCTCGCCCTCGGCCGCCAGGGCGTATCATGGAGGCATGCTCAAATGTCGCGCTTTGCTGCTGCTTCTGTCGTCCGCGCTGCTGGCCGGCTGCGGACCTGCGACCAAGCCGATGGGCGGCCAGGCGCCGTGGCAAGATGGCGAGCAGTGCACCTACGACGCGATCAAGCAGGGCAGCTGGGCCGACGAGCTGCGGGTGCGCGTCAGCAAGCACGCGGAAGGCTGGTCACTCCAGTACGAGCGCGACGCCGAGCCCCACCGCGGCGAGGTGGTGCTGGCGCCCGATCTGTCGCCGCGGCGCGCCGAGCACCACCGCGGCGATGACCGCTGGCAAGCGAGCTACGGCGAGGGCGAGATCGCCATCGTCGCCGAGGTGAACGACAAGAGCCAGAGCCTCACCGTGCAGCGCCCGAGCAACCTGGTGGACTGGGAGGTGGGCGCCCTGGTGCCGCGTGGCCTGCCGCTCGCCGATGGCTACGAGCGGCAGCTCGCCCTGTTCGATGTCCACAACCAGGTGAGCTACCAGACCACCTTGCGGGTGCTGGGCAGCGAGACCGTCGAGGTGCCCGCGGGCCGCTTCGAGGCCTGGCACGTGGCCATCGACTTCGGCGCCTTTGGCCAGCGCGAGCTGTGGTACGCCAAACAAGCCCCGCACTGGTTCCTCAAGCACCGTTGGGCCGAGCGGGCCTCGGAGACCTGGCTGCGCTCTTGCCGCGCCCACGCGGGCGCCTCGCTGCGCGGCCCAGCCGAGCGACCTGCCTCATTTCCGGCGCCATCGACCGAGCCGTCGCCCGCGGTGCCGCCCCCCTCGCCGCGGTGGAGCTTCGTGGCGACCTCGCTGTGCATCCAGTACCCGTTGATGATGCTGCTGCCGCTGGTGCTGGTCTTCTGGCTGCGCCGCCGCTGGGGACTGCCACTTTGGGTAGCGGGTGCAGGGGCGCTTTGTTTCGTCGCCTCGCAAGTCGTCCACCTGCCGCTCAACTACGCGCTCGGCCTTTTGGGCGGCGGCGGGCCTGTGACTGCCCTGCCGCTCATCTGGATCGGCGTGGTCGTGGGTCTTTCGGCAGGCCTATGCGAGGAGTGCGCGCGCTACGTGTTTATGCGCTGGGTGCTCAAAAAGCACCAGGGCTGGTCGAGCTCCATCCAGTTCGGCGCGGGGCACGGCGGCATCGAGTCCATGATCTTTGGCTCTCTGGCCGCGCTTAGCCTGCTCAACTTCCTGGTGCTGCCGCTCTACGGCGAGTCGACCTACACGCCCGAATTGCAGGCTACAGCGCGGATGTACTGGCAGCACGGCTGGGATACGCCCATCTATGCGGGCATGGAGCGGGTCGGCGCCATCTCCGCGCACATCGGCCTATCGGTGCTGGTGATGCGCGCGGTCACGCGGCGCAACTTGGGTTACCTCGCACTGGCCATCGGGCTACACGCCGCCCTGGATGCGCCCATCGTGTTCATGTCCACCCTACGCGAGCATCCACTGCTGCTCGAGAGCGGCATCGTCCTGGTCGGCCTGGGCTTTCTCGCGCTCGGCTGGTGGCTGCGCGATCCCGCCCCAGCGACGAAGCCGACAGCCAAGGCCGCGCCTGCGGCCGAGCCAGAGAAATAGCCTACCTCCCCCGCCCCGCCTGCCGACGCCGTTGCCGCGCTTGCAGCTCGGGCGACTCGAGCACGGCCATGCCCACCAGGCGGGTGCCTTCGATGAAGTGCTTGATGCCCGTGCGCACCAAGTCGGGGACGGTGCGGCCCACCTCGGGGTAGCCGCGGCCGGCTTCGTCGGGCTCGGCGCTCTGCCAGTTGCCGAACAGCCGCCCCCAATCGCTCCGCATCGCCCGACGGATGTGCGGCCTACCATAGATGGGGTACCAGAACATGTCGTGGTAGCTGACCGAGGCCACGTAGGACCAGGGGGCGAGCCACGTCTTGAGCGACCACTCGAGCGGCTTCTTGAGCGGGCCCCAGTAGATCCGGTGCTGGTTGCGCGAGGCAAAGGTCATCTTCTTGAAGGGCCCGTCGAAGTGCCAGTTTTCCTTCGCGGCGTCCTGGTCGCCCACGATCTCGATGTCACGCGGATCGCCCACCCCGAGGCCCTGCTCGTGGGCCAGGCGCACGAACTTCAGATCGGCCATGGGATCGAAGCCCATGAGCTTGGCGGCCACGGCGTCGATGGCGACCTGATCGGCCGAGGCCAGCAGCACGTTCTTGACGTGAGGGATCATGCAGCGCGGCCCTGGCCCGTCGCCCGCAAAGGTGCCGTCCATGACCGCGAAGATGCCGCGATGGATCCGCTGCTGGATCATCAACAGATCGACCAGCGTCTCGTGGATGACCGGATGGGTCCAGTGGCGGCGCTCGTTGAGCAGCCCGCCGAAGGCATTCTTCATCGCCCCCGTGGTGGTGGTGAAGATGTGCGTCTTGACCGTAGGCAGGTGGATGATGTTCTCGCCGATGAAGCGCTTGGGGATGGCGAAGCCCTGGGGATAGACCTCGTTCAGGCACAAGAAGCGGTCGGCCAGATCGCCCACGGCATCGCGAATGTCGATCCAGTCCTCGCCCTCGTACAGGTGCACGTTGCGAAGGCCGTGCGCTCGCACCACGTCGATCTGCTTGTTCTCGCGCTCGCCCAAATGGGCGTCGATGACCACCGTGCGGTTGTGGCAGGCGTGGATGAGATCGGGGTCGTAGCCGTCGGCCTTCATGGCCCGGATGACCCCTTCGAGCTGCCAGGGCGTGGTGGAGGCGGCGGGGTAGAAGAAGTGCCAGGAGATGTTCACCTTGAGGGCGGTGTCGGCCTCTCGGGCGATGACCTGCTGGTAGCCAGCGAGGTTCATGAGCCGGTGATAGTCCTCGAGCACGGTCGTCGGACTGGTGCGGACGATGGCGACTTTGGGCTTGCTCATGACGTGGCCTCGCGGGGCGATCGCCGCTCGAGCTCGCGAGCTCGGGCGATGCGCGTGGACTGTGCTCGCCTACTATTGTCAACGCGCGGCGCTAGGCAAGCGGTTTCGCGGCGAGCGGCCGCGGCCCCCTGTCGCGCCCATGGCCGTGCGCAGGGCCGACAATCCCCTGTTCATCGGCGGGGCCCGTTGCTATCGATCTTGGCTGGTGGACCTCGCTGTGACAGCTTGGACATGTTGGTCGGACGATGATGGCGACTCGGCGCTCGGCGCGTAGCTCGATCGCCGCGCGGTTGGCTCTAGCAGCCCCGCTGGCGGTGCTGCCCTGGCTCGCCGGATGCGGCACCGATGCCCTGCTCGCCCAGACCGAAGCGCTGGGCCGGGCGCAGCAGGCCTACGCGGGCTGCCCCGCGACCGTGCAAGGCATCGGCGACGTGGGCGCAGGCTGGGTGGGGCTGCGGACCGACGGCAGCATCTGGCGCGGCAGCCCGGCGATGAAAGACCCGACCTTGAGCGGGGTCGTGTCGCTGGGCGACGTCGACGGCGAAGCCATGACCTTCTGCGCCGTGCGCGGCGACCACACGCTGTGGTGCTGGGGCCGGAATCACCACGGCCAGGTCGGCGACGGCACCATGACCGACCAGCCCGTACCGATCGAGGTAACGCCGCTCGGCAGCGAGGTGCACCAGGCCTCCACCTCCAACGACTTTTCCTGCGCCGCGCTCGACGACGGCACGGCCTGGTGCTGGGGCGGCAACGAGTACGGCCAGCTCGGCAACGGGACCACCGACCTATCGCTCGTGCCCGTGCGGCTGGTCGGCCTCGGCGAGGATGTCGCGGCGATCTCCGCGGGCTATGTGCACGCCTGCGCCCTGAAGAACGACGACAGCCTGTGGTGCTGGGGCGACAACACCTACGGCGAGATCGGCAACGGCAGCTTCGCCTCCCCCCAGCTCGAGCCCGTGCAGGTGATGACCGACGTGCTGCGCTTCTCGGCGGGCGGGTTCTTCACCTGCGCCATCGACTCGTCCCACCGACTGTGGTGCTGGGGCGCGAACGCCGATGGCCACCTCGGCATCGGCACCTACCAGGCCCAGAACACGCCCCAGCAGGTCGCCACGCTGGGGACCACAGCAGCGCAGGTGGACGCCTCGGTGCGCTCGGGCTGCGCCATCGATACCTTCGGCGGGCTGTGGTGCTGGGGCTACCAGGGCAATGGCCGGCTGGGCGATGGCGTGGACGCCGATACCAACCGCAACCTACCCGCACGCGTGTCCGGCCCCTTGGGCACCAGCGGTGCCGCCACCCTCTACCTGACCGAGGGCGCTGGCTGCGCCATCACCTTGGGCAGCGAGCTTTGGTGCTGGGGCGGCGGCGGCTTCCTCGACGGTACGGGCGCCTCGACCGTGCCGCTCGCCATCGATTTCTGCAGCCTTCCCGAGCTCAACGACGTCCAGCCTCGTCAGGGATCCACCCTTGGGGGCACGGTGGTGACCTTGACGGGCGCCAACTTCGACCCGGACGCGACCGTGAGCTTCGACGACGAGCCGGCCGCCGCGGTCGAGGTCCTCGACGCGACCTCGATCGAGGCGACCACGCCCGAGTACTGGCAGGCCGTGGTCGACGTCGTCGTAACCAATCCTGGCGATCGCCAGGCCATGCTCCCCCAGGTCTTCTCCTTCGTGGCGCCGCCCCGGCTCTACACGGTCGATCCCGCCTGGGGACCCGAGGCGGGCGGCACGATCTGCACGCTCAATGGCGGCTACTTCCAGGACGGAGCGGTCGTGAGCTTCGGCGGCGCGGAGGCCGTCGACGTGGTGGTCGTGGACGACGAGACCATCGAGCTGCTCACCCCCGCGCACGCCACTGGCGCGGTTGACGTCGAGGTGACCAACCCGGACGCGCAGAGCGCCAGCCTACCGGCCGGCTTCACCTACGGCGGCACGGGCGGGACGGGCACGGGCACCGCCACGGGCACGGCAACGGGCACGGACGGGCCAGGGGCAGAGGCAACTGGCGAGCTCCACGCCAACCCCTGCATATGCCGAGCGGCGGGCCGCGGCAGCCAGGGCGAGCTCGCGCTGCTGCTCGGCGCAGGGCTATGGGGTCTAATGCGCTGGCGGCGGCGCGCGACCTGAGCGGGATCTCCCGATCGGAAGACCGACCCATCGACGGCGCCGCCATCGCCAGCGCCGTCGCTCAGAACTCTCCAGCTGGATCGTCGCAGCTATAGCACGGCTTTTCCTGGTAGGCCTCCCAGCAACACGTCGTGGATTGCACGCACACGTCCTCGTTCTGAATCCTGGAGCACGCATCGTCGCCAAGCAGAGTCAGGAACGATCCCCCGGGAGGCATTTGCTCGTCGGAATCACCCTCTTCGCCCAATGGATCCTCATTCGGCTCCGCCGCAAGCTGTTGCGCGTCCTCGCCTACAAGCTCCGTAGGCTCGTGGGCACACTCGAAAGCGCATCCAGAAACGCTGCCGACGAGCAAGGTAGTTAGCATAGCGGTTGCGATGGCAGATGGTGATCTCATGGTTCCCTCCTTTTGGGGGTCGAAGTGAGGTCAATCAAGGGCGGCAGACCGACCATCGTCGGCGCGATCATCTTTCGATGATGCCGTCCATAACTATGACATGCGCCCGCGCCCCGCTTTGATCACCTATTCACAGGTAATCAAGCCGGTTATGACGAGACCCAGATGGACCGGTTGCATTGCCGCTCGCGGCGACGCACGGCGGCGCCCGGCGCGCGGCGGTCTCCCGATCAGAACGGCAGGTGCTCGTAGGCGCCTATGTCGGCCCAGGGCGAGCCCGGCCCGGTGTTAGGGCTGTCGGGATCGTCGACTCGCTCGTTGCCGCCCATGTCGTGCCTGGGCGCCTCGTCGCCGTCGGCCGCGTCGATGCAGGACGAGCCCGCGCCGAGGTGCAGGTCGTATTCATCGGGGTAGACGAACAGAGGCCAGCCCGGGCTCGCCCTCCCCTCCGCCACAGCCGCCGAGGAGCAGCCCCACGGCCAGCAACAGCCGACTCCATCGTGGGGTCCCATCGAGCTTGCGCGCCGTCTCGGGCGGCGGCAACGCAACGCCGCGCGCAGCGTGTCGATTCAGACTTCCCATGACTACGACATGCGCGCGGCGTCGGTTTTGATCATCCTTTCGCGGGCGATCGAGCTCGCCACGACGCCGCCACCGTTTCTGCTTTGGCTCGCGTTGTCGGCTCCAGCGGTCCCCTCTGGCACTCGTCGTCGCTAGCGGACCCGAGTCGCGCTCCTGAGGCGCGCATCCCACATCTGCGCACCTTAACCCACCGAGTTATTTAGCCTTCTTGAGCGTAACCCATTTTTGGGTTACGTTTTGATCGTCAAGAGATATCCAAACCGTGACGAGGGCGACGTGAGCAGAGCGGCAGCGGTCATTGGGCTAGTGGTGTTAGCGAGCTTGGCCGTCGGCTGCGCCTCGGGTTTGGACGACG